>CAXTEX010000060.1:0-13876 GCA_964243445.1 uncultured Caulobacteraceae bacterium | reverse complement strand
GCCCTGCAGCGCCTGCAGCAGCCGCGCCGCGCCGCCCAGGCCCTGCGGCCAGCGGGCCTCGATCTCACGCCGCAGCTCCGCCGCCAGCAGGGGCGCAGCGCCGCCGGTGGCCACCGCGCCCACCACAGCCCCTCGGTCGATGATCGCCGGGGTGTTGAAGTCGCAGAGCTCCGGCCGGTCGACCACATTGACCAAGGCCCCCGCCGCACGCGCGGTCCCGGCCGCGAGGGCGGCGGCCCCGCCCGGCAGGGCGATGAAGGCCAGCCGGGCGCCCGCATAACTCTGCGTCCGGCCGGCCGCCTCAGGTGCGACCCGCACGAGCACCGCCGCAGAGCCGTCGAACAGGCGCGCCTTGGCGTCGGCCGCCTCGCCTGAGCCGGCGACGGCGACCCGCAGCCCCGCAAGTGGAAAGGCGGCGGGAAACACGTCCATCTCAGGCGCCCCCGAACGTCATCGGCGGCGGCGGCGCGCTTGTGCTGACGCAGCCTTTCTGGCCCTGCACGACGGGAGGGGTTTGACGCTCAAGCGGGAGGGTCCATCTGTAAGCTCGGTTGGCGGACGCATGACACCCTACGACATCCCCGATGCAAGGCTGAGCGAGGAGACCCTGTCCATCCGCAGGGCCGACTCACCCGCGCGCGCCACCCTGTTCGACGGTTACAATCGCCGGATCGACTATGTGCGCGTCTCCGTGACGGACCGCTGCGATCTGCGCTGCACCTATTGCATGCCTGAGCGGATGACCTTCCTGCCCCGCGCCGAAGTGCTGAGCCTGGAGGAGCTGGACCGCCTCTGCGCCATCCTGGTCGGCATGGGCATGACCAAGCTGCGCCTGACCGGCGGCGAGCCCCTGGTGCGTCGCGGCTTCATGGACCTGGTGGGCAGCCTGTCTCGTCATCTGCGCTCGGGCGCCCTGCGCGAACTGACCCTGACCACCAACGGCACCCGTCTGGCGATGGTGGCCGAAGACCTCGCCCGCCATGGGGTGCAACGGATCAACGTGTCCCTCGACACGCTCGATCCTGAACACTACCGGCGCCTTACCCGCGGCGGCGATCTCGCGGCGGTGATTGACGGCCTCGACGCCGCACAAGCGGCCGGGCTGCACGTCAAGATCAACGCGGTGGCTCTGAGGAACGACAATCTATCCGAAATCCCGGACATGGTCGTTTGGGCGCACGGGCGGGGCTTCGACCTGACCCTGATCGAGACCATGCCGATGGGTGCGACGGAGGAAGACCGAAGCGATCAGTACGTCTCCCTCGCCGAGGTGCGCGCCACCCTCGCCTCCATCTGGACCCTGACGCCCGAGGCCTACGCCACCGGCGGCCCGGCGCGTTATGTGCGGCTGGCCGAGACGGGCGGGCGGGTCGGCTTCATCACCCCGCTCAGCCATGGCTTCTGCGAGAGCTGCAACCGGGTGCGGGTGACCTGCACGGGCACGCTGCACACCTGCCTTGGCCAGGACGACGCCACCGACTTGCGCTCCCGCCTGCGCGACCATCCGGCCGATGATGCGGCAGTGCGGGCCGCCGTGCTGGGCGCCCTGGCCGCCAAGCCGCGGGGCCACGACTTCGTCATCGCCCGCGGCGCGCGGCCAGCGGTGGCCCGCCACATGTCCACGACGGGCGGCTGAGATGGCCCGCGTGCTCCTGTTCGGCGCCCTGGCCGACATCGCCGGCTGGCGGGAACGAGAGATCGAGGCGGCGGCGATCTCCGCGGTGCGCGACCGCCTCGGCGTCGAGCAACCCGCCTTGGGCGAAGCGCTGGACCGGCCGGGCGTGCAGGTGGCGCTCGACAAGACGCTGACCCGCGGCGACGCGCCGCTCGGGCCGAGCGCTGAGGTGGCCTTCCTGCCGCCGATGAGCGGGGGATAGGACGGTGCGGCCATGACCGTCCGCCTGCAGACCGGACCCCTCCACCCCGGCGAACTGCTGGACCAGTTCACCGAGGGTCGCCGCGAGACCGGCGCGGTGGTCAGCTTCACCGGCCTGATGCGCGCCGAACACGGCTCCGCCGACGCCTTGGAGCTCGATGTCTATTCCGGCTTCACGGAGACGGAGATCGCCCGCGTCGAGGCCGCAGCCGTCGCCCGCTTCCGCCTGCACGACAGCCTGATCGTGCATCGCCACGGGGCGATCGCGCCCGGCGAGGCCATCGTCTTCGTGGCCACGGCGTCAGCTCACCGTCGCGCGGCGTTCGAGGCGGCCGACCACCTGATGGACTACCTGAAATCACGGGCTCCGTTCTGGAAGCGGAGTTCGGGACCAAACGGCGATCGCTGGATCGAACCGACGCCCGAGGACTTAGAGGACGCGGCTCGCTGGGATGTGGCGCCCGCCGCCAAGGACGCTGGATGAACGCACCCTTCCCCACGCCCCATGCCCTGCCCCGGGACGCCGGCGGTCGCTACGACGAAGCCAGAGCCTTCAAACCGGTGCGGATCGCGGTGCTGACCGTCTCCGACACCCGCGACGAATCGAACGATACCTCGGGCGACATTCTGGCCGGCCGGGTCGGGAGCGCGGGCCACGCGGCCGCCGGCCGCGCCATCGTGCACGACGACGTGGACGCCATCCGCGCTCAGGTGAACGCCTGGATCGATCAGGGCGTAGAGGTGGTGATTACCACGGGCGGCACCGGCCTCACCGGTCGCGACGTGACGCCTGAGGCGCTGGAGCCCCTGTTCGACAAGCGGCTGGACGGGTTTTCGGTTGTGTTCCACATGGTCAGCTACGCCGCGATCGGCCTGTCCACCCTGCAGTCCCGCGCCACCGCCGGCCTGATTCGCGGCGCCTTCGTCTTCTGCCTCCCAGGCTCCAACGGCGCGGTGAAGGACGGCTGGTCGGTGATCGCGCCCCAGCTCGACAGCCGCCACGCTCCTTGCAACATGGTGGAGCTGATGCCGCGGCTGCTGGAGCGCTGAGATGACTGACGAGGCGGCGTATCCGGGCTTAGGCGGCGTCTTGGCTTGGTCGCCCGAGGGGATTGCCGTGGCGACGTGGGACTGTAAGGCGGCGTGACCGGGCTCTCGCACCTGGATGCGCAGGGGCGCGCCCGCATGGTCGACGTCTCCGACAAGCCCCCCACCGCCCGCGAAGCGGTGGCGGAGGGCTTTGTGAGGATGCGGCCGGAGACCTTGGCGCTCGCCTGCACCGGCGCAGGCCGCAAGGGCGATGTCTTCGCCGTGGCCGAGATCGCCGGCGTCATGGCCGCCAAGCGCACAGCCGATCTGATCCCGCTCTGCCATCCGCTGGCGTTGTCGAAGGTCGAGGTCGACATCGCCGAGGCGGCGGACGGTTCGGGTCTGCGGGTGCAGGCGAGCGTACGGACCAAGGGCCCCACCGGCGTGGAGATGGAAGCCCTGACCGCGGTGTCGGTCGCCTGCCTGACGCTCTACGACATGCTGAAGGCGGCGGAGAAGGCCATGACCATCGAGGGCGTACGCCTGCTCGACAAATCCGGCGGCGCGTCCGGGGACTACCGGGCGTGAGGCGTCGCGGCCGTTCTCTCCCGCCCGCCCAGCGGGGTTGGCGACCAGCGACGTGGCGCAGCTGAAAGACCTCACCGTCGAGGAGGCCCGCGCGCGCATGCTCGCGGCCGTGGCGCCGGGGTCGCCTGAGTCGATCGTCCTGGACCGCACCGCGCTGGGGCGGGTCCTGGCGGAGGCGGTGGCGGCGGTGCGCGACCAGCCTCCCTTCGACGTCTCCGCCATGGACGGCTACGCGCTGGACCCTCAGGACCCCGCCTGGCCCGCCTTCCGGGTGGCGGGCGAGAGCGCGGCGGGACGTCCCTTCACCGAGCCGCCCCGGCTTGGCGCGACCGTGCGGGTCTTCACGGGGGCGGCGGTCCCGCCCGGATGCGCCGTCGTGGTGCAGGAGCGCGCCCGACGGGACGGCCCCAGCGTGCGTTTCGAGGGCGCGCCGCCAGAGCACAAGCTCCATGTGCGTCCACGCGGCGGCGACTTCCGCGCGGGCGAGACGCTGCTCGCGCCCGGCGGGAGGCTGGACGCCTGGCGGCTCGCCCTGGCCGCAGCCGCGGGCCGGAGCCATGCCCTGGCCTTCCCCCAGCCGCGGGTGGCTATCCTGTCCACCGGAGAGGAGATCGTGCCGGCGGGCCGCCCGCTCACCGACGCGCAGATCTTCGACTCCAACGGCCCGGCGCTCTCCACCCTGATCGCCCAATGGGGCGGCCAGCCTCGCCCGCTGGCGCCCGCCCGCGATACCGAGGACGCCATCGTCGCCGCCCTGGAAGGCATCGACGTCGAGCTGATCGTGACCGTCGGCGGCGCCTCGGTCGGCGACTACGACCTGGTCAAGCCGGCGCTCGGCCGGCTGGGCCTTGAGTTGGCGGTGGAGACCATCCGCCTGCGGCCAGGCAAGCCCACCTGGTTCGGCGTGCTGGCGGACGGGCGGCGCGTGCTGGGCCTGCCGGGAAACCCCGCCTCCAGCCTGGTCGCGGCCGAGCTGTTCTTGCGCCCCCTGCTGGCGGCCTGGCAGGGCGGCGACCCGACGCTCCGGTTGGAGTTTGCGCGCCTGGCCCATCCTCTGGGCCCGACCGGTCCGCGCGAGCACTGGATGCGCGCCCGGCTGGCGCCCCGCCCTGACGGGACGGTCGAGGCTAAGGCTTTCCCGGATCAGGACTCCTCGCTGGTCGGCGTCTTCGCCGGGGCCGACGCCCTGCTGCGGCGGCCTGCCGGAGCGGCGGCGCTGGAGGCTGGCGCTGTCCTGGAGATCTTGAGGCTGGGCCGCCTGTAGACTCGCCGCCTATCGCGCCAGACGCTCGACGAGGCGGATCGCGCCCTCCGGACAGGCGACCACGCACAGGCCGCAGGCGAGGCAGGCGTCGGCGCGGGGCGTATAGGCCATCTTCATGCCGTGCACCCTGACCTTGATGCGGCCGATGAAGGACAGCGCGCGGTAGTGCGCCGGCCGGATCGGCTCGACCTCGAACACGTCGTAGGGGCAGACCGCCACGCAGTCGCCCTTTGCCTCGCAGCGGGCGTGGTCGACCGTGGGAGCAAAGTCTCCAGGCGCCGCCTTGCACGCCGACCCCGGACGCTCGGGATGAGCGGCGGCGCGGCGCACCTTGGCGGCGTCGGTGCGCTTGGAGGGGCCGCCAGGCTGACCGCCTGTAAGCTCCGCCGTCATGATGGGCGACGGGCGGTGATCAGCACCTCGAGCTCGTCGGTGCGCGGGTTGACGAAGTCCAGGCGCGTGCGCCCGTCATCGGTCTGGCTGACCACGGCGGGACTGCTGGAATTGGTCAGCACCCAGCCCGGCGGCAGCACGACCGCATTGGCCGGGCGCCCGAAGCTGCGGTCGAACACCAGCTCGTCGCCGACCAGCTTGTAGCGGCCGGGATCGGTGTAGGTCTCCGACATGCGCAACCGGATCGACTGGCCGGGCGCGAGCGCCTTGAACGGGAAGACCACGACCTCGGTGTCGGGGGTGACCGGCCCCATCTCCGGATCGCTGATCCCCGCGGCGGTGATCGCGGGCCCCTTCAACAGCCGCCCCGTGATGGGCTCGCCGGTGTCGAGATCGCGCGCGCTGGGGTTGGACGCCTGGCTGCCCGTGCGCACGACGTTGACGTAGTGGTCGGTCCCGGGCCGGTCCTCGGTATAGTCGTGGTAGAGATCGAAGGCGTGGGTCCCAGGCTCACGCAGGGCGTAGACGATGTCGCGGGTCTGGCGCGCCCGCTCGTCCAGCCGCGTCGCAACGCTCGTGGGAGCAGCGGACAGCCGCCCGGGTCCCGCGCGCAGCACCAGAGGCGCCTGGGCCGGCGTGTCGTTGCGGAAGCTGATCCGGATGCGGCCGTCCGGCTCCTGCGCCACCTGGGACGGGTAATTGCAGGCGCTCAGCACGTAGCCCAGCGGCAGCACCACGGCGTTGCGCTTGATACCAAGCGGACGGTCAAAGACGATGTCGGCGCCGTCCATTCGGTAGCTGCGGGCGTCCTGATAGGTCTTCTCGATGCGGATACGGGCCTGACCGCCGTCTGCAGGGACGGGTCGCGCCAGCTCGACCCGGATGTAGTCGGAGGCGAGATCGGCGTCCGGCAGGCCGCTCCCGCGCGCTTGCGCCCCGCTGACCACCTTGAAGGCGAGCGGCCGGCCGGTGACCGGATCGCGCACCTGCTCGTCCGAGGCGATACTGCCCTTGCGGATGGGATTGAAGAAGGCCCGCGCGCCCGGCCGGATCGCGGTGATGTCGTAGAGGATGCGGAACCGCCCCGATCCCGGCGCCAGCAGCTCATAGCGGGTGTAGCCATCCGCCTCCTGGGGCGAGGGATCGTCGGCCTGGATCGGCCAGGGCGGCGGCAACGGCATGGCGCCGGGCTCCACGGCGGCCGCCCCCCGCGACAGGCCGGCGAGCCCGAGCAGGACGGCTGCGCCCAGGCTCGGAGCCAGGCGCGGCCGCCTCACGCCTGCACCTGGGACGCGATCCAGCGGTCGCCGACCGACTGCAGGATGTCGAGCGGCACGCGCCCGCAGCCGAGCACCGCGGTGTGGAAGCCCTTGAGGTCGAAGCGCGCGCCGAGCTGAGCCTTCGCCTTGCTGCGGATGCCGGTGAACACGGTGTGGCCGAGCTTGTAGCTGCAGGCCTGGCCTGGCGTTGAGCAGTAGCGCTCGACCTCCCGGGTGGCGAAACCCCTAGCCTCCCCATCCTGCTGGACGAAATAGTCGATGGCCCGCTCGCGGGTCCAGTGCAGGTGGTGGATGCCCGTGTCGACCACGCAGCGGTTGGCGCGAAACAACTGGAACTTCAGATAGCCCAGCCGGCCGAGGGGATCGTCGTCGTACATGCCGAGCTCGTCGGCGAGCTGCTCGGCGTAAAGCGCCCAGCCTTCCGCATAGCCGGAGAAGCCGATGGTCTTGCGGATCAGAGGCAGGTGGGTGTTGGACAGCGCCAGGCCGCCTTCCAGCTGGTGGCCCGGCAGTCCCTCGTGGAACACCGTCGTGGAGAGGCAGAACTTGGGCCATTCGGCGGTGTCGTGCAGGTTGAAATACACCAGCCCCGGCCGCGAGCCGTCCAGCGCAGGCCCCTGCGAGAAGGCCGAGGCCGCGCCGGCCTCGGTCTGGACGGGCACGCGGCGCACCTCGAACTGGTAGGGCGGCAACCGCTCGAAGGCCTGCGGAAGGCGCGTGCGGATAGCCGCCAGCCGGCCGTTGCAATAGGCGATGGCCTCGGCCTTGCCGGCGTCGGTGTCGGGATAGAGCTGGCTCGGGTCCGCATAGAGGTGGGCCATGCGCTCGCCCACCGTGCCCTGGGTCAGGCCCTGACGGCGCAGCAGCCCGTCCAGCCGGCTGGAGATGTCGCGCGCCTGCTCCAGCCCGAAGCGGTGCACCTCGTCGGGGCTGAGCCGGGTGGTCGTGGTGACCTGCAGCGCGGCCTCGTAGAAGGCGGGTCCGTCACGAAAGCGCCAGACGCCGGCGTCGTGCGTGGCCTGCCCCTGCAGGGTGCGCGCCTGGGCGATTTGGCGGTCTAGGGCCGGCAGGACCCGGCTGGTGTAGATGCGCTCGGCGTCATGGCCATAGGAGGCCGGCAGCCCCTTGGCGGCCGCGCGGCGGGTGATGGAGGTCACCACCAGCGACTGATCGGCCGGGAGCCGCGTCTTGCCGAGCTGCACCAGGGCGGTGGCCAAGATGAAGTCCGGCGGAATGACGCCGATGCCGGCGTCATGGCGCATCCGATCGGTGTTGGCGTCCAGCTCGTCGGCGTAGGCGTTCAGCCGCGACAGATAGGCGTCTGCATCGGCGGCCGTATCGATCTTGTGCTTGGTGTCCAGGAAGTCCGGCACCGACTGGTAGGCGCCGGTGAGCTGGCTCACCGCATAGGGGGACGGCCCATAAGAGGTGCCGCCGAAATCGAAGCGCTGCAGCGAGGCGGCGCTCTTCTGGGTGTAGAGCACCGTGTCCAAGTCGAGCTGACCCCGAACGGTGAGCGCGGAGCGATCCACCGCCTGCAGCCGCGCGAGCTGGTTCCGGGTCGAGGCCCTGGCCGCCGCCATGCCGGTCGGCGAGACGTCGCTGAGTCGGCTTCGCAGATCCGCGTTGGCGCCCTTGTCGAGGCCCAGCTGGGTGGCGCTTTCCGGCCGCAGCCGCAGGTCTTCCTGGAACAGCGTGTCGAAGAGGTGGTGCAGGGCGGCGTCGGCCGGCGTGTCGACATCCCCCTGGGCGAGGGCGGCGTGGGTCCCCGCGGCCAGGCCCAGGGCGGCGGCGGACGTGAGCAGCGAGCGGCGGGTCTGCATCGATGGTTCTCCTCACGGGAGCCTATGCGGCCGATGTCCTTCGAGCAACGCCGCAGGACTTGCACCAGGCTTGAGACCGGGCGAGGCCGCGCTGCGCGATAAGGCTCCGCAAAGCCTGCGAGCCTCTCGCCATGGTCCCAAGGAACAGATCCGGGGACACGGAGATCTGAACGTCCATGGCGTTTCCGGCCTATGTGTCGGCGCGAGCCACCTTCCACGCTGCATGACGCCGGCGCATCTACCGGGCCGTCACCCTATTTGCCGTTTGCTTAAGCGAGTTCCAGATGACCCCTGTCGCAAGCCCCTCGGTCGCCGAACCGCAGCGCGTGCTGCCGTTCACCGGCATCCACAATTTCCGCGATTACGGCGGCTACGCCTTGGCGGGCGGCGGCCGGCTGAAGTCGGGCCGGCTGTTCCGTTCCGCCCAGCACCGGGATGCGACGCCGCAAGACCTGCAGGCCGTGGCGGCGCTGGAGCTGGCGGTGGTCATCGACCTGCGCGGGGCGGGCGAGCGGGCGCAGGCGCCCTGCCCGCGGCCGGAGGGCTTCTCGGCCCAGGTGCTGTTCGTCGACGAGGACACCACAGGCCTCGCGCCCCACGTCCAGGCGGCGCGGGCCTCCCCCGATCCGGCGGGCGCGGCGAGGGCGATGCAGGCGGGCTATGCGGCCATGCCGTTCCGCCCGCGCATGATCCCGATCCTGGCGCGCTACTTCGAGGCCCTAGCCGACATCGAGGGCGCATCGCTGATCCACTGCATGGCCGGCAAGGATCGCACGGGGCTGGCTGTCGCCCTGCTGCACGAGGCCGTGGGCGTGCATCGCGACGACATCATCGCCGACTATCTGCTGACCAACTCGGCCGGACGGATCGAGGAGCGGATCGAGGCCGGCGCCAAGCACATCCGCGCCGCCTACGGCGAAGAGACCTCGCCCGAGACGATCCGCATCTTGATGATGGTCCAGGCCGAATACCTGCAGGCCGCCCTCGACGCCATAGAGGCGCGCCACGGGAGCGTGCGCGACTATCTGCGCGAGGTGCTGGGCGTCAGCGACGCGCGCCGCGAGGCCATCGTCGGACGGCTCGTCGCCTGATCCCATCCGCAGACGTCAGATGAAGCCGTTCAGCGTGTCCATGAAGCGACGCGTCTGGTCGTGGTGCAGCCAGTGGCCGGCCTGGTCGAAGTTGACCACCCGGGCGTCCTTGAACAGCGCCGCCGTGCCGTCCTGCGCCGGGTCCGTCGCCCAGCTGTCGCGGCCGTGGCACAGCAGCACTGGACAGTCGATCGAGGCGTAGAGCGCGTTCAGCTGGGCGTCGGCCATGTCGACGGGCGAACCGGAACGGACATAGTTGTCGAACTTCCAGCTGTAGCTGCCGTCCTCGTTGCGGCTGACGCCGTGGATGGTCAGGTGGCGCGCCTGTTCGTCTGTCAGATATCGGTTTTCCGCCTGCATCCGTCCCAGCGCCTCCTCGATGGAGGCGTAACGACGCGGCAGGCGTCCGCTGAGCTTGCGGCGCTCCTCCACCCAGGCGCGCCAGCGCTCAGGCGTCGGCGCCGCCTGGCGCGCACGCTCGGCCGGGCCGGACAGGCCCGTGCCTTCGATGGCCACGAGCTTGCGAACGGTCTGGGGGAAGGCTCCCGCATAGCGCAGGGCGATCATAGCGCCGAAGGAGTGCGCCACGATGGTCAGCGGCGCCAGCTCCTCCTGATGGATCAGCTGCGCCAGGTCGTAAACGAAGGCGTTGATGGCGTAGCCGCCGTCGGGCGACCAGGCGCTGTCGCCGTGGCCGCGCAGGTCCGGGGCGATGACGCGCCAGTCGCGCCGCAGCTCGCGCGCGATCCAGTCCCAGCTGCGGCTGTGGTCGCGTCCGCCGTGCTGCAGCAGCAGCGGTGGGGCCTTGCGGTTGCCCCAGTCCACATAGGCGAGCTTCAGCCGCTGGGAGATGAAGCTGTGGGAGGTCGGACCGAAGTCCTCCGCATCCGCGCTGGGAGAGCTCGCCGCCATGGCGTCCTTATGGCCTCGGCCCTAGCTTGGCGGCAAGCGGGGCCTCGAGGGGCACGACCGCCCGCGCGATCAGCGCGTCGGCCACACGACCAGCGCCGCGGCCGTCGCAGAGCGCCGATGACGCCTGCGCCAGCGATCGGCGCAGCGCGGGCGTGCAAAGGCGGTCGAAGGCGGCGTCGAGCGCGAGATCGAAGTCTGGGGCCGCCATGTCGACGGCGAGCACCGCGCCCGCCTGCGCCAGGCGGTCGATCATGGCGCGCTGGTTGTCCGCCACCACCACAGCCAGAGTCGGCAGTCCGAGCGCGCACCGCTCCCACGTCGCCGAGCCGCCCGCCCCCACAGCGACATCGGCCGTCCGCATCAGGGCCGCCACGTCCCGGGCGTCGGCGTGCACGACCACGCCCGGGTCGACCGCCGCCAACGACCGCAGCCGCGGCAGGCTCGCGGCGTCGGCGCCTAGCGCCACGTCGAAGCGGACCCGCGGCGCGCGAGGCCGCAACCGCTCCACGGCGAGGGCGGCGATCCCGCCGACGTCGCTGAGGCCGAAGGAGACGAACACCCGTCCGACCGGCCCGTCCGCGGACCTGTCCGGCGGCTCGCCGGTTTGGGCGAAACCTGTGCGCAGCAGGGCGTAACGCGGACCCGCCAGCACCTCGCAATCGGCAGGGACGCGGCCGGCGTAGTCCGACGCCCCGCGGCCATGACCGGGATCGACCAGCAGGTCGCAGGCGTAGGTCCGGTCGGCCAGATCGTCGACGACGACGATCGTCAGGCCGGGATGGCGCAGCGCAGCCGTCGCGTCTGCATCCAGCCCGTAGTCGTCGAGCACGAGGACGTGAGGTCGCACGACCTCGACGGCTTGGGCGATCAGATCGGCCTGCCCTGATCCGGCGAGCGGATGCACGGGCACAAACCCGTCAGCGTAGCGCCGGACCAGCCGCTCGCCCCAGGACGGGACGGCGAAGACGCTGGTCGCGCCCCGCGCCTGAAGGGCTTCGGCGAGGGCGAGGTCGCGCATGAGGTGGCCGCCGCCGATATCCGCGCCTGCGGCTGGAGCGAACAGCACGCGCAGGCCGCTCCCGCTTGTCGGCATGGATCAAGCCGGGGCCGGCGTCGGAACGGACGCCCGACTCGCGAGGGCAGGCTCGGGCGCCACAGCCGCGCGGCGTGCGCTGGGACGCAGCGCCAGCATGGTCAGCCGCACCATCGCCGCGGTCAGCACCAGCGGCGCGACGGGGGCGTGCACCCACTGCAGCCCCACCATGGCCACCGGCGTCGACCAGACCAGCATGGCCAGGCCCAGCGCCAGCCAGCGGACATGGTCCCAGCGCAACAGCACCAGGGCCGCGGCGCCGGCGGGGATCAGGTCGTAGTTGAACGCTTGGGGCGAGGCCACGAAGGTCGCCATCATCAGCACCGCTGCGCGGAGCTCCAGGGGCCGGTCGGCCTTCAGCCAGGTCCAGCCGGTCAGCACGACGGCCAGCAGGGTGAACGGCGCCTGCACCGCCAACGCCCCCGCCATGTGCAGCTTGAGCAGCCGGGCGGACATATAGGCGGAAGGCATCATCCACTGGAACGGCCCACGCCCATGCTTGAGCATGATCCCCTGCATCTGCAGGGTCGGGCCGAGAAAGCCCCGCCAGGCG
The DNA here is from genome assembly GCA_964243445.1 of uncultured Caulobacteraceae bacterium. Lineage (GTDB taxonomy): Bacteria > Pseudomonadota > Alphaproteobacteria > Caulobacterales > Caulobacteraceae > CAHJWH01. The sequence goes on along the minus strand of CAXTEX010000060.1, from coordinate 1,974 downwards.
TCGAGCCCGAACACCAGGGCGGAAAGTGCGACCACCGCGACCACCACCACGGCGGCGGCTCCCATCGTCCGCCAGCGCCGCCCTGCGAGCACCGCCACCGGCAGCAGCAAAGCGATCTGCGGCTTGAAGATGAGCAGTCCCAGCAGGGCGCCAGCCGCGATCGGGCGCCGGTCGATCAGGCTCAGCCCGCCGATCAGGATGGCGGCGGTGAAGGCGCCGTTCTGGCCGAGGCCGATGTTGGTGGCCGCGGCGGGCGCGAGCATCAGCAAGGCCCACGTCCACGGATCGCGCGTCCACGCCCGGGCCGCGACCCCGAGCGCCGCCATGCCCGCCACGCTCCAGGCGACCAGGCCGCCGAAATAGGAGGTTAGGCCGAGCGGCGCGACGAGGAAGAGGTTGGGCGGCGGGTAGGACCAGAAGTGGAACGGCAGGTCGGGGTCGAACAGGTCCTGCTCGTGGGCGAGAAACAGGTCGGGCTGGAAGATGTCATGCACCTGATGCGACAGGATCAGATGTCCCGCCGTCCAGGAGTTAATGAAGTCGCGGCCCAAGGCGTGACCGGTCCAGTCCAGGTGACCGTTACGCCCCAAGGTGAAATAGGAGGCCAGCAGCGCCCAGGCTACGGCGCTCAGCTCCCACAGCCAGAGCCACCAGAAGCTGCGCCGGAGCGCGCCGAACACCCGTCGCCAGGTCATGGGGCGGGCTTGGCCGGCGGCGGTCCGGCCACAGCACCCGGCGGCAGGACGCGGTAGACCTGCAGCGGCTCGCTCTTCGTGGACAGCGGCTGCAGCCAGGCTGGGGGCAGTCCCGCGTCGAGCCGCTTCTGCAGCGCGGTCTTGGCCATGTCGTCGCGGTCGCCGTGGTGGGCGTGCATGCGGCACTCCACGACGTAGGACACCCCCGCCTGGCGCGCGAGGTCGGCCGAGGCGCCGTCGGCGGGAGCCTTCAGGATGGCGTGGGCGCGAAGAATGCCCCAGCTCATGCGGTGATAGGGGCCGGCCAGGGCGCTGTGGTCGGTCGAGGCGAGCACGAAGGGGCCAAGATCGACTTCGCCGAGCACGACGCCCGTCGGCGTCGCGTCATCCAGCGCGTTGAAGGCGTAGATGTCGAAACAGTCGTCTTCCGCCGGCTTCTTCTTGGGACCTTTCGCGGCGATACCCTTCACGGCGGCGTGCTTGGGATGTTTGGCGAAGAGGGGCGCTATGGCGTCGGTGGCCTTGGTCGCCAGGCTGCCGGCGGTCACCGGGCTGGCGACCGCAGCCGCGAGCGCCACCGCCAGCCAGTTGGCGTAGCCGGTCCAGGCCAGCACCTCCACCGCCGCCGCCGCGATGATCGGGACTGCGAACCACTCCGCATAGCCGGTCATGCGCAGGGCGCTCGCCGCGGCGGCCGTTCCCATGGCGAGGAGCAGGCCGCTGAGCCACCAGGCGAAGTCTCCCCATCGCTCCCGGCGCAGCCCCAGGATGGCCCAGGCGACCAGGCCCAGGCCCCAGACGGCGATGTGGCCGGCGCCGTCGCCGAGGTTCTTCTTCAGCACCAGATTGATCGGGCGGACCTCCTGCACGTAATTCAGCCAGATCGGGCGGATGCGCGGGTCCACGTCGGCGAAGAAGCCATGCAGGCAGTGCGGATAGAGCCCCAGATACGTCCCGGCCGCTGCAACTCCGAGGCCGCCCAGCAGCGCCAGCCGCACCGGCCATCGCAGCCCGGCGCCGAACCGCGCCAGGGTCGCCAGCCCAAGACCGGCGACCAGGATGGCGGCGGTCAGGTTCCAGGCCAGGGCGTCGCAGGCCTCCACGCCCCAGCGCCAGGGCGGCGTCTGCACCGCAAAGCAGAGCCCGGTGGTCAGAGCCAGCGACAGGCCATAGGCCTGGGCCGCCGCGGCCCGCTCGCGCGCGAAGCCGAAGCGCAGCGCCAGCGCCGCGCCGACCCCCGCGCCGAACACCAGCGCCCCCACCCCCACCGCGGGCCCAC
>CAXTEX010000059.1:0-13900 GCA_964243445.1 uncultured Caulobacteraceae bacterium | reverse complement strand
ACCCTCGGTTTTGGAGACCGATGCTCTACCAGCTGAGCTACACTCCTAGGCCGGTCGGAACCCGGTGAGGAGCGCCGCCCTCCGCCCTGACGATTGCGACGAGACCACAGCCCTCGGCGCGCGCGGCCAAGCCGGAGCACGGTGATGTACCAGCGGCGGCCAAAGCGTGCAACGGACTTTGCGACGGCTAGAGCCCCGCCGCCTGCTCCACCCTCAGCGCCAGCGCCAGGGCGGCCAGACCCTCCTCGCCGGTGACCACCGGGCGGCGCGCCCTACCCTGCACTGCGGCCACGAAGCCGCCGACGCTGGCGCCGAGCGGATCGCGACCCTCGGGCGAGGCGGCGAACAGCGCGTCCAGGGCGAAGGGGGCGGAGTTGGCGAAGGCGGGGGCCAGGAAGTCGACCTCGACCTGCCCGGAGCCATAGGCCAGGCGCATGGTGCGTTCCCGCCGCTCGGCCATGCGCGAGGCTTCGAGGGTCGCGTGCAGGCCGCCGCGGAACACGATCTCCGCACGCATCTCGTCGAACCGACCGCTCGCCTGGATCGACAGGACGTCGCCGCCGCCGAGCTGCAGGGCCAGGTCCAGGTCGTGGATCATCAGGTCGAGCACGCAGGAGACGTCGCGCGAGCGCGGACCGGGCAGGCCGCGCCGCACCGACTCCAGCCGACGCGGCGGCTCCGGCGTGTCGAGCAGACCCATGGCGGCGAACACCACACGCTCCTGATGACCGCAGGCGAGCGTCAGTCGCCGATCCCGGGCGCGCCCGACCAGGGCCGTACCCGCGTCCAGCGTCCGGGCGAGGGGCTTTTCCACATAGACGTGGCGACCCGAAGCGATCGCCTGCTCCGCCACCTCGGCGTGGGTGGAGGCCGGGCTGGCGATGGTCACCATGTGGCAGGCGTCCAGAAGATCGCCGAGGACTTCGAAGGCGCGCACCCCGAGGGAGGCCGCCAGCGTCTGCGCCCTGGCCCCGTCGGGATCGTAGACGCCGGCCAGGTCCACTTCGGCCATGGAGGCGTACTTGCGGGCGTGGAAGCTGGCGAAGACGCCGGCGCCCACGACGCCGGCCCTGAGATCAGACATGGCAAGTCCCACCTGCGAGCGCGCGTCTTCTATCCTCGCCGACCGTCATTGTCCCCCCGCCGCGCGCCGCATGGCCTTCATCCAGGCGCCCGATCCGGCTAGAAGCTGGCGGCGGGGCTTTCGCGCCCCTGCCGCGCTTATGCAAGGACCACCCGTGAGCCGCCTGTTCAACGCCTATGTCATGGTGGATTGGAGCGCCGCGGCCAGCGCCAAGACCGGCAAGGACTCCGTCTGGATCGGCGTGCTGAAGCGCGACATCCGCTTCCGTCCGACCTTCGAGGCCTTCAACCCGCCCACCCGCGCCGCCGCGGAGAAGCAGCTTATCGAGGTCATGACCGACCTGCGCCGCCGCAACGACCGCTCCCTGGTCGGCTTCGACTTCGCCCTCGGCTATCCGGCCGGCGCCGCCGAGCTGCTGAAGCTGAAGACCCCGACGTGGGAGGCCATCTGGACCTTCCTGGCCGCCAACGTGGTGGACAAGGCCGACAACGCCAACAACCGCTTCGCCGTCGCCTCCAAGATGAACCGGCTGATGACCGACCAGCCCTGGCCGTTCTGGGGCGCGCCGCCCAAGGACGCCCAGCGCTGGCTCTCCTCGACCAAGCCCGCGCCGCCCGCCGACTTCCCCCTGGCCAACCTGCGTCACGCAGACCTGGCCACCCAGGGCGCGGTGGCCGGCAAGCCAGGCGCCAAGAGCGTGTGGCAGCTGTTCGGCGCCGGGACGGTCGGCGGCCAGACCCTGGTCGGCGTGCCGGCCGTGCGACGCTTTGTGCAGGCGATGGGCGACAAAGCGACGGTGTGGCCCTTCCAGACCGGCTGGCGCGAGCTGACGCCCCTGGACGTGCACGCCTTCGAGGCCGTGGTGGCGGAAGTCTATCCCGCGCTCGTCCCCGCCAAGCCCGATCCGGGCGAGATCATCGATCGCGCCCAGGTCCGCACCCTGTGCGAGCATTTCGCCCGCCTGGACGAGCAAGGCCGGCTGGGCGCGGCCTTCGCCCCGCCCCGCGATGCGGACGCCGCTCTGCGCGAGGTGGTGGAGCGGGAGGAGGGTTGGATCCTGGGCGCGGGCGCGTAGGCCGTTTGGAGCGTGATGCGTCCTTCGAGACGCCTCCTGCGGAGGCTCCTCAGAATGACGGATGGAGCGGCTGTCTTACCCCTCCGTATTGGTAGAGAGCGAGCCTGCTCGCGTCTTGAAGCCAGCAGCTAGCGACAGCTCACGCTGGAAACGCTCAGGCTTTGGGCGGCGCGGCGACGCGGATATGCAGCTCCTTCAGCTGCGCTTCGCTGACCGGCGAGGGCGCCTGCATCATCAGGTCCTGGGCCTGCTGGTTCAACGGGAAGGCGATGACCTCGCGGATGCTGGAGGCGCCGGCCAGCAGCATGACGATGCGGTCCACGCCCGGCGCGATGCCGCCGTGCGGCGGCGCGCCGTAGCGGAAGGCGTTCAGCATGCCGCCGAACCGCGCCTCGACCTCGTCCGCGCCGTAGCCGGCGATCTCGAAGGCCTTGAGCATGATCTCCGGCTTGTGGTTCCGGATCGCGCCGGAGGACAGCTCCACCCCATTGCAGACGATGTCGTACTGATAGGCCAGGATGTCTTGCGGATCCTTGGTCTGCAGCGCCTCCAGCTCGCCCTGCGGCATCGAGAAGGGATTGTGGGAGAAATCGATCTTCTTCTCCTCCTCGTTCCACTCGTACATGGGAAAGTCGACGATCCAGCAGAACTTGAACTGGTCCTCGTCCACGAGCCCCAGGTCGGCCCCGATCTTGGTGCGCGCGAGCCCTGCGAACTTGTAGAAGGCGTCCGGCTCGCCGGCGGCGAAGAATACTGCATCACCCGCCTTCAGGCCGAGCTGGGCGCGCAACGCCTCGCTACGCTCCGGACCAAGGTTCTTGGCCACGGGACCGGCCCCGGCGGCCTCGCCCTCACGCCAGAAGATGTAGGCCAGGCCCGGCTGGTCCTCGCCCTTGGCCCAGTCGTTCATGCGGTCGCAGAAGGCCCTCGACCCGCCGCCAGGCGCCGGGATCGCCCAGATTTCCGCCTTTGGGTTTTCCAGGATGCGGGCGAATACGCCAAAGCCGCCGCCGCGAAAATGATCGGACACCTCGGCCATCTCGATCGGGTTGCGCAGGTCCGGCTTGTCGGAGCCGTACTTGCGCACCGCCTCGCGGAAGGGGATGTGGGGGAAGGCGCCGACGGTGGCGCGCTTGCCGCCGCCGAACTCTTCGAACACGCCGCGCATCACCGGTTCGATCACGTCGAACACGTCCTGCTGGGTGACGAAGCTCATCTCCATGTCGAGCTGGTAGAACTCGCCGGGCGAGCGATCCGCCCGCGCCGCCTCGTCGCGGAAGCAGGGCGCGATCTGGAAGTAGCGGTCGAAGCCCGAGACCATCAGCAGCTGCTTGAACTGCTGGGGCGCCTGGGGGAGGGCGTAGAACTGGCCGGGATAGAGCCGCGACGGCACCAGATAATCGCGCGCGCCTTCGGGCGAGGACGCGGTGAGGATCGGAGTCTGGAACTCGGTGAAGTTCTGCTCGGTCATGCGCCGTCGCAGGCTGGCGATGACTTGGGATCGCAGGACGATGTTCTTGTGCAGGCTGTCGCGGCGCAGGTCGAGGTAACGGTACTTCAGCCGCAACTCCTCCGGATAGTCCGGCTCGCCGAACACCGGCACGGGCAGCTCTGCGGCTTCCGACAGCACCTCGAAGCCTTGGACCCGAATCTCGACCTCGCCGGTGGGCAGGTTGGGGTTGACCGTGTCTGGCGAGCGGGCCACCACCTCGCCGTCGATGCGGATGACGCTTTCGGCGCGGGTGCGTTCGGCGGCGGCGAAGCCCGGGGTGGTGGGCGACAGCACCAGCTGTGTCACGCCGTAGTGGTCGCGCAGGTCGATGAACATCAGCCCGCCGTGGTCGCGCTTCCTGTGCACCCAGCCGGACAGTCGCACGCCCCGCCCCACGTCGGATGCTCGGAGCGCGCCGCAGGTGTCGGAACGATAGGCGTGCATGGCGCAAGGCTTCCAGCGGCCCCGGGGGCGATGGCCGCACGGCGGAGGTCATTGACGGGAACGAAGGCGGGCAAGGGCCATGCGCCCCCGGCGATGTCAAGGCGGCGACCACCCCCCGGTGACGAAGCGGCCGTCGTCTGCTAGCTTCCCGTCATGTGCTGCTTCGGAGTGCGAGCGTGTCGGCCCAGCTGCGCCTAGGCCTGGCCCGCGCGCCCGATCATGCGCGCGAAGCCTTTGTGGTCTCTGCGTCGAACATCCTGGCCGTGCATACGCTGGACGCCTGGCCCGACTGGCGGGGCGGCACGCTAGCGCTGGTTGGGCCGCCAGGATCGGGCAAGACGCACCTGGGCGCCATGTGGGCCGCTCGCATGCGGGCCTTCGCCTTGCCGAACGAGGGCCTGGACCTGCAGGACACCTCCGGCCTGATCCTCGTAGAGGACGCCGATGGGCGGCTTGACGAGGAGACCCTGTTTCATCTGCTGAACCGAGCGTCGCGCCCGGGCGGGGGACTGCTGCTGACCTCGCGCCTGGCGCCCAGCCAATGGGGGGCGCGGCTGCCGGACCTGCGCTCGCGGCTGGCGGCCTTGCCCGTGGCGCAGCTGGAGGAGCCGGACGACCGGGTGCTAGGCGCCATGCTCGACAAGTTTTTCCGTGAACGGAACATCCGGCCGAGCGAGGAGCTTTTGGCTTACCTCGTCTGCCGCATCGAGCGCTCGGCTCAGAGCGCGGCCGATATCGTCGCGCGCCTGGACGAAGCCGCCTATGATCTGAAGCGGGGCGTTTCTCGAAGCCTGGCTCGGATCGTCCTGGGCGAGGAACCCGCCCAGGCGGATGCGCCTCGCTGACGTCAGGCGGCAGGGCGAGGTCACGAAAGGGTCGCGGCGAGCGGCGAAGAAGGTCATCCCATGAGTGAAATCGTCCACCTGGAGCCGGAAGCAGCGCCGGCGCCGCCCGTCCCCGCTTCGGCGGAGCCCAGGCTGGACGTGGCGTTGCTGAACTCCACTGACCGCTTCTTCAACCGCGAGCTCTCCTGGCTCCGCTTCAACGAGCGGGTGCTGGAGGAGAGCGAGAACCGCCGCCATCCCATCCTGGAACGGCTGCGCTTCCTGTCGATCTCGGCCAGCAACCTGGATGAATTCTACATGGTGCGCATCGCCGGCCTGAAGGGCCAGGTGCGCGAGGGCGTGCGCGTGGTCAGCCAGGACGGTCTCAGCCCCGCCGAACAGCTCACCCGCGTCAGCGCCGCCGCGACCGAGCTGATGAGCGCCCAGGGCCGGATCTGGAAGACGCTGCGCGGCGAACTGGCCCGCGAGAAGCTGCATGTGGTGGAGTTCGGCGGGGTGACGGCGGCCGACCGGACCGCCTTGGAGCCGGTCTTCTCGAGCCAGCTGTTCCCGGTGCTCACCCCGCTGGCGGTCGATCCCGCGCACCCCTTCCCCTTCCTGGCCAACCTGGCCTTCGCCCTGGCGTTGAAGCTGCGGCGGGCCAGCGATGGCAAATCCTTCTTCGCCCTCGTGCCCATGCCGACGGGCATGCGCCGCTTCTGGCAGCTTCGGCCCGGGGAGACCCCCAAGGCGCCCAGGGCAGAGCGGCGCTACGTCGCGATCGAGACCCTGGTCGCGCTCTTCCTCGACCGACTGTTCCCCGACTGCGACGTGCAAGCGCAGGGCGTCTTTCAGATCATCCGCGACAGCGACGTGGAGCTGGAGGAGGAGGCGGAGGATCTGGTTCGCGAGTTCGAGGCCCTGTTGCGCCAGCGTCGCCGCGGCTCGGTGGTGCGCATCGCCCTGGAAGCCGCCATGCCCGGCGAGCTGCAGGAACTCATCCTGCGCAACCTGCACTGCCACCCGGAGGAAGTGGTGGTCACCCAGGGGCTGCTCGGGCTGTCGCAGCTTTCGGAGCTGATTCCGGCCGGCCGGGCCGACCTGAAGTTCACGCCCTACGAGCCGCGTTTCCCGGAGCGGGTGCTGGAACATGGCGGCGACTGCTTCGCGGCCATCACCGAGAAGGATATCCTCGTCCACCACCCCTATGAGAGCTTCGACGTGGTGGTGCAGTTCCTGCGCCAGGCGGCCGCCGATCCCCAGGTGCTGGCGATCAAGCAGACCCTCTACCGCACCTCGTCGGACAGCCCCATCGTGGCCGCCCTGATCGACGCCGCCGACCGGGGCAAGAACGTCACAGCGCTTGTGGAGATCAAGGCCCGCTTCGACGAGGCCGCCAACCTGAAGTGGGCCCGCGACCTGGAACGGGCCGGGGTCCACGTCGTCTTCGGCTTCATCGAGTACAAGACCCACGCCAAGATCAGCGTGGTGGTGCGCCGCGAGGGCGAGGGCCTGCGCACCTTCTGCCACTTCGGCACCGGCAACTACCATCCGGTCACCGCCCGGATCTACACCGACCTGTCGCTGTTCACCTGCGATCCGGCCATGGCGCGCGACGCCAGCAAGGTGTTCAACTTCATCACCGGCTACGCCCTGCCCGACGGGCTGGAGAAGCTGGCCATCTCCCCGATCAGCCTGAAATCGTCGCTGCTCGCCCAAATCGCGCAGGAGGCGCAGAACGCCCGCGACGGCGGACCCGCCGCCATCTGGGCCAAGATGAACTCCCTGGTCGACCGCGAGATCATCGACGCCCTGTACGCCGCCAGCCAGGACGGCGTGCGCATCGACCTGGTGGTGCGCGGCATCTGCTGCCTGCGGCCGGGCGTGCAGGGATTGTCCGAGAACATCCACGTCAAGAGCATCGTCGGCCGCTTCCTGGAGCATGGCCGCATCGTCTGCTTCGCCAATGGCGAGCCGATGCCGAGCCCGAGCGCCCGCATCTACATCTCCTCGGCCGACTGGATGCCGCGCAACCTGGACCGCCGCATCGAGACGCTCGTGCCCGTCGAGAACCCGACCGTACACCAGCAGGTGCTGAACCAGATCATGGTGGCCAATCTGAACGACGAGGCCCAGAGCTGGACCCTGGGTTCGGATGGGACCTACCGGCGCTTCGACACCACCGGCGGGCGCAAGCCCTTCTCCGCCCACGACTATTTCATGACCAATCCCAGCCTGTCGGGACGGGGCAAGAACGGCAAGATCCTGCCGCGCGCTTTCGATCACATCGGCCCGCGCAAATAGCCGAAAGCCGCCTCGCATGACCTCGCCAGATGCGCAGGCCGCCCGCGACGTGGCGGTGATCGACATCGGCTCCAACTCCGTGCGCCTGGTGCTCTACCGGCTGGAGGGGCGGGCCATATGGCAGGTCTATAACGAGAAGGTGCTGGCCGGGCTGGGACGCAGCGTGGGCGAGACCGGATGGCTGTCGCCTGACGGGATTTCCACAGCGCTCGCCGCGCTCAGGCGATTCAGCGCGGTGCTCGACGGCGCAGCGCCTGCCGAAGTTTTCTGCGCCGCCACGGCTGCTGTGCGCGAAGCCCGCGACGGGCGCGCCTTTGCGGAGCGGGTGCACGCCGAGACCGGGCTGGCCGTCCGCGTCCTGTCGGGAGAGGAGGAGGCGCGGTACTCGGCGCTGGGCGTCATCGCCGGCCAGCCCCAGGCGCAAGGCGTGGTCGGCGATCTCGGCGGCTCGAGCCTGGAACTGGTGCGCGTCGACGCCGGCCGGCCGGGCGCCGGCGTCACCCTTCCCCTCGGCCCCTTCGCGCTCGGCGCCCCGCGACCCATCGACGCGCTCGCGCTCGGGCGGACCATCCGGGCGCGAATGGCGGCGGCCAAGCCTGTGTACGTCGCGGGGTGCCTGCATGCCGTGGGCGGAGCCTGGCGCAACATCGCCCTGATCCACATGGGAGCGACCGACTACCCCCTGCGCATCGTCCACCAGTACGAGATGACCGCTCGCGAGGCGCTGGAAGCGTCGCGCTTCGTGGCCCAGCAGTCCCGCGCCTCGCTGGAGCGGATACCCGGGGTGTCCAGGAAGCGGGCGGAGACCCTGCCCTATGCGGCGCTCGTGCTGGAAGCGCTGGTGGAGACGCTCGGCTTCGAGCGGGTGAGCTTCTCAGCCTACGGCCTGCGTGAGGGGCTGCTGCTGGACAGCCTTTCGCCCGACGTCCGCGGCGGCGATCCGCTTCTGGAGGGTTGCGCCGCCATCGGCGCGCGGCAGGGGGCGGCAGAGCACCTGGGACCGGTGTTGCAGGCTTGGCTCACCCCTGCGTGGACGTTGCTGGAGCCTCTGTTCGAACCCGGCCGCGACGCGACCCTGCTGGCCGCGGCCTGCCGCCTGGCGGACATGGGCGCACGGCTGCACCCCGACCATCGCGCCGACCTTGCCTACGATCAGGTGCTCCGCGCGCCGACACCGGGCCAGAGCCATCCTGAGCGGGCCTATCTCGCCGCCGCGGTCTTCGCCCGCTTCACCGCTGCGACGCCGCAGCAGCCGGGGCTGGAGCGGCTGTTATCGCCGGAGCGGTTGCGGCGGGCGCGGGCGCTGGGCGCGGCGATGCGGCTCGGCTGCGACCTGTCGGGTCGGAGCGCCGCCCTGCTGTTCCAGTCGCGCCTGACGCTCGACGCCCGCGGTCTGCGGCTGAGGGTGGAGGTCGGGGCGCAGGCCCTGACGCTCGGCGAGCAGACCAAGAAGCGCCTGTCCAGCCTGGCAGCGATCCTGCAGGTGGAGCACCGGATCGAGGTCGTCTAGGCCGCCGGCCGGCGATCAGCGCGGGAAGGACGGCGGCGCAGGCGGAGCGGGAGGACGCGGCGGCGCGGGCGGGCGCCCGGGAAGATGCAGCACGATCCGCTGGCACTCCCCGCCGTGCAGACCGGCGGGCAGCCGCGTACGGCCGTCCACGCACGCCTCGTCCAGCTGGTCCTGCGTCAGACCCCGCACCCCCGACCAGTCGGCGCCGCGCAGGTCGGCGCCGTTGAGGTCGGCGTTGCGGAAGTCCGCTCCGGCAAGCTCCGAACCTGCAAAACGGACGCCCTGCAGTTCGGCGTTGTGGAACACGGCCCGCTGGAAATGGCCGTGGCCGAGCGAGGCGCCCTGAAGCTCGGCGGAGCTGAAATCGGAGCCCTGGGCGGACACGCCCTCCAGGTTCGCCCCCTGCAGCTCAGCGCCCTTCAGCTGGGCGCCGGTGAGGTTAGCGCCGGCGAAATTGGCGCCTTGGGCTTCCAGTCCCTGCAGCGCGGTGTTGACGAAGGTGGCGCCGCCGAAGCCCGATCCCGTGCAGGTCGCGCCGCGAAGATCCGCCCGGGTGAAATCGGCGCCGGTGAAGTTGGAGCCGATGACCGAGGCCCCGCGCAGGTCAGCGCCCACCAGCGCCGCCCGGGCGAAGTTCCCGCCGACAAAGCTCGCGCCTACCAGTTGGCGGCCGGAGAACTCGCATCCCGGACAGGACCCGCCGAGCGCCACCCGGCGCGCGACGTCCTTGTCCGCGGCATGAGCCGCCATGGCGACGCCGAGAAAAGCGAAAGCAGAGGCGAAGACGACGCTGGACCGGCGCATGATCTGACTCTCCCGGACCAGCAGAGCCGGCCCCTTGGGATCAGATGTGTGCGCTCAGGCGAGGAAGCGCCACTTAAATCGCGGTAACCGCCGAAGCGGCGCGGCTCACCGACACGGCGCCAGACGCAAGCCGGGGGGCGTCGTGGTCGCCGCGTCGCCACAGGCCTGAGCGAGCTGCGCCTGAGTCAGGCCCACCGCCCGGTTCATCTCGGAGCCGGAGAAGTTCGCCCCGGCCAGATGGGCGCCGCGAAAGTTCGCCCCCTGCAGATAGGCGCCCACCAGGCTGGCGTTGACGAGGTTGGCCCCGGCGAAGTTCGAGTCGCCCAGGACCGCGCCATAGGCGTTCAGGTCGCGCAGATCGGACCCGGCGAAGCTGGAATGGGTGATGACGGCGGTGGACATGTCCGCCTGGCGCAGCCGCGCGCCGGCGAAGTTGCGCCCGTGCAGTTCGGTGTTGGAAAAGTCCGCCTGGAACAGGTTGCAGTGCGGACAGCTCGCCCCGGCGCGCGCGTGCTGGATTTCCACCGGGTTCTGGGCGAAGACCGGCGCGGCGGTCAGGCATAGTCCCGCCATAACGGCGAGGCGGGCGAAGACGGCATGTCTCATGTTGGCGCAGGTCCCCGCGGCGATCAGGCCGCACGGTTAGGCCTGCAAGCTTAAGGCCGCGTTCGCGCCGCCGGGGTTACGGTCCCAAGTCAGCCAGCGCGAGCTCCAGCACGCCCGTCTGCACCGGCAGCAGGGCCTTCCAGCCCTCGATCAGCGCCTTGTAGGCCAGGCCGGCCGGGCGGATGTTGCGGTCCAGGTCGTAGAGGCCGACCGGGTTCACCACGCCGCGCACCTCGCGCAGCATGTTGTCCCAGTCCACCTGATCGGTGATCGAGTACCAGGTGAAGCCCACGATCGGCACGCCCTCGTCACGGACCCGCAGGACGTTGGCGAACTCCTTGCGCAGCCAGCGGACCGCGCCGCCGTCGCCCGCTTCGGCGAAGTTCGTTTCCGTGTGCATGACCGGAATGCGATAGCGGGCGAAATACTGGCGCGTGATCTCGCTGTAGCCCAGAACGTCGGGTGCGCTCTCCAGGCTTCCATCCGCCAGCGCCCACAACTCAGACACCGGATAGTAGTCGTTGCCGATGATGCAGCGCGACTTGGTCGTATTGGCCTGGAAGAAGTCGTACTCTTCCCGCGTCATGCCGTTGTCGAGCAGATACTGGTACATGCCCGCGTCGACCTGGCGGCCATAGTTCAGGTCCAGCGACAGGAAGCGGTGACGGTTGTGGAAGTCCTGGCGTTCGAGCGCGTCCGGCAGCACGGCATGGTAGTGCTCCGAAGACTCGCTCTGCACGAAGATGGCGTCGGGCCGCACCTCCAGGATCGCCCGCATCGCCAGGATATTGGCCTTGACCATGTGCTTAAGCGCAGTGACGAAGCTCTTGTCGCTGCTGAGCTGCTCATTCCACCAGCCGGTCAGGGCGGAGAACTTGGCGCAGATGTACATCTCGTTCACCGGCGTGAACATCTGCACCCATACGAAACGCTCGACGAAGGCCCGCGCGTAGCCGGCGAACAGGCGCGGAAAGTCCGGGTTCTGGAAGTCGCCGATCCAGTCCGGCACGCCGAAATGACAGAGGTCGGCGATGGGCGAGATCCCGCGTCGCCTCAGCTCTGCGAAGGTCTCGTCGGCGAAGCTCCAGTCGTAGCGGCCCTCGCCCAGGAAGGTGGTGTAGAGATGCGGGCCGTAGCGCAGCACCTCCAGCCCGATCTCCTGCACGCAGTCGAAATCGCGCCGCCAGTGCTTGTAGTGGCCGCAGAGCTCGAACTCGTCCAGCCGCTTGCCGCCGGCGACGACGGGCGCGCTGTTCTCGACGCCCGTGGCGAACAGGAAGCCAGTCACGCGGGCGGCCTGGATCGAAGGAGCCATGGCCCCAAGGGGCGGCGCTCGATGCTGACGGACGCGACGGCCATGATCGTGGTCTCCTTCGCAGACATAAGCAGGTGACTGGCGAGCTGAACGGTCTAACCCGTCCGCTGCTCGACCAGCCGTCCGTCCTCCAGCGCGAACACCCGGTCCATGAAGTCGGCCAGGTGCAGGTTGTGGGTGGCGATCAGGCAGGCGACGCCGGTCAGCCGCGCCAGGTCGAACAGGCTCTGGAACACCGCGCCCGATGTCGTGGGATCAAGGTTGCCGGTCGGCTCGTCGGCCAGCAGTACGCGGGGACGATTGGCGAGGGCGCGCGCCACCGCCACCCGCTGCTGCTCGCCGCCGGACAGCTGGGCCGGCTGGTGGTCCAGCCGGTCGCCGAGCCCGAGCTGGGTCAGCAGTTCGGCGGCGCGGGCGCGGGCGACGGGGCGCTTGGCGCCGGTGATCATCTGCGGCAGGGCGACGTTGTCCAGCGCGCTGAACTCCGCCAGCAGATGGTGGAACTGGTAGACGAAACCGACCGCCTCCAGCCGAAGGCGCGAGCGCGCCCGCTCGCCGAGCGTGGTGCAGTTCACCCCGGTCACCGCGACCTGGCCCGATGTCGGATGCTCCAGCAGGCCCGCGGCGTGCAGCAGGGACGACTTGCCCGAGCCGGAGGGTCCGATCAGTCCGACGATCTCGCCCGGATGGACGTCGAGGTCCACGCCCTTGAGCACCGTCAGATCGCGTCCGGCGCCGGTGACATAGGTCCGCGTGACCCCACGCAAGGACAGGACGGCGTCGGTCAAGACTTCCCGTCCCCGTGCTCAAGCTTTGCATGATTTGCGAAAGCTTCGAGACAGGCTGCTGGGCAACCTTCCTCAGCATGACGACATCTGTGGGTAATCAACACCGGTCGCCATCATGAGGAGCCCTCGAAGAGGGCGTCTCGAAGGACGCAGGACGGCGGTGCAACACGGCCGAGATGCAGGAGAGCCGACCGTGCGCCTCACTCATAGCGCAGCGCCTCCACCGGATCGAGGCGCGAGGCGCGCCAGGCCGGCGGCAGGGTGGCGATGAAGCTCATCAGCAGCGCCCAGAAGATCACCAGCCCCACCTCGCCCCAGTCGATCCGCGCCGGGATGCGCGAGAGGAAGTAGGTGTCGGCGCTGAACAGCGAGCGATGCAGTACCGCCTCCAGCACCGACTGGATCGGATCGATGAAGGCGCAGAACAGCGAGCCGACGATCAGACCCACCGCCGTCGCCGACGCCCCGATCAGGGCGCCGCAGAGAAAGAACACACGCAGGATCGATCCCTGACTGGCGCCCATGGTGCGCAGTATGGCGATGTCGCGACCCTTGTTCTTCACCAGCATGACCAGGCCCGAGATGATGTTCATCACAGCGATCGCTACGATCAGCATCAGGATCAGCCGCATCACCGCGCGCTCGACCTCCAGCGCGTTGAAATAGCTTTTGTTCTGCTCGCGCCAGTCGCTGACGATCCCGGTCGGTCCGGCCGCGCGCTCGATCAAGGGCCGCAGGCGGTCGATGTGGTCGGGGTTGTCGATGGCGATCTCGATCTTGTCGACCGTGTCGCCGCGTCCGAAGAACAGCTGGGCCTGGGCCAGCGGCATGTAGATGAAGCTGGAGTCGTAGACGCTCATGCCCACGGTGAACAGGCCGTCCACCGTATAGGCCTTGCGGTTGGGGGCCGAGCCGAAGGCGGTGTCTGCGCCGTTGGGCGAGATGACCGTCAGGCTGTCGCCCGGCTTGACGCCGAGCTGGGTCGCGAGACCGGATCCGGCGATGACGAGGTCGCCGCCATAGTCGCCTTGGCCGAAACCGTCGAGCGATCCCTCCTTGACGTTGGCTGATACGAGCTTGGTGTCCTTGAGGTCGGATGCGGTGACGCCGCGCACGATGGCGCCCGACACCTGTTCGGGGCCCTGCACCAGGGCCTGGGCCTCCACCACCGGCAGGGCCTGGACGACGCCGGGGATGGCGCGCAGCCGCTGCAGCAGCGCCTGACGACCCGGCCCGTTCACCGCCGGCCCGCTGACGAAGGCGTCGCCGTTGAAGCCCAGCATCCGCCCGACCAGCTCGGTGCGGAAGCCGTTCATCACGCTCATGACGATGATCAGGGTGGCGACGGCCAACGCGATGCCGATGAAGGAGATGATCGACACCAGCGCCACCCCGCCGTCCTTGCGCTTGGCGCGCAGGTAGCGGAGCGCCAGCGAGCGCTCCCACAGGCCGAAGGGCGGGGCGTCAGTCATGGGCGTGGTCCTCGCTCACGCTCCGAGCGCCTTCAGCGCATCGGCCAGCGGCAGGGTCTGCTTTTCGCCGGTGGCGCGGCGCTTCAGCTCGACCACGCCGTCCTTCAGCCCCTTGGGGCCGATCACAAGCTGCCAGGGCAGGCCGATCAGGTCCATGGTGGCGAACTTGGCGCCGGGGCGCT
>CAXTEX010000058.1:0-13972 GCA_964243445.1 uncultured Caulobacteraceae bacterium | reverse complement strand
CCAACAGCCCGCGCGAGGCCATCAGCCGGATCGAATCCATGATCACCATGGGCGGGTACGGCCTGCCGTCGCGCACCATCCGCGAAATGGTCGTGGGCTCGATCGACGTGATCATCCAGGCTGCGCGCCTGCGCGACGGCTCCAGGCGCATCACCCACATCACCGAAGTTGTCGGCCTGGAGGGCGACGTCATCATCACCCAGGACCTGTTCGTCTATGAGATCACCGGCGAGGATGCGGGCGGCAAGGTGGCCGGGCGTCACCGTTCCACCGGCATCGCCCGGCCCCGGTTCTGGGATCGCGCGCGCTACTACGGGCTCGAGCGCGAACTGGCTGAAGCCCTGGATGCGGCGGAGTAGACGGCCGTGATGCTCCTCGCCCTCATGCTGGCGGTGCTCGCGGTCTGCGGGGTGGCCTTCGTTCTGACCTCCGGAGAGAGCTCCCACGGCGTCGCCTTGAAGCGCGCCCAGGGGTTGGCGGGGACGACGCCCGTGGAGCGTTCGCGCCGCACCACCCAGGAGACCGCGGTCGTCCGACGCAAGCAAATCCTGACCAACCTGAAGGCCACCGAGCGCCAGCAGCGCAAGCAGTCGATCACCATGGACAGCCGCCTGTCCCAGGCGGGACTGGCGCCCAATGTGCGTGGTTTCTGGATCGCTAGCGGCGTGGTCGCAGGCGTTCTGATGCTCATCAGCTTCGTGCTCACGCGCAACCTGCTCGTCGCCCTCGGTCTGGGCTTTGTCGGCGGCCTGGGCATGCCCCGCTGGGTGCTGGGCTTCCTGGCCAAGCGGCGGGTGGGCAAGTTCACCTCCGCCTTCCCGGACGCCACCGACATCATCGTGCGCGGCATCAAGTCGGGCCTGCCGGTGCACGACTGCCTGAAGGTCATCGCCGCCGAGTCGCCCAAGCCGTTGGACGAGGAGTTCCACAAGGTGGTGGAGAACCTCGGCGGCGGCCTTTCGATGGATCAGTGTCTTGAGAAGCTCTACACGCGCATGCCGACCTCGGAGGTGCGCTTCTTCGCCATCGTGCTCGGCATCCAGGCCAAGACCGGCGGCAACCTGGCCGAGGCGCTGAACAATCTCTCCGTCGTGCTTCGCTCCCGCAAGCTGATGAAGGAGAAGATCAAGGCCATGTCGGGCGAGGCCGTCGCATCGGCGGGCATCATCGGCGTGCTGCCGCCGGCCATCATGATCCTGGTCCAGATCACCACGCCCGCCTACATGGCGCCGCTGTACAGCGACCCGCGCGGCCATATCCTGTTGATGATCGGCGCCTTCTGGATGGGCGCGGGCATCTTCGTGATGCGCAAGATGATCAACTTCAAGTTCTGACGGGGAGCGCACGCATGTCCGACATCGTCTCCCTGCTCGACAATCCTGTGAACATCGCAGCAGCCTTCACCGCCGCCCTCTGCTTCGGGACCGTCGCCACCATCGCTGCGCCCGCGCTCAAGGGCGACAAGCTGGAGGGCCGGTTGAAGTCGGTGGCCAGCCGACGTGAAGAGCTCCGTCGCCGCTCCCGCCAACAGATCAAGGACGCCACGCTCAGGCGGCAGGACAACACCGCGCTGAAAGGCATCATGGAGCGGCTCCAGGTGCGCAAGCTCCTGGAGGACCCCAAGGTCATCGACAGGCTGGCGCAGGCCGGTTTCCGGGGGCCCAAGCCGCTGACCACCTTCTACTTTTTCCGCTTCGTCATGCCCTTCGCCTTGGCGCTGCTCGGCTTGATCTATTTCTTTGGTCTACATGCGGTGCATTGGCCTACCCAGATGAGGGCCGTCGCCTGTTTCGGCCTGTTCGCGCTCGGCTACTGGGGCCCGGACATCTACATCAAGAACATCGCCTCCAAGCGGCAGGCTTCCATAATGGCCGTCTTTCCCGACGCGCTCGACCTGCTGCTGATCTGCGTGGAGTCGGGCATGTCGATCGAGGCGGCTATCCAGAAGGTGGGCGCCGAAGTGGGCTCCTCCTCGATCGAGCTCGCCGAGGAAATGTCGCTGCTCAGCGCCGAGCTCAGCTATCTGCCGGAGCGGCGCCAGGCCTATGAGGGCTTGGCCCGGCGCACCAACCATCCCGGCATCAAGTCGGTCTGCACCGCCATGACTCAGGCTGAGCGTTACGGCACTCCGCTCGGCAATGCGCTCCGGGTCATGGCCAAGGAGAACCGCGACATGCGGATTGCAGCGGCGGAAAAGAAGGCCGCCCAACTGCCCGCCAAGCTGACCGTGCCGATGATCCTGTTCTTCCTGCCCGTGATCTTCATCGTTATCCTTGGGCCGGCGATCATCAAGGTTTCCGACACCACCAAGGGCGCTCACGCCTCGCGCTAGCGCGGCCCGGAAGGATCGGGAGCCGCCGGAGGCGGGGAGGGGGTCGTGGACGCAGGCGGAGCGGGTGTCGGCGAGGCGTTTGCGGAGCCGGCCTGCCGGTCTCCGTCAACTCGCGGCGCTACATTGGTCTTTGGAGGCCGCTCGCTGGACTGGCTCGCCGCATCTCTCTGCGCTTGGCGAAGTTGGGTCTTCAGCTGGTCGCAGACGTCGTCGAAGGCCCCGTACTCCCGGGCGGCGCAGCTCTGGTCGTAGATTTGCTGCAAGCCTGCCAGGTTCGCCGCCGGATCGTCCGCGGGCGGGTCGGGCGGCGGTTCGGACCCGGCGAGGACCAGCGCCGCCATCAGGATGATCATCACGCCTGCGCCCCGTCTAGTGCTGTGGCCATGTCGAGCATCCTGGCCGGATCCTGCGGCCGTTCCGCGGCATCGGCGGCGATATCATCGGGCGGCCCGCGGCGGGGTGGTTTGGCCGGCGCATGCGGTTCCCGCATCCCGCCAGGTGGTGTAGACCGGTCGCCTGTCTTCCAACGCCGTCCTCCATGCCGTGCCGGCTGCAAAGACGCCCTCGCCGATCCAAGCTGTCATGCCCGATCTCCCCGCCGCCGAAAACCTTATCCCGGAGCGATCGGGCGCGCTCGTGCTGTTCTCCTGGGGGCAGGACAGCACGACCTGCCTGGCCTGGGCGCTGCAGCGCTACGATCTGGTGGAGACGGTTGGCTTTGACTATGGCCAACGCCATCGAGTCGAGATGCAGGCGCGCCAAACCGTGTTGGCCGGCCTTCGGCGAGCCTTCCCCGTCTGGGTCGAACGGCTGGGCGCCGACCATGTGCTGGATCTGCGCAGTTTCGGCGCAGTGGCGGAGTCCGCGTTGACGGCTGACAGAGCCATCGAGATGACCGCGCGGGGCCTACCCTCCACCTTCGTGCCGGGCCGCAACCTAGCCTTCTTCGTCTACGCCGCCGCCCTGGCCGATCGTCGGGGGTTGGGGCGACTGGTGGGCGGCATGTGCGAGACCGACTTTTCAGGCTACCCCGACTGCCGCCGCGACACGCTGGACGCCATGCAGCAGGCCCTGCGCCTGGGCCTCGACCGCGATGTCGCGATCGAGACGCCCCTGATGCTGCTTACCAAGGCGCAGACCTGGGCCCTCGCCGACAGCCTTGGCGGCGAGGCTCTGGTCGAGTTGATCCTTGAGGACAGCCACACCTGCTATCTGGGCGAACGCGGCGAGCGCCATGCCTGGGGTCACGGCTGCGGCGTCTGCCCGGCGTGCGAGCTTCGTGCGCGGGGCTGGGCGGAGTGGCGGGCGCAGGCGTGAGCTATGCGGTCAAGGAGCTGTTCCTTACCCTGCAGGGCGAGGGCGGGCAGGCGGGTCGGGCGGCGGTGTTCTGCCGTTTCGCCGGCTGCAACCTGTGGTCCGGCCGCGAGCAGGACCGGATCGACGCCGTCTGCGCCTTCTGCGACACCGACTTTGTCGGGCTGGACGGGGAGGGCGGCGGCCGTTTCGACACGCCTGAGCGACTCGCGGAGGCGGCCGAGGCGCTTTGGCGCGGGCCCGCAGTCGAGCCCAAGCTGGTGGTGTGCACCGGGGGCGAGCCCCTGCTCCAACTCGACATCGCCCTGATTGGCGCCTTCCACGTCCGGGGCTTCATGGTCGCGGTGGAGACCAACGGGACGCTGTCCGCACCCGATGGCGTCGATTGGATATGCGTCAGCCCCAAGGCCGACCAAGCCCTGGTCCAGACCTGCGGGGCCGAGCTGAAGCTCGTATACCCCCAAGCGGGCGTCGATCCCGCCCGCTTCGAGGCCCTGGCGTTCGAGCGCTTTCTGCTCCAGCCCATGGACGGGCCGGCGCGGGCGGAGAACACCCGGGCGGCCATCGACTACTGTCTGGCGCACCCGCGCTGGCGTTTGAGCGTGCAGACGCACAAATACCTCGGCATCCCCTAAGCCCGAGCCCATGCCAGACGCCCTCTTCGAGATCACCAAGGCGGCCAGCTTCGACGCCGCCCACAGCTTGCCGCACGGCCCCCGCGGCGAGTACCGTCGCCTGCATGGTCACTCCTTCCAGGTGGAAGCCAGCGTGCGGGGTCCGCTGGACCCGTCGCAGGACTGGGTCGTAGACCTCGGCGCCCTCGACGAGGCGCTGAAGGCCCTGGCGGGCATGCTCGATCACGGCCATCTGAACGAGACGCCGGGTCTGGAGACACCGACGTTGGAGCGGCTGTGTCTCTTCTTCGCAGAGCGGCTCGGGCCGGACTTCCCCGGCTTATCGCGCGTGGTCGTGTCCCGTCCCACCGTCGGCGAGCGCTGCACGCTCACCCTCCAGCCTCTACCGCAGGAAAGCAGCGGCGCAGGGCTTTAGTTCGGAGCTTGAGCCGGCCGGGCGCCGCTACCGGTGGCCGTACGCACGACTGCGCCTGTGGCGTTGGCCGTCGCGCCGACCGCCGCGCCGGTGACCGCCAAGCCTGTCTTCACCGTGGTGGCGGCGACCCCGACCGCCGCACCCGCGACGGCGCCGACCACGCAGCCGCCCAGCGACACGCCAAGCCCCGCCAGCACGACGATAAACAGCACCCGAGGGGAGGGACCCGCCATGATCATCTCCATCTTCGACCCGACTGTATTGTAGCACGTCTTCCGGCAGCTTCTCCCACGTCGCGGCCTGCTGAGTCAGGCCGCGTCCACCAGCACCAGCTCCGCATCCTTCAACGCCATCACCGTCAGGACGGCTTCATCCGTCACGGCTGCGCCGTCGCGCATGTCGAGGCGCACGCCGTTCACCTCGACCGCGCCGCGCGCCACGACGAGATAGGGGTGGCGCGAGGCGTCGGTCTCATAGGTCGCCGTCTCGCCGGCCCCCAGCGTGGCGCCCAGCACGCGGGCGTCGGTACGGATCGGCAGGGCGTCGCCGTCGCCCTGGAACCCGGACGCAAGCGCCACGAACCGGCCCGCCCGGTCGCCCTTGGGGAAGGGCTTGGCCGCCCAGGCCGGATCGCCGCCCCGCCGGCTCGGCTCAATCCACAGCTGGAACAGCTGCGTCGTCTCGCCTTCACGATTGTATTCGGCATGGCGCACGCCGCGCCCGGCGGACATCACCTGAACGTCGCCCGCCTCAGTGCGGCCGGTGTTGCCCAGGCTGTCCTGGTGGGTGATCGCGCCTTCCCGGACATAGGTGATGATCTCCATGTCGGCGTGGGGGTGGGGCGGAAAGCCGGATTGCGGCGCGATCTCGTCGTCGTTCCAGACCCGCAGGGCGCCCCAGCCCATCCGCGCGGGATCGTGGTAGCCGGCGAAGGAGAAATGGTGGCGCGCACGCAGCCAGCCGTGGTCTGCCCCGCCGAGGCTTTCGAAGGGCCGCCGCTCGATCATCGCATCCTCTAACTGTGCTTCGACTGTAGCGGAACATAGGGCGTGATCGGTGGGCGGGGAAGGGTTCGGAACACAGGGCTCCCCATGCGCTTTTCTAGGCAGGCTAGGCGCGCGAGGCTGTAGCCGGTCCAAGGATGTCTGATGAAATCGCCGTTCGACCGTTCTTCGCTGAGGGCCTTGCGGCAGGGTGCGGCCGGACGCGGCGGTCTGCCGGCGTTGCTGGAGAGTGCGCTGATCGGCTGGCGCGCGGCCCAGGCCATGAGGGCGGCGCCCGCCCGCACCCGCAAGGGAGCCGCCAAGCCTAAGCGCGGAGCCTCAGGCCGCCAGCGATCCAAGGACGTGTCAGCGCCGCGCCCGCGCCAAGGCCGACTTGAGGCGCTGGGCTGGTTCCTGGTCGCCGGTGTCATCTTGGCCTGGCCTCGCGAGCACTCGCCCTTCGACTGGCCGTCCCTCAAGCGCCAGGTCACGCCGACCCAGCCGCCGGCTCTGGCCCACGACGCCCAGGTCAAGGCCGCCGGCGTGCTGGAGCCGGGCCGCGGGCGAACCGCCGAACATCCGGGCCAAATTCCGTTTCGTGGCTGGCGCGACATCTTCTGGCGGGCTTGGACCGAGTTCAACCGCGACAACATCCCCCAGGTGGCGGGCGGCGTGGCCTTTTTCGGCCTGCTGGCGGTGTTCCCCGCCATGGCGGCCTTTGTCTCCCTGTATGGCCTTTTCTTCGATCCTTCCACGGTGGAGCAGCAGCTTCACGTGCTGTCCGGCGTCCTGCCGGGCGAGGCCATGGACCTGGTGACCGAGCAGTTGAAGCGCCTGACCAGCACGCGCCATTCGGGCCTGAGCCTCGCCTTTGTGACGGGCTTGCTGCTGTCGCTGTGGAGCGCCAACGCCGGCATGAAGTCGCTGATGGTTGGGCTGAACATCTCCTTCGAGGAGAAGGAGAAGCGCAAGTTCGTCCGGTTGAACCTGGTTTCGCTGGCCTTCACCTTCGGCGGTCTCGTGTTCATGCTGCTGACCATAGCCGCAGTGGTCGCCGTGCCGATCGTGCTGGCGTTCGTGGGATACCAGGGGAGCGCGCTATCCGTGCTGCGCTGGCCGGCCTTGCTGCTGGTCGCCATCGGCGCGCTGGCCTTGCTTTACCGCTACGGGCCGAGCCGGCAGGCGGAGCGCTGGCGGTGGGTCACAGCCGGCAGCGCCTTGGCCGCCATCCTGTGGCTCACCGCCTCGCTGCTCTTCTCCCAGTACGTCTCCCACTTCGGCAACTACGACAAGACCTACGGGTCGCTGGGCGCCGTGATCGGCTTCATGAGCTGGATCTGGGTGTCGATCATCACGGTCCTGTTTGGAGCTGAGATCAATTCCGAGATCGAGCATCAGACCGCGGTCGACACCACCGCAGGTCACTCTCGCCCGATGGGCGAGCGCGGAGCCTTCATGGCCGACACCCTGGGCAAGGCGCGCCCCGACTCGGCCGCCAAGGCCAAGGCCGAAGCGGAGAAAGCGCCGTCGCCCAAGGCGGCGATGTCGGGAGCATGATCACCGCCCCGATCTCGATACAGGCCTGATCGACCGCCGCTTAGCGAGTCCGCTACTGCAGTCGTGATCCGAGCTGGGTCATGGCGCGATCAACAAGAGGATCGGAGGTCATGCCGTCCAGTCGGCCGCGGAGCAAGATCTCAGCAATGTGGGCGGCGAGATCTGCCGCTGCGGCCTTGACCTCGGCAGCGGCCTGCAGTTCAGCCTGGACGATGCGGCGGTCGGCCAGGGCGGTGCGGCGGACAATCTGATCTTCGAGCTTGGCCCGGGCGTCGGCCTCAAGCCGCAGCGCCTCCGCCTGCGCGTCGTGCAGCATCTGAGCGACTTGCGCCTCGGCGTCCACACGCTGGGCCTTTAGCGACTCGAGCAGCTGCAGCGCTTCGGTCCGCAGCTGCTCAGCCTCATCCAGTGCGCCCTGTATCTTGGCGGCGCGATCGTCCAGCGCCTTCGCGGCGGTCGCGGGCACCTTCAGGAAGGCGAGCAGGACGAAGAAGAGGACGACCCCGACGAGGACCCAAACCTCGGCGTTCTGAAATAGGGACATGGGCGGGTCCTCAGGCCCGGGCCGCGGCCGCATCGACCTCGGCGGTCGTGGCGGGCCGGCCGGAGAGCTTCTCGGCGAGTACGGCGGCGGTCTCAGTAGCTATGCCCCGGACCTGGCCCATGGCCTGGTCCCGCGACACGCGGATACGGCCTTCGGCCTGGGTCAGGCGGGCGTCCAGCTCGCCCTGCAGCAGCCGCTGGCGTTCGGCGGCCTCGTGGGCCGCCTTGGCCTTGGCGTCGGCTGCGGTCCGTTGCGCGCGCGCCCGGCCCTCGGCCATCTGGGCGCGGGCGATTTCCGCCTGCGCCTCAGCCTCGTCACGCAGGCGGCGGGCCTCGGCCATGTCGTCGCCGATCCGCTCGCGCCGAGTGTCGATGCCATGGCGCATGCGCGGGATGAAGACCCGCGACAGCACTGCATAGACCAGGGCGAAACTGATCAGCAGCCAGAAGATCTGGCCCGGCCAGGTAGAGGTGTCGAACTGCGGCATAGACCCTGCAGCCGCCTACTTGGAGATGACGATGATGATCGCGATCACGAAGGCCAGGATGCCTAGCGCCTCAGTCAGGGCCATGCCGATAAACAGCATTGGGCGCTCGCCCGGAGCGGCGGAGGGATTGCGCAGCGCGCCGCCAAAGTAGTTGCCGAACATGACGCCGAGGCCGATGCCCGGGCCGATCATGCCTAGCATGGCGAGGCCGGCGCCGATCAGCTTGGCTGCGTTTGCGTCCATGTGGAGTGCTCCTGGTAGGTCCCGGCGACCGGGGTTGAGGTCTAGTGACTGTGAAGGTTGACGACGTCGTTCAGATACACGCAGGCCAGCACCGCGAAGACGAAGGCCTGCAATACCGCGACGAGGAACTCGAGCGCGATCAGGGCGACGATGCCGGCCAGCGCCACGCCCGAGCCCAGTAGGCCGAGGGATGCTATGCCGCCGGCCATGGCGACCAGCGCGAGGCTGATAACGAAGCCGCCGAACACGTTCAAGACCACGTGCCCGCCGATCATGTTTCCGAACAGCCGCAGCGCCAGGGTAAGCGGGCGGATAAAGAAGGACATGATCTCGATCGGAACGATCAGCGGCAGGACGAACACCGGCACGCCGGACGGCGCGAACAGCTTGAAGAAGCCGATGCCGTTGCGGGCGACCCCCACGACGATGACGATTGCGATGGTCAACACGGCGAGGGTCGCGGTGATCGCCAGCTGCGACGTCGCGGTCGGCAGCACCACCAGCATGCCCAGCACGTTCATCGCCATGATGAAGGTGAACAGGGTGAACACGAGCGGAAAATACTGACGCCCCTCGTGGCCGATGATCGACTCGGAGAGATCGTCGATGGTGGTGAACATGATCTCGGCCACGCTCTGCAGCCGGCCCGGCACGATGGCGCGGCGTGCGGAAAGCGCGAAGAAGCCCAGCACGGCGGCGGCCGCCAGGAAGGTGGCTAGCGTCACGTTGGTGATCGAGAAATCGATCCCCGCGATCTTCGGCAGCTCGACGATCCGATGGATCTCGAACTGTTCCATCGGTCCGGCCATGCCAGATCAGGTCCTCAACTGTCGTCCGGTTCGGACCCGGACGGCGCTTGCACATTGACGGCGGGACCGGTTGCGATGTCCGGAGCGCCGCTGGGCGTGCCGTCCATGCGTCCGGCGGAACGGACCACGAGCAAGACCGCCAGCACCAAGCCAGCAAGCACGCCCACGATCATCCCCCATGGCCCCGTCCCGGCGAAGCGGTCGACGACCCAGCCCAATCCCAACCCGCCCAGGATGCCGCCGAACAGCTCCCCCAGGACGCGGTATCCCATGTCCGATCCGCTCTCCGCACTATGACGCCCGGGAACACGCCGCTGGCTGGCGGCGAGGGCGTCGTACCGCTTGTCGAAGCTCCGGAGAGCGTCGTCGCGCGGCGGACCTTGCGGGTCTGACATGGAGCGGACACGAAAACGACCGCGACGTGGGACGTCGCGGCCCGCTGGAACGAGCCGGAAACTATAGAGGCCTCGGCAAGGCGTCAACCCGGCTGCAATGTCGCTCTAAGCCTCTGCCGGACCAGAATAAACTATGGAGCAGGCGGGCGCCGCCGCACGCCCAGGGCGAGGACGCAGAGACCCGCCTCGAGTGGGAACAGCCAGATCAGCCGGGCCTGGTAGCGGGGGAAGGGTCCGGACAGGGCTCCGCAAACCAATGCATTGACGGTCAGAAGCCCCACGACGAGGCCGAGCGCGGTCAGCGCGCGCACGCGTGGATCACGCCATCCGACGCCGGCTCGGCGGCGCAGCACGTCGAAGACGTCGCCCGCACTGAGGCGCCAGGCGAGGAGCAGGGCGCCCAGCAGCAGCCCCGCCCCCTCCAAGACCCAGCTTATGGGCTTGCTGATCCGAGGCGGGCAGGCGCTCTCCCCGCCGCAGGCTGCAGCGTCGGGCACGATGCGGGGGAGCGACGTCCGTCGCCAGAAGCCGTCGGCGACATAGAAGCCCTGCGGCTTCAAGGGATCGTCGACATAGGCGAAGGCGAACTGCTGCAGGGCGTTGCGCGCGGACGCCAGCCCCTGCGCCCTAGGTTCGGAGAGGCTCTCGGCCAGGGCGAAGCGCACGTCCTCCCGCTCCATCCGCAGCCGCGTCGCGGGACTGGCGGCGTAGAAGACCGCCTCATGCCGATTGTGCGACCACAGGATCTGGTCGCTGGTGGCCAACGGCCGGTCGCGATAGGCGCAGAGCGCATAGGGCGAGCCGCCGCCCGCGCACGCCCGGCGGAGGAAGCTCCGCCCCGGGCCGTCGGCGAGCACGCGGGCGCTCATGAACGGCGGCGAGCCGATGGGCTGGCCCGCCCGGGCGCGGATGGGGCCGTAGACGACGACGCTCATCGCCAAGGCGGCCAGGGCGGTGATCGTCACCATTCCGATCCGGCCCGCGACCCCCGCCCAGCCCAGCCCGCCAAGTCTCAGCAGAAAGACGGCGCACCCGGCGACGCCGGCTGCATCGAGCAGGTTGGAGCGGTGCACGGCCAGCCCGTAGGCCGTCAGGGCCGCAACGCCTGTGAGCGCGCCTCGTCCCAGCCTGTCCGGATAGACGAGCAGGATCAGCAGGCCGCATCCGGCCACGCCCGCGAACGCATCCGGCATGACCCAACCGGTGAAGAAGGGCAGGGGCGTCAGGGCCGCCACCCCCGCCATCAGCGCCAGATATCGCCAGCCGGGCGGGGCAGGCGAGGCCGCACGGCAGAGCAGATAGACGGCGCCCGCGGCGGCCCACGCCTGAGCCAAGGCGACGAGCCACACCCCGCCCGCCCGCTGCAGGACGTAGACGGGCGCGCCGTAGACGGGCGAGCGGGCCTTGTCGATGGCGGCGGACATGTTGGGCGCGCCGGGCCGGGCGGGCAGGGCGGCGGGGTCGCCGGGCGGCGAGACGGCCTGAATGGGCGACAGCCAGTGCAGCGCCTCGAACAGATATTCCGCCTGGTCGTAGTAGAGGGCGGTGTCGCTGAACACGGCCGGGCGGCCGTCGGCCAACGCCACCCACATCAGCATGGCGGCCCCGAGCAGCGACAGGCCCCATCCGCGGAGCGCCGAGCCCAGCGGTCCCCTCGCGAGGGGAACGAGGCGCGTCATCGGCGCAGGGTGAAGACCGAGGCGAGGAAGCCCGATGCCGCCAGCTGGACGCCGACGGTGACCGCAGTCAGCGACAGGATCAGCACCCGCATGATGTGGTCGTAGACGATGGGGCCAAAGCCGTTGGACGCCCAGGCCCAAGCGGCCCAGCCCGCGCCGACGAGGCCGCCGATGAACACTACCGCAGCCGCACGCAGCACCGTCTCCAACGTCAGACCGAGCACCAGCTTGCTCACCGTCTTGCCGCTCGCGGGCAGGAAGCCCTCGATCTCGCCATAACGCCGTGCCAGGGCCCCAAACATGATCAGCTGAACGCCCAGGATCAGCGCGAAGCACGACGCCAGCATGGAGTGCACGTCGATGGACACATGGGCGGTCAGCCGCAGCGGCCCGGTCGCCAGGGTGGCCGACAGCAGGGCGCCCAGCGCCATCAGGGCTGCGCCCGGATAGATGAACAGCCATTTGGGACTGTGCAGCAGCAGGAAACGCAGATGCCGCCAGCCGTCGCGCCAGGTCTTCAGGTGCGGGGCGCGCGATCGGCCGTCGGGCTTCAGCGTGGTGGGCGCCTCGCTCATGGGCAAGCCGTTCATCGCGGTCTTGACCACCATCTCACTGGCGAACTCCATGCCGGTGGTGGTCAGCTTGAGATCGAGCATGGCTTGGCGAGAGAAGCCGCGCAGGCCGCAGTGGAAATCGTTGACCGGGATGGCGAAGAACAGCTTGCCGATGAAGCTCAACACCGGATTGCCGAGATAGCGGTGCAGGAAGGGCATGGCGCCCGGCGCGATCCCGCCCTTGAAGCGGTTGCCCATGACCAGGACGTCGCCGGCGCGCAGCCGCTCCACGAAGGGGTCCAAGCTCTCGAAGTCGTAGCTGTCGTCAGCGTCGCCCATGACGATGTAGCGGCCACGAGCCTCACGAATGCCGCCCATCAGGGCCGCGCCATAGCCCTTCTCAAGCACCATCGCCACGCGAGCGCCGGCCGCCAGCGCCAGCGCCTGGGAGCCGTCGGTCGAGCCGTTGTCGGCCACCAGAATTTCGCCCGCCACGCCCGAGCGTTCCAGATAGCCCAGCGCCTTGCGCACGCAGACCTCGATGGTCTCCGCCTCGTTCAGGCAAGGCATCAGGATGGTCAGCTCGAGGGGACGATCGTCCTGCAGCAGGGCGGCGCCTTCGCTCCGGCGGTTCAGGAGAGCGGCCATTGACAGTTCCTCGCCTCTAAGCGGCGGCGTCATACACTGTGGACCCTTGCGGTTGGGTTATCACGGAGGATGGTCTTCCTGCATCGACTGGTGACCGGGCGCAATCGGGGATGCAAGGGTCCGTTTAACCCCGATCGGCGCACGTCACGCCGCCGCCATCCGGGCGGCGTTGCGCAGGTCGACCGACACCAGGCGCGACACGCCACGCTCGGCCATGGTCACCCCGTACAGCCGGTCCATCCGCGACATGGTGACGGGATTGTGGGTGATGGCGATGAAGCGGGTGTCGGTGCGGCGGCGCATCTCGTCGATCAGGCGGCAGAAGCGGTCGACGTTGGCGTCGTCAAGCGGCGCGTCCACCTCGTCGAGCACGCAGACTGGCGCGGGGTTGGCCAGGAACACCGCCAGGATCAGGGCCATGGCGGTCAGGGCCTGCTCGCCGCCGCTCATCAGGCTCATGACCGCCAGCCGCTTGCCGGGCGGACAGGCGTAGATCTCCAACCCGGCCTCCAGCGGGTCCTCGCTTTCCGCCAGCCGCAGTTCCGCCTCGCCGCCCTCGAACAGGGTGGCGAACAGCGCCTTAAAGCTCTTCGAGACGGTCTCGAAGGCGGAGAGCAGGCGGCCGCGTCCCTCCGCATTCAGCGTCTCGATGCTGCGGCGAAGCGTGGCGATGGCGTCGGAGAGGTCGGCCCGCTCGCCTTTCAGCTCCGCCAGCCGCCGGCCCTGTTCGGTGGCTTCCTCCTCGGCGCGCAGGTTGACCCCGCCCAATCCGTCCCGCTCGCGTTCAAGCGCCCGCAGGTGATGTTCGAGGGCCTGGGGGTCGGCGGGGATGGCTACGGCGGTTGCGGCGATCTCGGCCGCCAGCGCATCGGGCTCGACGCCGGCGACCTCTCGCACGGCATGGGCTGAGGCGAGCAGGCGGTCGCGGGCGCCCTCTAGTCGCGCCACGGCTCCGGCTCGGGCCTCCCGAGCGGCGGCGGCCGCCGTCCCGGCGGTGCGGGCGTCGCGCTCCGCGGCAATGGCCGTCGCCTCGCCATCGGCCGACACACGCTCGGCCAAGTTCCGCCGAGCCGTCGCCCTGGACAGTTCGCCGGCGAGGCGGTCCAGCTCGTCGGCCAGGTGCAGCGGCGCCGCACGCGCGGTCTGCAGCGCCTGCGCCAGCCGGGAGCGTTCGGTTTCCAGCGCGTCGGTCCGGCGCTCCGCGGCTGCAGCGCGACGACGCCAGTCGTCCTCGTCGCGGGCCAGGCTCTCCAGGCGGCGCAGCCGGCCCTCCCGGGCGCGGCGTTCCGCTTCCAGCTCGGCGCGCGCGGTCGCTTCCGCCTCGCGGGCCTGGGCGGCTCGGTGGCGGGCGTCGCGGGAGGCGGCGGGAGTGTCGGT
>CAXTEX010000057.1:0-14024 GCA_964243445.1 uncultured Caulobacteraceae bacterium | reverse complement strand
CCCCTGACGCTCATCGCGCCCGCCGCCGCGGTGAAGGCGCGCCTGGCCCGCAACCGCGAGCGCCTGTGCACCCTGGCCCGGCTGGAGGCGGTGCGCGAGGCGGAGGCGCCGCCGGCGGGCGCGGTGCTGCTGGTGGCGGGCGGGGTCAGCGCCGCCCTGGCCGTGGCGGCCTTCATCGACCTGGGCGCCGAGCGCGCCCGGCTGGAGAAGGGCGTCGGCGCGGCCGAGCAGGACGTGGCCCACGTGTTCCGGAAGCTGGACAACCCCGACTTCATCGCCCGCGCCCGTCCCGACGTGGTCGAGGGCGAGCGCGCCAAGCTGGCCGAGGCGCAAGCCACGCTGGCGCGGCTGCGCGCCGGCTTGGCCCGTCTTGAGACGGTGGGCTGAGCGTGAAGGACCTTGGCCCTCCAGGCGCAAAGGAGGAAGCGCCCGCAGGCGGAGTGAACAAAGCGACAACACGTCGTCTGGCGCGCCAGCCTGTCCGGGCGCAGCTTGACGAGGTCTGCTTGGGTGCTTTTCCGGTCTTTGACATCGTGAAGAAGTTGATGCCTGCGGCCCGGAAGGGCTGCGGATCGTGGTGAGGCGTGCGCGTGCGGCCGCACCGCCCGCCGGCGAGCCTGTCGAGCTCGCCATCGACCATCTGGGCGGCGACGGGGACGGCGTGGCCCAGCACGCCGGCGGCCCGGTCTACATCCCCTTCGCCCTGCCGGGAGAGCGGGTGCGGACGCGCCTGACCGGCGAGCGGGGCCTGCTGGAGGCGGTGCTCAGCTTTTCGCCGGAGCGCGTACAGCCCCCGTGCCCCCACTTCGGAGCGTGCGGCGGCTGCGCGCTGCAGCACATGGAGCGGGGCGCCTATCTCGCCTGGAAGGTGGACGGGGTTCGCCGGGCGCTGGCCTGGGAGCGGATCGAGACGGAGTTCGCCACGCCCTTCGCCGCACTCCCGGGCTCCCGCCGGCGCCTGGCCCTGCACGCCCGCAAGCGCGGCCGCCAGGTGGCGCTGGGCTTCAAGGCGCGCCGGACGTGGGACGTGGTGGAGATCGTCGCCTGCCCGATCGCCGAGCCGCGGCTGGTGGCGGCATTGCCCGCGCTCGCCGCCTGCGCCGTGCCGCTGTTCGAGCATCCGAAGTCCGCACCCACCCTGCACGTCACCGAGACCCTGACCGGGCTCGACGTCGATGTCACCGGGGTCGAAGCCAAGGGCGGCGGCCTGTCCGCCGACGCCCGGGCGCGGGTGGCGGACGCGGCGGCGCAGGCCGGCCTGTCGCGCCTGACGCTGGCGGGCGAGGCCCTGTTCCAGGCGCGGCCTTCGGTGGTGCGCTTCGGCGCGGCCAGCGTGGCCTTGCCGTCCGGCGGCTTCCTGCAGGCGGTGCAGGCGGCCGAGACCGCCATGGCCGACTTCGCCTGCACAGCGGTCGAGGGCGCGCGGCGGGTCGCCGATCTCTACTGCGGGGCCGGCGCGTTCAGCTTCAGGCTGGCGGAGCAGGCGTCGGTGCTGGCGCTGGACGGCTCGGCGCCTGCGGTGCGGGCGCTGCAGGGCGGCATGGCCACCGCGCCCGGGCTGCAGTCGATCACGGCGGAAGCGCGCGACCTCGTGCGCCGCCCCCTGCTGGCCATGGAGATGAAGCGGCTGGACGCGGTGGTGTTCGATCCGCCCCGCGCCGGCGCCTTGGAGCAGGTCCGCCAGATCGCCGCCTCGGGCGTTGGGCGAGCGGTGGGCGTCTCCTGCAATCCGACGAGCTTCGCCCGCGATGCGCGCGTGCTGGTCGACGCCGGTTTTCGCCTGTCGCGCCTGCTGCCCGTGGACCAGTTCCTCTGGTCTCCCCATATCGAGCTCGTAGGCCTGTTCGAGCGATAATCATGAGCGAAGCGATCCAGGACGACTTGGCTGAACCGGGCCGCCGACGCGGGCCGCCCGCCTTCCGGCGCGACCTTCGTAGCCACCGCGCGCAGTCCGCGGCCAAGGCGCTCTGGTGGGCGACCCAGCGCGCCGCCGGCCACGCGCTGGTCAAGCCGGACGCCGATCCGGAAGGACTGCCCCAGAGCGTGGATGCGCCTGCGCCGCCGGCGGGTCGTCTTCGCCGCGCCTGGCTCGAGGCCTTTGAAAAAGACGCCGCCGACATCGCCGCCGGCCTCTATCCCGTGACCGAAGCGCCGCCGCGCAACCTGGCGACCGCCGTGCGACGCGCCGTCGACGTGCTGTCCGACGCCCGCGAGGTCGAGGCCCGCCGCCGGCGGGGCGGCGCGGCGGAGGCGCGGGAGGAGCAGGGATCTGAGGCCTATCCGACCTACTACCGTCAGAACTTCCACTACCAGTCCGGCGGCTGGTTCACCGAACAGAGCGCCCGTCGCTACGAGGCCCAGGTCGAGACGCTGTTCTCCGGGGCCGCGGGCGCCATGCGTCGCCGCGCCCTGTCGCTCCTGGCCACGGCCTGGCGCGAGCACGACCAGCGCGGCCTGCGCGTGGTCGACGTGGCCTGCGGATCGGGCGCCTTCCTGACCGACTTGAAGGCGGCCTTTCCCCGCGCCCGGGTCTCGGGCGTCGACCTGTCCCATGCCTATGCGCGGGAAGCGGCGACCCGCTCCGCGACGCCGGTGGCGCAGGCGAGCGCGGAGAGGCTGCCGTTCGCCGACGCCAGCCTGGACGGGGCGAGCTGCATCTACCTGTTCCACGAGCTGCCGCCGCGGGTGCGGCCCGCCATCGCGGCCGAACTGGCCCGGGTGCTGAAGCCGGGCGGGGTGCTGGCCTTCGCCGACTCGATCCAGACGGTGGACGCGCCGGACCTGAACCGGCTGCTGCAGGCCTTTCCCGCCTTCTTCCACGAGCCCTATTACGCCAGCTATCAGGCGACCGATCTGGCCGCCCTGTTCGCTGACGCCGGGCTGCGACTGGAGGCTCACGACAGCGTCTTCCTGACCAAGGCCATGTTGCTGCGCAAGGCCGGCTGAGACGGCCCTGCGCCCGCTTAACCGGTCGCTCACCTCCATTGGCTAACCTCGTGTAAACGGGATGGACGGACCATGGCGCAGGCGGCTTCAAGGCGGCGATGCACGCAGATCGAGGTCGATGCTGCGCTGGATGCGCATGACCGCTTCCTGCAGGGCCGTTCGGGCGGCCAGCGCGCCACCTTCCGCTTCGCCGAACTCAATGGCCTAAGCTTTGCGGGGCGGGACGCCACGGAGATCGATCTCACCGGCTCCGCGCTGATCGGAACCTGTTTCGCCCGGACCGATCTCACGCGCGCTTCGCTGTTCGGCTGTGATCTGAGCACCGCCGATTTGAGGGGAGCTGTTCTGGTTCGCGCGGACCTGCGCGGCGTGGTGCTGCGGGGCAGCAACCTCTCGTTCGCCGATCTGACCGGGGCCGACTTCCGCCAGGGCTCCATCTCCGTGCCGCACCCGCGTCTGGGACTGGAGACCTTGCGCAGCGAGAACCGTTCGGCCGACCTCGCCAACGCCAACTTCTCCGGCGCGACGCTGGACGGCTCCCAGCTGTCCGGCTCCAGCGCCTGCAACGCCGACTTCACCGACTGCTCGCTGCGCGGCGCCAAGCTCGCCAACGCCAATCTGAAGGACGCCAACCTGAGCGGCGCCAATCTGGAGAACGCCGAGGTGGTCGGCGCCAACCTGGAAGGCGCCAACCTCAGCGGCGCGGTGCTGAGCGGGGTCGACACCAGCGGTGCCAAGCTGTCGCGGGCCGACATGACCGGGGTGCTGCGCGATACGCCCGGCGATCCCAAGGCGCACCTGCTTAAGCTGCTCACCCGCGTGCAGCAGTCGGCGTCGTGGTGGCGCAGCGGCGGCAAAACCGGCGAGCTGGCCAGCTTCGACGGCGAGGACCTGCGGCTGTTGAAGGGCGAGCTGAAGGGCGCACGGCTGGCGGCCCTGTCGGCCAAGGGCGCCTGCCTGGTCGGCATGGACCTGTCCGGCGCTTTTCTGCAGGGTGCGAACTTCGAGGGCGCGGACCTGCGCAACGTCAACTTCAGCGGCGCCGACCTGCGCGGCGCGCGGCTCAACGGCGCCAATCTGACCAAGGCGGACCTGCGCGAAGCCTGCGCCGCCGCCTTGCCGCTCGGCGGCGGCCGCACCATGCCGACCGGCTTCGCCAAGGCGCGGATGCGGTATGTCATGCTGCAGAAGGCCGACCTGACCGGCGCCCTGTTCGAGGACGCCGACCTGGGCGGGGCCGATTTCACCGGCGCCACCTTGTCCGGCGCCCGCTGGCGCAACGCCCAGCTGGCCGCCGCCGTCGGCCTGGACTTCTCCTGCGGTAAGGCGGCCTGAAGGACGCCATGATGACGGGCGACACGAAAAAGGGCGACGCCGAAGCGCCGCCCTCCATCGTTGCTCAAGGTCGCGATCAGGCCGCCTGAGCGCGATCCTCGATCAGACCGCCGTCCGTGTCCGTCCCGGTTGCGACGCGCGGCTGGACGGCCGCGGCGCGCGCGGTCCCGATCTCGATGCGGCGGGGCTTCATGCTCTCCGGCAATTCACGCTTCAGCGTGACCGACAGCAGGCCGTCGGCGAGGTCGGCGCCTAGGACCACGACATGGTCGGCGAGCTGGAAGCGCCGCTCGAAGCTGCGTTCCGCCAGACCGCGGTGCAGGTAACGCCTGCCGTCTTCGGCGTTAGCGGTCTTGCGGCCGGTGACGTTCAGCACGCCTTCCTTCACGTCGACATTCAGCTCGTCGGGGCGAAAGCCCGCGACGGCGATCTCGATGCGATAGGTGTCCTCGCCGGTGCTCTCGATGTTGTAGGGGGGATAACCCGAGGAGGTCTCGGCCTTGGAGGCCGCCTCCATCAGCGCCGCCAGCCGGTCGAAACCGACGACGGAACGGTACAGGGGGGAAAGATCGATCGTGCGCATGTCCACATCCTTCTTCAAAAGCAAGGTGCGACGCCCGTGAGCTGGCCCACGGACGCTATGTCAAAGGCCGGGCGCGCCTGAGCCCCGTCCAGCCTGAAGACCCGGTTCGGCGTCTTCGGGATAAAAGATGGTTCGCCTCCGTCGCCCTGCAAGCGCTATCATCGGCAAAAATACATCGCGCCGATCGCGCGCGGCGAGCCGCGTTCAGCCGGCCCGAGCAGGGTTGCGCCACTGCATGGGCTGGGCGAGACAGCCGACCTCGCCTTGGAGCATGACGCATGGCTAGCCTGGAAGAGATCACCGAGAAGTTCCGAGCCGCCGTCGCCGAGGACTCCGGCCTCGGACGCTCGGTCAAGTTCGTGCTGAAGGGCGACGGGGTGGTGCGAGTGGACGGCGCGGAGGTGTCCAATGTCGACGCTCCCGCCGATCTCGTCTTGACCCTGTCGCGGGACGATCTGGAGGCCATGGGGCAGGGCCGGCTCAACCCCATGACGGCGGTGCTCACCGGTCGGCTGAAGGTCTCCGACATGGCCACGGCCATGCAGGTGCAGTCCAAGCTCCAGGCCCTCTTCGACCGAGTGCGCTAGGTGCTCGCGGCGCCCCTGTGCCGCGCGCCTGGCGAGCCGCCGCTGCGAGGCGCGGCGCGCTGGGTGGAGGCGCCCGACGGCGCGCGGCTGCGTGCGGCGCTGTTCACGGCGGACGGAGAGCCGCGCGGCTCGGTCGTGCTCAGCCCGGGGCGCACAGAGCCGATCGAAAAGTACGCCGAGGTGATAGGCGAACTGCAGGCGCGGGGCTTCACCGTCCTGGTCCACGACTGGCGGGGGCAGGGGCTGTCCCAGCCTTTCCGCCATATCGGGTTGGGGCCTGGCGGCGCGACGAAGGGGCATGCGCGGGGCTGGCGACTGTTTGTGGCCGACCTGTCGCGGCTGCTGGACGCCTTCGCCGAACGCCTGCCGCGGCCCTGGATCGGCCTCGGCCACAGCATGGGCGGCGGTCTGACCCTGCTGGCCATGAGCGAGGGCGAGACGCGGTTCGATGCGGCGATCCTCAGCGCGCCCATGCTCGGCGTGCGCATCGGCGGGCGCTCCCCCTTCGTGGTCAGCGCTGCGGCCACGGTCATGAGCCTGATCGGCCTGGGCGGGGTCGCCACGCCCCCGGCCAATCCGCGCGTGTCCCACGAGAACCAGCAGGGCGGCCGTGTCTTCACCCACGACGCGGCGCGCTGGGCCCGCTTCCGAGCCCTGCTGGACGCGGCGCCGGACTTGCGGCTGGACGAACAGACCTGGGGCTGGCTGCAGTTCGCCCTGATCCTGGGGCGGCGGGTGGAGGCGCTGCGCAATCTGGAGACCGTGCCGGCGCCGGTCACCATCGTGGCGGCCGCGCGCGACCGGGTGGTGCCCGTACAGCCCCAGCGGAGCGCCGCCGCCCGCCTGCCGCACGGCCGCTATGTGGAGGTGGAGGACGCCTTCCACGAGATCCTGATCGAGACCGACGAGCGCCGCGCGGTGTTCTGGCGCGCCTTTGATGAACTCGCCGATCGGGTTTGCGCCGGAGCCTGAGCCTGAGCCTGGGTCAGGTCTGAGCCTGGCTCCAGCGCTCAGTCGGCCGCCGCAGCCAGCAGGGCGAGCGTCTCGTCCAGGCAGGCCCGATCGCCGGCGACCACGACCTGTCCGCCTTCTGGCCCGATAGCGCGGCCGGACCAGTCGGTCATGAAGCCGCCTGCGCCCTGCACGAGCGGAATGGCGGCCTCCACGTCCCAGGCATGGCAGGCGGCGGGCTCCACCACCACATCGATCGTCCCCAGCGCCGCCAGGGCGAAGAAGTAGGCGTCGCCGCCGAGCCGGGTCAGCCGCGCCGCATCCCGCACCCGCTGGAACGCCGTGCGCTCGGGCGGCGTGAAATAGGCCTGCGGGTCGGTGACGCCCAAGATGGCCTCCGACAGACCCGTGCAGGGCCGCACCTGCAGCTCACGCGCTCGACCGCCGTGCAGCAGGCGCGAGCCCGCCGCCGAGCCCACGAACACCTCGTCCAGATAGGGCTGGGCGATTAGGCCGACGACCGGCGCGCCGCGCCAGCGCAGGGCGATCAGCGTCGTCCAGAGCGGGATGCCCGCGATGAAGCCCCGGGTGCCGTCGATGGGATCGAGCACCCAGGTGAACTCAGCATCGGCCCGGTCCTCGCCGTACTCCTCGCCAAGCACGCCGTGGTCGGGATAGCGGGCGGCGATCGCCTGGCGGATGGCGGCCTCGGCGCCCCGGTCGGCGGCCGTGACCGGATCGAAGCCGCGAGCGGCGTCGCCGGCGTTCTTGTCCTCCAGCCCATGATCGCTGCGGAACAGGGGCAGGATGGCCGCTCCCGCGGCGCGCGCCAGCTCCGCCGCAAAGGCTTCGAACGCCTCGAGCCGCTCAGGCTGCAGGGCCTCGGCCACCGCTGCGCTCACTCCGCGTCGCGGAAGTAGGGCTCCACCGGGCCTTGCAGCTTGAGCGTCAGCGGTTCGCCCTTGCGGTTGGTCGTCGAGCCGACCGCCACCTTCACCCAGCCCTCGCTGACGCAGTATTCCTCCACATTGGTCTTCTCTACGCCCTTGAACCGGATGCCGACGCCGCGTTCGAGCACGCCGGCGTCGTGGAAGGGGCTGGAGGGATGGACGGCGAGGCGGTCTGGAGGCGCTTCGGACATGGCGGGCTCGTGAACTGGATGGATCAGGGGCGGGGATCAGGCGACAAGCGATCAAGCGGCGGGGCCGCCGTCGCCTGTTAGCAGCCCGGCCAGCGCAGGGCGAGCGGGAGCCGGCGGCGGACCCGCTCGCCTTTCCGGCGAGCGGGCGAGCGTCGCGCCGTGGTTTGAGGCATGATGGTTCGCCAAACGTCCACGCCGCTGCAGGTCGTCCGATGAAGCTGTTCCTCTCCACCGCCTTGATCGCCGCTGCGGCCGCCTCGCCCGTGCTGGCCCAGGGCGGATGCGTTGGCAAGGTGTTGCTGCCGCCGGTAGAGACGTCGCGGGGCGAGCGCGTGCTGGAGGCGCCCGGCCGGGTGGAGCGGCTGTACCACCCCGCCCTGGTGGAGCGCCGCGGCCGCCAGGTAATGGTGCGGCCCGGCCGTGAGGAGCGCATCGCCCTCCCGGCGCTCTACCGGACGGAGCGGAGTTACACCGTCCAGCCCGGGCCCACGCGATGGAGCCGCGAGCCCGATCGCTACGCCGACGTGGCCGACCAGGTGTTGGTCGCGCCTGGCCACTATGTCTGGGAGCGACGGAGCGGCCCGGTGGTGTCGGGCCCGCCGGAGGCCGGCCAGACCATCGTGACCCCGACCGGCCTGGTGCTGTGCAAGGTCTGGTGTCCCGCCCGCTACGAGACGGTGGAGCGGCGGGTGCGCGTGGGCGCGGGCCGCTGGGTGGGCGAGCGCACCTCGGTGCGCCACGAGATCGTGCGCCGGGTGCTGGTGCGTCCGGCGGGCTACGCCACGCGCGAGCTGCCGGCGGAATACCGCACCGTGTTCACGACCCGCGTCGTGGCGCCGGGCGGCTATGAGGTGCGCCGCACGCCCGCGCGTTACGGCTTCCGGATCGAGCGGGAGCAGCATGACGGCGGCTCGGCCTATGCGCCGGTGGTGTGCGGCGGTCCGCTGTCGCGTCCGGCGATGGCGCGGATGCAGTCTTCGCTCGCAGCCCAGGGCTATGATCCGGGTCCGCAGGACGGCGTTGGCCGGCCGCAGACCTATGCGGCGCTGCACCGCTTCCAGGTCGAGCACCGGCTGGCCGCGGGCCAGGTGACGGTGGAGAGCGCCCGCGCCCTGGGCGTGGTGCAGTAGGCGGCTGGAACGCCCGCACGGCTCAGGTCTTTCATCGCGGCGACGTAGATGGAGACCGCCTTGGAACTGGTGATCGGGACGAAGCGGTGGTCGAGCTGGTCCATGCGGCCGTGGCTGGCGCTGAAGCACGCTGGCGTGGCCTTCGACGAGCGGATGATCCCGCTGCGCGAGCACCACAGCACCGGCACGATCGCCGAGCATTCCCCCAGCGGCAAGGTCCCGGCGCTTAGGGACGGCGATCTCGTCGTCTGGGACTCCCTGGCCATCTGCGAGTACCTGGCCGATCGGCTGCCCGACGCGCAGCTGTGGCCGGCGGACCCGGTCGCGCGCGCCCTGGCCCGCTCGGCGGCGGCGGAGATGCACTCCGGCTTCGCCTCCCTGCGCGGTGAGGCGGCCATGGAGCTGACCAAGATACCGCACGAGGTCACCTTGTCGGAGGCGACCCACGACGACATCCGGCGCATCGTGGCCCTGTGGTCGGACCTGCGCGGACGGTTCAAGGATCAGGGCGAGTTCCTGGTCGGTCCCTGGTCGATCGCAGACGCCTTCTTCACCCCCGTCGCGACCCGCTTCCAGACCTACGGCGTCCAGCTGGCCGGCTTCGGCGACCATGGGGCGGTGGCGATGTATGCCGACACGCTGCTCAAGACGCCGGAGTATCTGGCCTGGCTCGAAGGCGCGCGGGCGGAGACCTGAGCGTATGGGCGGCCTGATCGTGGGCTCGCTCTGACCTGATCCGTCTTTCCCGAACGTCTTCCCGCGAAGACGGCGGCGGGGACCAGCCGGCCTACATCAGCCCCTTGGCCTTGAAGCTCACCACCCCGTCGCGCCCGACGACCAGATGGTCGTGCACGGAAATACCCAGCGGCTTGGCGGCGGCGATCACCGCCTGGGTGATGTCGACATCGGCCTTGGACGGGGTCGGGTCGCCCGACGGGTGGTTGTGCACCAGGATCAGCGAGGAGGCCGACAGCTCCAGCGCCCGTCTCACGATCTCGCGCGGATAGACCGGGGCGTGGTCGACGGTGCCCTGGTTTGTCGCCTCGTCCAGGATCAGCTGGTTCTTGCGGTCGAGATACAGCACCCGCACGTGCTCGCGCGCCTCGTGCTGCAGCGCCACGCGCACATAGGACAGCAGCGCCGACCAGGAGGAGATCACCGTGCGCCGCCGCGCCGGCTCCCGACCGATCCGCTGCGCCAGCTCGTGCACGAGCTTGAGGTCGAGGGCCGCGACCTCGCCGATGCCGGCCACCGACATCAGCTCGGGCAGCGAGGCGGAGAGCACCGCGCCCAGCGACCCGAACCGCGCCAGCAGCGCCTTGGCCTTGGGCTTGACGTCGCCCATGCGGAAGGAGCGGAACAGGTAGAGTTCCAGCACCTCGTAGTCGGGCAGGGCGCCCAGGCCGGCAGCCGACGCCCGCTCCCGCAGCCGCTCCCTGTGGCCGGCGTAATGGGGCGCCGGCGTCTCGCCCACCTTCCGTTCAGCCACGATCCACTCCCGGTGGCGTCAGGGTGGAGCCAACCGCCGCGGAAGGGAAGCGCCCTGCGGTTGAGCCGACGCCTCAGCCGATCGGCGGTTGGAACAGGCCGGCGGGGGAGGGGGTGAACACCTCCACCCCCGTCTCGGTCACGCCGACGGAGTGCTCGCACTGAGCCGACAGGGACTTGTCCCGGGTGACCGCCGTCCAGCCGTCGCTCAGCACCTTCACCGCCGCCCGCCCGAGGTTCACCATCGGCTCCACGGTGAAGAACATGCCGGCCTGGAGCACGGCGCCCTCGCCGCGGCGGCCGTAGTGCAGCACATTGGGGCTGTCGTGGAACACGCGGCCCACGCCGTGGCCGCAGAAATCGCGCACCACCGAGCAGCGCTGCGCCTCCACATGCGACTGGATGGCGTGGCCGATGTCGCCGAGCGTCGCGCCGGGCTTGATGACCGCCAGCCCGCGTTCCAGCGCCTCGTAGGTCACCTCGACCAGCCGCCGTGCGCGGGCGGGAACCTCGCCTATGCCGTACATGCGGCTGGTGTCGCCGTGCCAGCCGTCCAGGATCACGGTGACGTCGATGTTGGCGATGTCGCCGTCCTTCAGCGTCTTGGGTCCGGGTATGCCGTGGCAGACCACGTGATTGGGCGAGATGCACACCGTCTTGGCGTAGCCGCGGTAGCCCAGGCAGGCCGGCAGGGCGCCATGGTCCAGGATGAAGGCGCGCGCCAGATCGTCCAGCCGCTCGGTGCAGACGCCAGGCGCCATGTGGGGCGTCAGCATGTCCAGGCACGCCGCCGCCAGCCGCCCCGCCGCGCGCATGCCGGCGAAGTCTTCCCGCGGGTGGATCTTGATCCCGGCGCTGCGCACCGTCGGCGACAGCTCCATAGCCTCGGCCATGGTCATGCAATGCTCCCTTCGCCGCCGTCAGTCATGACCGAGCCATGGGATGGCGCGGCGGACGCGGATCGCCTCGAGTTCGACGTCACATGCGTAACATATAACCTCTACGCCCTGGCGGAAGGCGTCGATCAGCCCTTTGGCGTAGGCGGGATCGAGATCGCCTGCGGTGTCGAAGCGGTCGCAGTCGCCCCGCTGGACCACGAACAGCATGACCGCCCGGTCTCCGGCTTCGACCCTGGCCTGCAGTTCGCGCAAATGCCTGAGCGAACGGGCCGCCACGCAGTCGGGAAACTCGGCCAAGCCGGGCCTGCGCATCAGGTGGACGTTCTTCACCTCCAGCCAGCAGGGCGGGCGTCCGTCGCCCTCCAGCAGGAAGTCGACCCGGCTGGCCGCGCCGTATCTCACCTCCGGGCGGACGCAGTCATAGCCGGACAGCTCAGGGATGACGCCGGCGGCGAGCGCCTCGGCGACCAGGCGATTAGGGATCATGGTGTTGACGCCGCACAGGACGACATCGTCGGAGCCTTCGTCCTGGGCGCCGACGATCTGCAGGGTGTAGCCGAGCTTGCGTCTGGGATCGGGCTCACGGGACAGCCAGACCTGGAGTCCGGGCCTGTTCAGGCCGAGCATGGCGCCCGGGTTTGGGCAGTGCGCGGTGACCAGCAAGCCGTCTTCCAGGGCGACGTCGGCGAGGAAACGCTTGTAGCGGCGGACCAGTCGGCCCGCGATCAGCGGCGTGGAGAAGCGCATCCGGCTGGATACACCGCCCCGCCGCCGCGTCGACCCTCAGCTTCAGGCGGTCGCGGCGAAGACGACATGGCCGCCCCGGTCCGGCACGCCGTCCTGGCCGGCTTGGCTGGAGGATGGGTCGAAATAGCGCTGGAACAGGCGCTTGGGTCCAAGATCATCGATGTGGACGAACCCGGCCCGCCGCAGCGTGGCGTGCAGGTCGTCCGGCTCGAAGCTGCTGAGGAAGGGCT
The DNA here is from genome assembly GCA_964243445.1 of uncultured Caulobacteraceae bacterium. Lineage (GTDB taxonomy): Bacteria > Pseudomonadota > Alphaproteobacteria > Caulobacterales > Caulobacteraceae > CAHJWH01. Next base: position 1,987 of record CAXTEX010000057.1, on the reverse strand, counting down.
CGCCCAGCGCTGCGACTCGCGCCGAGCGCGCTTCGTGGGCGGCGCGCAGCTCCGGCGGCAGGGTGAACGCCGGATCGCTGTAGTCGAACACCACCTCCGCCCCGCCGGGCAGGGCGCCGAGCGCCGCCAGCGCGGCGCCGACGGTCTCCGGCCGCAGGTAGGGCGCGACGCCTAGCCAGACGAAGACGCTGCGCCGGGCCGGATCGAACCCCGCCTGCTGCAGCTTGGCCGAGAAGGCTTCGCGCTCGAAGTCCACGGGCGCGAAGGTCAGCGAGGCGGGGATGGCGATCCCTGCTGCCGCCAGCCGCCGCCGCTTCCAGGCCTGGGTGGCGGGATGGTCCACCTCGAACACCCGCAGGTCGTCGCCCAGCGGGTTGCGGTAGGCGTAGGTGTCCAGGCCCGCGCCGAGCACGACGAGCTGGCGGACGCCCCGCGCCTCCACGCCCGCCTTCAGCACGGCTTCCGCGAAGTGCGAGCGCGCGGCGATGAACAGCCGCATGCCGCGCCGCGACGGCTCGGCCTCGGCATCGCGCCGCAGCGTCTCGACGTCCTGACCCAGGATCGGCACGGCCAGGGGATCGGCGAAGATGCGTCCGTGTTCGAGGAGCTGGTGGGCGGCGCGGTGGGCGGCCGCGGCCAGGGCGGTCCGGCTGGGCTCCCGTTCGTTCATGAGGTCCGCGTCCTCCAGGCTTGATCCCCGCAGCCCGTTGCGGCATACACCTAAGCTCACACGGCGGCTCATCGGCCGCCGTTTTCTGTTCGCCTGGGTCGCCTGTCGCGTCCGGGCCGCCCTCACGAGACGCGCCATGGCTGTTCCCAAGCGAAAGACTTCGCCTTCCCGGCGCAACATGCGCCGCTCGCACCACGCCTTGGACTCCAACGCCTATGTCGAGGACAAGGACACCGGCGAGCTGCGCCGTCCGCACCACATCGACCTGAAGACCGGCATGTACCGCGGCCGCCAGGTCATGGAGGTCAAGGAGGACTGACCCGGCCTCACGGTTCGGACGTCCAGGCCTGCGCAGGCCTTTTTCTTGAAGGTTGCTTTAAGCGTCGGCGTCAGTGGCCGGGGCGCTGGCCGGGGTCCTGGTCGCGCGGGATCACGCCGCCGCCCTTGCCGATGTTGCCGAGCAGCTGGTTGACCCAGTTCAGCTCCTTGCCGCGGGTGGGCGTGGACGCGCCGTCATAGGCGATCTGGTAGCCGTCCTTGAGGGTCAGGTCCTTCACCTCAGCCACCTTCTCATCCTTGTCGAAGGTGATGGCGACCACTTCGCGCTTCTGGATGCGCGGCTTGTAGTAGGCGTACTTCTCAGTCTGCTGGTTGATGTAGTACCAGACGTTGGTGTCGAAGGTGCCCTGGATCGAGGGCGAGCCCAAGCGCAGCAGCACGCTGGAGCGGGTGTCGCCGAGCTTCACCTCGCGCGGCTTCAGGTCGACCGGCTGGAAGCCGTTGGTGGCGATAGTGGGGGCGCAGGCGCCAAGACCCGCCACGGCGATCGTTGAGGCGGCGAAGAGGGCGGCTCGGGTCCGGGCCATGACGAGACGCTCCGACACGCTGCGACGGTTGCAGCGAAGGGGCTTTGACCTAGCGCGCCGGGCGACCTAGTTCAACGTGCATGCGAGCCAGCCGATTGTCGCGGCCGCAGCGGGGTGAGGGATGCTGCAGCGGTTCTTCAGACCCCGGCCGGCGGTGGCGGCGGGGCGCGTCCTGGCCAAGGCGGCGTCCTCCCAGTCGCGCCGGCCCGTCTTCTACATCGATCTCGGCGTGCCGGACACGGTGGAGGGCCGTTTCGAGCTCTATGTGATGCACATGGTCCTGGTGCTGCATCGCCTCAAAGGGCAGGGCAGCCAGGCGGCGGAGACGTCGCAGGCGACCTTCGACGCCTTCCTGCGCAATCTGGACGAGGGCCTGCGCGACATGGGCGTGGGCGACCTTTCCGTCGGCAAGAAGATGCGCAAGCTGGGCGAGGCGGTGTACGGACGGATC
>CAXTEX010000056.1:0-14186 GCA_964243445.1 uncultured Caulobacteraceae bacterium | reverse complement strand
AGGCCGAGCAGCCCACGCCGGAGAGCGCCGCCGACGCGGGCGTCCACTGGGGCCTGGACAGCGTATCGACCAACCTTCTGGCCGGCTTGATGGAGGCGCTGGCCAAGCCGCCTTTCGACGGCCGCGCGGACCTGCCCGAGCTGGGCGACGACCTGCAGATGGAGATCGACGAGCTCTTCCCCCTGGCGGAATCGCTGCAGCTGCTGCGCTTCGCCGAGGTGGCGCACGGCGACATCTCGCTCAGCGAGGCGGGCCGTCAGTTCGTGGACGGCGACAGCGACACGCGAAAACGCCTGTTCGGGCGCCAACTGCTCGCCCACGTGCCCATCGTCGCCCTTATCCGCCGCGTCCTCGACGAGCGGCCCACCCACATGGCCCCCTACCGCCGCTTCTCCGAGGAGTTGGAGGACGTCATGAGCGAGGACTACGCCGACGAGACCCTGGACGCGGCGATCAACTGGGGCCGTTATGCGGAGCTGTTCGCCTACGACGAGCAGTCCCAGACCTTCAGCCTGGAAAACCCCGAGTAGCGTGGATCAGGCGGCGAGCCGCTCCTCCATCGCCTGGCGGGCGTCGGCGCACGTGGACTGCAGGGCGGCGAACGCGTCTTCCGCCGGGCCGCCCGCCCGGTGCGCGGCTTCGACCGCCTGGCAGGCCCGGGCCGCCTCTCCATAGCCGAGCGCGCCCGCCGCGCCGCGCAGGCTGTGCGCCAGGCGCGACAGGTCGGCGGGATCGGCTTGGCTCGATGTTCCCAGCACCTGGGCCATCTGTGTATCCAGGCTCGCCAGCAGGCCGCGGATCGGGCCTGCGCCGATCTGGGCGGTCAGATCGTCCAGGACGGCGTTGGGCTTCAGCGCCGGGGCTGGTCCGCCGCGACCCTCCGCCCATTTGAGCACCACCGACTGCAGGTCCTCGCTGACGAAGGGCTTGGCGACATGGTCGTCCATCCCCGCCCGCCGGCAGAGCTCGATCTGCTCGGGCAGCACGTTGGCGGTGAGGGCGACGATGGGCGTGCGGGCGGCGCGGCCGCCCAGGCGGCGGATCATCCGCGTGGCCTCCAGCCCGTCCAGCACCGGCATCTGCATGTCCATCAGGATGAGATGGAAGTCGGCGACGCCGACCGCGTCCACGGCCTGCTCGCCGTCGCCGACCACGGTCACCTCGCAGCCGAGCGGGGCCAGCAGCAGGCGCACCAGCTCCTGGTTCACCGGCACGTCTTCGGCCACCAGCACCTTCACACCGCCCGCCGCAGCCGCACCGGGCGCCGCTCGGAGCTTCGGGTGCGGGACATTGGCTTCGGGCAGGGCCTCGGCGACAGGCAGGCTCAGCCGCACCTCGAAGGTGGCGCCGTGTCCAGGCTCGCTCCAGACTTCGATGGAGCCATCCATGGCCTCCACCAGCCGCTTGGAGATGGCCAAGCCCAACCCGGTGCCGCCGAACCGGCGCGAGATCGAGCCATCGGCCTGGGCGAAGCGCTGGAACAGGCTGGCGATCTGGTCTGACGTCAGCCCGATGCCGGTGTCGCAGACCTGGAAGGTGAGCTGCACCCGGCCGTCGCGACGGCGCGTCTGGAGGGCCAGCCTCACCTCGCCGCTGTGGGTGAATTTGATGGCGTTGGCTAGCAGGTTCATCAGCACCTGACGCAGCCGGTCGACATCGCCCGCCGCCAGAACCTGCCGGTCGAAGGGATAATCGACCACCAGCGACAGCCCCTTGTCGGTGGCCTCGGGGTGGATCAGGGCGACGAGGTTCTCCATCAGGCGCACGGGCGAGAAAGGACGCGGCGAGAGCTTCACGCCCTCCTCCTCGATCTTGGAGAAGTCCAGCACGTCGTTGACCACGGTCAGCAGGCCCCGCCCGGCCTCCTCGATGCGCAGCAGGTGGTGGCGGTGGCTGGCTTGCAGCGTGTCGTCGCGCACCAGGACATGGGTGAAGCCGATGATGCTGTTCAGCGGCGTCCTGAGTTCGTGGCTCATGTTGGCCAGGAAGTCGCTTTTCGCCTGGGCGGCGGCTTCCGCCGCGATCTTGGCCGCCTCGAGCTCGGTCTCCAGGCGCTTGCGCTTAGTGATGTCGCGCACGACGTCTTGGAACACCAACGGGGTCCCCGCCGCGTCGCGCTGCACCCGCGGCTGCCCCTCCAGCCAGGCCCAGGAGCCGTCCTTGCGCCGGCCGCGGAACTGGTAAGGCGTGGGCGGCGCGTCCGGGCCCGCGGCGACCAGCGCTTGGAACAAGGCCTTGACCCGGGGCAGGTCGTCCGGATGGGTCAGCTCCAGCGTCTTGCGACCGATCAGCTCCTCGGGCTCATAGCCCAGCACCCGCTTCACCCCCGGTGTGACGAACAGGATTTCCGCGCTCAGCGAGGAGGTGGAGATCATGTCGTTGGCGTTGTCGGCGAGCAGACGGTAACGCTCGCGCTCGGCGCTCACCTGCTCCAGCAGGGCGTTCTGATCGGTCACGTCCTGGAAGACGCCGAAGACGGCGCAAACTTTGCCCGCCTCGTCCCGTTGACAGACGGCGCGAGCCGCGACGCGGCGCAGCACCCCATCCGCCCGCATCAGGCGCAGGTTGAAACTGAAGTCCTCGCCGAACTCGAACGCCCGCGCGACGGCGGCGGCGACCTGGGCCTGATCGTCCGGATGATAGGACGCCAACCCGCTTTGCAGCTTCGGATCGTGGCCGGCCCGGTCCAAGCCGTGGATGCGGTAGACCTCGTCGGACCAGCTCACCCGGCCATCCGGATAGAGCCGCCAGTGGCCCACCCCCGCCAGCGATTCGGCCAGCGACAGCAGCCGCTGAGCCTCCACGACCTGTTTCGCCGAGCGGCGCAGCTCCAGCGCGTCGACCACCAGTCCGGCGAGCACCTGCAGTCGGCGGCGTTCGCGCGCGCCGACGTCGTGACGCGGCCGGAAGCCGATCACGCACAGGGAGCCGAGGGCGTGCCCGTCGGGGGCGACCAGTGGCGCGCCGAGATAGAAGCGCACGCCGCCGTCGGCTGTGACCAGCGGGTTGTCACGGAAGGCCGGATCCAGCGCGGCGTCCTCCACCAGCAGGGTCTCGCCCTCAGCTAGACGGATGGTGTGGTCGCAGAAGGCCTGCGAGCGCGGCGTTTCAGCCGGCAGGTCGCCAAAGCGCGACTTGAACCATTGCCGGTTCGCATCGATCAGCGAGATGGCCGCCGTCGACGCCTCGAACAGGTCCGCGGCCAGGGCGGTTATCTTGTCCAGGGTGGGATCGGGTCGGGTGTCCAGCACCTCGTAGGCGCCTAGCGCCGCCTGCCGAGCCTGTTCGTCGATCATTCAGCCCTCGGCGCGCTTCGGGCGCGCGGCGGCGGTCCGCCACCCGGCGCCGGGCGAGCGGGTCACGGTGTGGTAGTCGTCCACCCACACCGTGTCAGCGTCCTCCAGCACCCGCTGCACCTTGGCCGTCAGGTCCTGGGCCCGGAAGGGCTTCAGCAGATAGCCGGCCGCGCCGAGTTCGCGCGCCCGGGCGACGAAGTGACTGTCGCTCTCACCGGTCAGGACCAGCACCGGCACGCCCTGGCAGACCTTCTGCTCGCCGAGGATGCGCAGCACTTCGAGCCCGTCGATCCCCGGCATCTCCAGGTCCAGCAGCAGCAGATCCGGCGGGTTCCTCTGCAGGATCACCAGCGCCTCGCCGCCGGAAGCGGCGGTCTCCACCTCGTGGCCGGCCTGCTGCAGCACGGCGGTGATGAGCTGGGTGATCACCGGATTGTCTTCCACCGCCACCACACGGTAGCTCATGGCCTGGTCTCCATGCGGCGCAGGGTCCGTCCACTTTAACTCTGGAGCATGAGGGTTAAGGACGCCTTGCCGGCCTGCGGGCGCGGCCCGGTTGCGGCGCTCGAGACGGCGGGCTAATCGCGGTCATGATGTCGCGCGTGGACGCCGTAGAGCTGGCCCGAGACCTGATCCGCCGTCCGTCTGTCACCCCGGCGGACGCCGGGGCCATGGATGTGCTGCAGGACACTCTGGAGCGACTCGGCTTCGTCTGCCGCCGGCTTCGCTTCGGCGAGATCGAGAACATCTACGCCCGCCGCGGGACGCAGGCCCCGAACTTCTGTTTCGGCGGCCACACCGACGTGGTGCCGGTCGGCGACGCGCAGGCCTGGAGCCGGGGGCCGTTCGACGCCGACGTGGCGGACGGGGTGCTCTACGGTCGCGGGACGGTGGACATGAAGGGCGCGGTGGCGGCCTTCGTCGCGGCGGCCTCCGACGTGCTGGCGTCAGGCGAGCCCGCCGGCTCCATCTCGCTGCTGGTCACCGGCGACGAGGAGGGGCCGGGCCACGACGGCGCCCGGCGCATCGTGGAGCTGCTGGCCGCCGAGGGCGAGCGGGTGGATCATTGCTTGGTCGGCGAGCCCACCTCCTCCGCCGAGCTCGGCGACATGATCAAGGTCGGCCGGCGGGGCAGCCTGAACGCCGTGGTGACGGTGACGGGCGTGCAGGGCCACGTGGCCTATCCCCACCGAGCCGCCAACCCCGTGCCCGTGCTTGTCGACCTGCTGCACCGGCTGCAGTCGCGCGTGCTGGACGACGGCTATCCGGAGTTCCAGCCCTCCAACCTGCAGGTCACCGACCTTGAGGTCGGCAATCCCGCCCACAACATCATTCCAGCCAAGGCCAGCGCACGGCTGAACATCCGCTTTAATCCCTGCTGGAAGGGTGCGGAGCTGTCGGCGTGGTTGGAGGAGGAGCGCGCCCGCGCCCAGGCGGCCTTCGGCGGCGGGGTCGGCCTGGAGATCAGGATGTCGGGCGAGGCCTTCTACACCGAGCCCGACGCCTTCGTGCGGCTGGTCGCCGACGCCGCCCGGGCCGCCACGGGCCGGAACGCGGAACTCTCCACCTCTGGCGGCACCTCGGACGCCCGCTTCATCCGCGCGCTCTGCCCGGTGGTGGAGCTCGGGCTGGTGGGCGCCACCATGCATATGGTCGACGAGCGCGCGCCTGTCGCCGAGATCGAGGCTCTGGCCCGTATCTACAGGGGCGTGCTGCAGCGCTATTTCGAGACCTTCGGCGCGGCTTGAGCGTGGCTTCGCTGGTGGGGGACGCCCGGGCGGCGGGACGAGGGCTGATCGGCCTCGTGCGGGGCCGGCCCGGCTGGGCGGACGATTTCAGCTTCAGCACGCAAGGCTTCATCGGTTCCTTCGCCGGACCGTTGGCCGCCCTGCCGCTCTACGTGCTGGCCGTGGCGCTGGTGGACCGGGGCTCGGCGACGACGACGCTCTGGGGCGCGGGCGCGGCGCACTTGGTCGACGCCTTCGGCTTCCCCCTGCTGCTCGCCGCCATCGCTCGGCCGCTGCGCTTCGAGGCGGGCTACGCCGCCTTCGTGACGGTGAGCAACTGGGCGGCGCTCTATCTGAACGCCATGCTGGCGGCGGCGTCCCTGCTCACCCTGTTGGGAGCGGACGGAGGCCGGCTGTTCGGGTGGGCCAGCCTGCTGCTGCTCGCCCTGTCGGTGCTGCTGGTCTGGCGCATCGGCCGCGAGACCCTGAGCCGCGAGGTGGCTCCCATCGTGCTCTTGGTCGTGCTGTCGATCGCCTGGAGCGCCCTGGCCGACGATCTCGCCCGCCGACTGGTCGGCGGCTGATCACTCCGCGTAGTCGACCCCGATCAGATACAGCCCGTGCGGCGGCGCCACCTGGCCGCAGGCGCGCCGGTCCCGCGCGGCGAGCGCCTCGGCCAACCGCTCCACCGACCAGCGGCCGGCCCCCACCTCCACCAGACTCCCGGTCATGGAGCGCACCTGGCGATGCAGGAAGGAGCGGGCGGCGAAGGCCAGCCGCACCTCCTCGCCCACCCGCTCCACGGTGGCGCCGTCCAGCGTCTTGACCGGCGAGCGGGCCTGGCAGTGGGCGTCCCGGAAGGTGGTGAAATCGTGCGTGCCGATCAGGCCGGTCGCCGCCCGGGCCATTGCGGCGACGTCCAGAGGCGTCTTCACCCACCACGCCCGAGCCCGGTCCAGCGCCGGCGGCGGCTTGCGGTCGAGCACGCGGTAGAGGTATCGCCGCCCTGTCGCCGAGAAACGGGCGTGGAAGTCCTCGCCAACCATTTCGGCGCTCAACACCGATATGGGTTCTGGCACAAGGTGGGCGTTCATGGCGTCACGCACCACGTCCGTCGGCCAGGCCCGCTCCAGGTCGAAGTGGATCACCTGGGCGGTGGCGTGCACCCCAGTGTCTGTGCGGCCGGCCACGTGGACCCGGACCTCCGCCTGGCTGAAGCCCGTGATCGCCCGTTCCAGCGAAGCCTGGACGGAGGCCACGCCATCCTGGAGCTGGAAGCCTCTGTAGGGGCCGCCGTCGTACTCGACGATCAGCTTATATCGCGGCACGGCCGAGCATCCTAAAGGGACCGGTCACGCCAGCCGGGTCCCCGCCGGCAGCGGCAGGCCGCGCAGGAAGCTCTCCGCGTCCTGCGGGCCCCGGCCCTCCCGCTGGAGCCGCAGCAATCGCACAGCGCCCTCGCCGCAGCCGACCAGCATAGCGTCGTCCAACACCTCGCCCGGCGCGCCCGAACCGACCTCAGGCCGACAGAGCAGCGCCTTGACCCGCACCGGCCCGCGCGAGGAGGGCGCCTCGAACCAAGCCCCGGGAAAGGGCGACAGGCCACGGATGTGGGCGTCGAGCGCGCGCGCCGGGCGGCTCCAGTCGATCCGCGCCTCCGTCGGCTTGATCTTGCGGGCGTAGGTCAGCCCTTCGAGGACCTGCGGCGTCTCCACCAGAGTTCCCGCCGCGATGGCTGCAAGCGCTGGCGCAAGCAGGGCCGCGCCGGCCGAGGCCAGCTTGTCGTGCAGGGTCGCGGCGGTATCGTCCGGCGCGATGGCGACCGTAGCCGAAGACAGCAACGGCCCTTCGTCCAACCCCTCGCTCATGCGCATGACCTGCACGCCGGTGACCGCATCGCCGGCCATGAGCGCGCGCTGGATCGGCGCGGCGCCGCGCCATCGAGGCAGCAGGCTGGCGTGCAGGTTGAAGCAGCCTAGCCGCGGCGCCTCCAGCACCTCGCGCACCAGGATCTGGCCGTAGGCGACCACCACCGCCGCCTCCAGCCCAAGCGCCTGGAACTCGGCCACAGCCTCGGCCGCCTTCATTGAGGCGGGCGTGCGCACGGCGAGACCGCGGTCTTGCGCGAAGGCCTGCACCGGCGAGGGCTGAAGCGCCTGTCCGCGGCCGCGGGGGCGGGCGGGCTGGGTGTAGACCGCCGCCACCTCGTGACCGGCGGCCAGGATTTCCGACAAGGCGGGGACGGCGAAATCGGGCGTGCCGAGGAAGGCCAGGCGCATCGCACAGCTGTTAAGGCGCCGTCGTCCCGGCGTCACCTCTCGCCGGATAGGAGAGGGGACGGCTATGCTGGCGATCCGCCCTCCAGAGCAGGTCCCGCCATGAGCCCCAAGCCCGTCGTCCTGGTCATGCAGCCCCACCTGGAAGCCATCGCCGCCCTGCTGGAGCAGGATTACACCGTCCTGCGCGCCTGGACAGAGCCGTTGGCGGAGGCTGAGGCCGGCGTGCAGGCGGTCGTGGTGGCGGGTGAGTTCCCATTGGACAAGACCCGGCTGACGGCCATGCCGGCGCTAAGGCTGATCGCCTGCTTCACCTCCGGCTATGACGGCATCGACGTGGTCTGGGCGCCCGGGCGGGGGCTGGAGGTCACCCATGCCCCCGGCGTGAACCACGAGGATGTGGCCGACCACGCCATCGGCCTGATCCTGGCCTCGCGCCGACGCATCGTGGACGGCGACCGCCAGGTGCGCGACGGCGGCTGGTCGCCGGCGGGCCGGCTGATCACCCCTTCGCTCAAGGGCGCCCGGCTCGGGCTGGTCGGGCTCGGCCGCATCGGCGAGGCGGTCGCCCGGCGTGCGGAGCCGATGGGGATGCAGATCGGCTGGTGGGGACCGCGGCCCAAGCCGCACGTGGTCTGGCCGCGTCATGAAAGCCTGCTGGAGCTGGCCTGCTGGAGCGACATCCTGGTGGTCGGCAGCCGGGCCGAGGAGGCCAACCGCGGCCTGGTCTCCGCCGAGGTGATGGCGGCGCTGGGCCCCCGCGGCCTGCTCGTCAACGTCGCCCGCGGCCAGCTGGTCGATGAGAACGCCCTGATCTCGGCGCTGAAGTCCGGCGCCCTGGGGGCGGCGGCGCTCGACGTCTACGCCCAGGAGCCGACGCCGGCGGCGCGCTGGGCGGACGTGCCCAACACGGTGCTGACGCCCCACACCGCCGGCGCCACGCGCGAGGGCGTCATGGGCATGCGCGACCTGCTGCTGGCCAACCTCGCCGCCGTGCTCGGCGGCGCGCCGCCGGTCACGCCGGTGGAGGGGTGATGCCTGCGCATGACTGCGATGGGCGCTTGGTCAGCGACCGCTTCCTTCGAGACGCCCTCTGCGAGAGCTCCTCAGGATGACGAGGTTGGCGCGATCGCTCCGCTCTCCGTCATTCTGAGCCGTCCATCCTCGTCAGCCCGCCGCCGTCTCCATGGCCGCCAGTCGCCGCGCCTCCGCCGCCGCGCTGTGCAGGAAGGCGAGCAGCACGTAGCGAGCCCCGCGCGTGACCGGCAGGGCCTCGTGCAGCAGGCTGGCGGAGAAGGCGAGCGCGCCGCCGGCTGGCGGGCTGTGGCGATGGTCGTTGTATTCTGGGAACAGCAGCTCGCCGCCCGCGTAGGCGCCGGTGTTCAGGTTCACCGATACCGCGAACTCGCGGTAGGCGAGGTGGGCCGCGCTGTTGTCCCGATGCCGCCTGAAGTAGCCGCCCGTGTCGTCGTAGCGGGCGACCAGGATGCGGTCCAGGTTCGCCACCCGCACCTGGAAGGCCTTGGCGATCTCGGGCACGAGGCGGCCGGAGAGGGCGGCGACGACCTCGGCGTGCAGCGGATCGGCGGGATCGAGCGCCAGGTCGCGCCGGTGCTTCTTGGCGGCGTTGATCCGGCTGATCGCCGCCCCATCCGCATCCACCGACGCCATGGCGCCCTCGGTATGGCCGCCCGCCTCGAAGCGGGCGATCAGTCGAGCGCAGGCGTCGCCATCCAGCACGCCGGGGATGATCAGCACCGGCGCGGGGGCCTCGATGGCGCGGGCCGGCTCGACGGCGAGGGCGCGCACACCCGTCAGCGCCGCAGCAACGGCCGCCTGCGGGGATCGCTGCTCGATGCGAACGACAAGCCGCAGCCCCCGATCAGCGACCAGCACGGCGGGCAGCGGGCCAGCGGCCTCGAACAGTTCGACGGCCATCAGATGGCTCAGCCGAACGCCGGCAGGCGGTGTCGCGGTCGCCCAGCCGGGCGCGCATGCCCGGGCTAGCAGGCGCACGTCCGCGCCTTCAGCGGCGAAGGCTTCGATATCGGCGGCGAAGGCGTCGGCTACCGCTGCGACGGCGGAGGGCGGCGCATCTCCCGCCAGGATCAGCACGACGGGGCGACCGGCCTGGTCCTCGAAGGACCAATAGCGCTGGTCCTCGTCCATGCCGTAGGCGAAGGGCAGCTTGTCGCCGGGGGCAAGCCCCGCTGCAGGATCGAGCATGGTCGCCTCCGCGCCGCGTGAATGATCGCCGATCTAGCGATCGAGCCGTTAACCAAGAGGCAACGGGCGCGCGCCAGGGTCGAGGCCCGCTAACCTGAGACCGCCCATGCTGATCCGCCGGTCCGCCTACGCCCATCTGAGCCGCCTCGGCGGCGGCCGGGTGTTGGCGCTGCACGCCATCTCGGGCCTGCGGATCGTGGTCGACGAGGAGGTGGCCGCTATCCTGGATTGGTTCGCCGAAGCGCCCCGCGACATGCCGGGCGAGCTGACGAGCCTCCCCGTCGGCCCTGGCTTCGACCCCGACACCCTGGCGGGCTGTCTGGCGGCGCTGATGGAGCGCGGCCTGCTCACCGACAGGGACCCGCAAACCGAGGCGGACGAGACTGCGGCCGCGCTGAACTCGCTGCATGGCCGCGACCCGGGCGAGGCGCTCGACCGCCTGCGTCGGGCCAGCAAGGACGGGGCGGACGCCTACTGGGCGGTGAGCGAGGCCCAGGGGGCGGCCAGCCTGGCCCGGCCGATGCGCTGGCGCCTGGACGTGCTGCTGTTCGGCGACTGCGACCTGCAGATGGAGGCCGACTTCCTGCGCCAGGAAGGCGTGCGCCGCGGCGTGGCGATCCGCGTGGCCACGAGCTTTCCCGACGATCTGAGGATGGCTGAGGAGCGGCCGCACGACGTCATCCTGATCGGCGCGCTCCGTTCGCGGCGCATGGTGGCGCTCGGCTCGGCAGCGGATCACGGCGGCGATCCGACCGCGCTCTACGTCGCCGAAGCCCGTGGGCTGCTGGCGGGACTGCGCTCGGTCAGCGCCGCGCCCATCCTGCTGGACGGCCTGCCCGAGCCGACGGTGCAGCCGCTGGGCTTTGCCGATCGCGGCCCGCACAGCCACCGCAACCGCTTCCGCCGTGTCAACCAAGCGCTGGAGGAGTTGGCTGCTGAGACGTCCGACGTCCACCTCGTCGACATCGCCACAGCGCTCGGGGCGCAGGGCGCCGCGCGGCTGTTGGACGACGGCCTGGTCGGCTTCACCCATTTCGGTTCGCCGGGCTGGATGCTACAGCGACCGGCGCGCGAGCGGGCTGCGGTGCATGAGATCGTCCCCGACCCCGCGCCGCTGGAGGCCCTGGTCGAGGGCGATCCCTACGCCCGCGAGCGGATCGTTGCGGCGGCGCACATGGATGCAATCGCAGTGGTGCGCGGCCTTGATCGCAAGAAATGCGTGATCGTGGATCTCGACGGCACGCTCTGGCCCGGCGTTCTGGCCGAGACCGGCGCGCCCTTCGCCTGGACGCCGGAGATCAGCGGCGCCTCCTCTCACATCGGGCTCTGGTTCGGCCTGCACGAGGCGCTGCTGGCGCTCAAGCGGCGGGGCGTGCTGCTGGCCTGCGTCAGCAAGAACGACGAGGCCGTGGTGCGCGCGCTCTGGCGCTATGCCGACCACTATCCGCGCGAGCGACTGCTCGGCCCCGACGACTTCGTGACCTGGCGGGTGAACTGGGACGACAAGGCGACTAACATCTCAGCCATCGCCGTCGAACTGGGCTTTGCGCTCGACGCCTTCCTGTTCATCGACGACCACCCGGTGGAGCGCGAGCGGGTGCGCCAGGCGCTGCCCCAGGTCGAGGTCTGGGGCGAGGACCTCTACGGCCTGCGCCGCCGCCTGCTCGGCGACCCGCGCCTGCAGACGCCCTCCGTGACGGCGGAGTCGGCCGTGCGCACCGACCTGATCAAGGCTCAGCTCGGCCGCGACCGCCAGCGGGCGACAGCGCCGCAAGCCGGCGATTTCCTCGCCTCGCTCCTTCTCGTCGTCCGCTGTGAACGCGCCGGGCCCGACGCGCCGCTGGACCGCGTGGCCGAGCTGTTCGCCCGCACCACCCAGTTCAACACCACCGGCCGCCGCTTTGCGGTCGGCGAACTCTCCGCAAGGGCGGCGGCGGGCGAGCTGGTCATCGCCCACGCCAGCGACCGCTTCGGCGACTATGGCCTGGTCGGGGCTGCGATGATCGAAGACTGCGAAATCGCGGGCCTGGTGATGAGCTGCCGGGTCATCGGGCTGGGCGTGGAGCAGGCGTTGCTGCAGGCTGCGCTGCACGCGGTGGCCGAGCGCCACGAGGAAGCCTGGGCGCGCATCGTGGCGACGGAGCGCAACGGACCGGTCCGCAACCTCTACGCCGACGCGGGTTTCCGCTGCGAGGACGGGGTATGGCGGCGCGCCGCCGCCGCTCTGCGCAAGGCCGGCTGAGATGAGACCCGCCCTAACCCTGAGCCTGATGTTGGCGTCCGGCGCCTTCGCCATCCTGCCGGCCGCCGCAAAGGCCCAGGGCGCGCCGGCCAAGCTCCAGACCCTGGGCACGCCCCAGGCGGCGGACGGTCCTGCGACCGGCGCGGCCCTGGCCGGCGGCTCGCCGGCGGCGGGACCGCCGGTGCTGCTGGTCCCGCTCCCCGCGCCGCCCGGACCCTACCAGCCGCGCCCGTCGCTCCAGTGCGCCGACTTCAAGCGTTCGCCGGGCGGCGGCTGGTCGGCGCTGTCGCCGATCCGGTTGCCCGGACCGCAGGGGCCGGTGCAGCTCCTGGCCGGGCAGAGCTTCGCGGACGGCGACTACGTCGGCGGCATGGACATGGGCTCGGTGCTGGAGCGCGACTGCCGCGGCGCACCGCCGCCCTGAGTTCGCGTCCCCAGGCCCGTTCAGATGCCGGCGCCGAGGTCGGCGAAGGTCAGGTCGAGGGAGGCGCCCGGCGCAAGGGCGTCGCCGGCGGCGATGCGGGCGATGAGCGCGTCGACCTGGGCGTTGATCTCGGGCGCCGCGGTCACCTCCCAGAGCGCCGGGCGGGTCAGCGGCCCTACGGCGTATAGCCAGCTCGACGGAACGCCCGCCGCGTCCAAGACGGCGCAATGATCGGTCTCCAGCCCCAGCGCGAGCGCGTCCGGGCGGATCAGGTCGCGGCGGCGCAGATGGCCGTAGAGCGGCGCCTCCAGCCGCTTGAAGTCGCTGCGCGGCCCGGTGCAGTTCACCACCCGCGCGACCGGCCCGAAGCTCCTCGTGCCGCCTCCACGCAGGTCCACCCGGGCCGTGACGCCGTCGCCGTCCGCGCTCAGGGCGGCGATGCGGCCGGCTACGAGCGTCAAGCGGCCGTCCCGCAGCAGCGCCTCGAGCCGGTCGGCGACACGCGGCGCCATGCGATGGCGGTGGATGTCCCATAGGGTGCGCAGATGGCGCAGGAAGCGGCGACGCGCGTCCGTGTTCCAGTTCCGCCAAACCCGGGCGACGTCCGGCCGCGCCGCGTCGAACACCCGCTGCCAGGGCTCGCCGGCCTGCTCGGCGAGGGCGAGTTCATGACGAACGGCCTGCAGGGCCTGGAGCGGGGTCTGCGGTGCGGCGCGCGCGAGGAAGGGCGCCCGGCGGCCGCCGGGCGTGTGCCGCGTCGGCGCCCAGCCGTGCCGCGACACCGCCGTCATCGGTCCGCGGTGGCCCTGGTCGACCAGGCGCAGCACGATGTCGACCGTCGTCAGCCCCGTGCCGATCAACAGCACGGCGGCTTCCGGGTCCAACCCGTCGAACGCCTCCGCCGCCCAGGGATCGGCGACGAACGCCTCGCCGTCGAGCACCGCCTCGGCCCTGGGCAGCGGCGGGCGCGCCGGCGCCATGTTGCCGGTCGCCAGCACGACGATGTCGCCCTCGACCTCGCGCCCGTCGCTCAGCACCACGCCCCGGGCCGGCGCCTCCAGCAGGCGCACGGCGTCGCCGCGCACCCGGTGCAGCCCGCGCATAGGATCGCCGGACAGGGCCGCCGCGACCTGCGCCTCCACATAGCGGCCGAACAGCGCCCGCGGAACGAAGGCGTCGGCCAAGCGTCCGCCGCTCTCGGCCAGCGCCTCCGTGACGTCCGCGCCGCTGGCCTGGAGCCACGCCGCGAAGCCGGGCGACAGGCCGCACTCCATGCGGCTGACCGGCACGTTCAGCTGGTGGAAGGGCGCGCAGGCGCCATAGGCGAGGCCGACGCCGACCCGCCGCGTCCGCTCCACGAGCCAGATTTGGGTGGACGGCTCGGCGTGGGCCAGCTTCAGGGCGAGCACGGCGCCGGAGAAACCGCCGCCCACGATGACGACAGTCCGGCCCATGGATGAAGCGGCGTCGGTCACAGCGTCAGGCCGTTCCGGTAGCGCGAGACGATCGGCGGGTCGGCCGCCGTGCTCGGGCGCCCGGTGTCGGTAGGTCTTGCAAGCGAAACGGCATGGCGCGAGCATAAGGGCGTTGCCGCGCGCCTGCCACCTGGACAACGCCTCACGCGGCCGACAGGGCTGGGGGTTCGGCGGAGAGCGGCCGTTCTCCTCACCTTGGGAGCTGGAGCGTGGCCGACCCGTACTGCGTCCTTCGAGACGCCCTCTTCGAGAGCTCCTCAGGATGACGCCCGGCGTTGATCGCCCTCATCATTGGTCATGGTGAGGAAGGCGGCGCGGCCGCCTGTCTCGAAGCCCGCAACACACTGGCGAAACTCTCATGCGCCGAGCCCCACGTTGACCTGACGCCCCCAGTCGCGTAACGGCTCCCACTTCGGCGCCATCCCTGATCGCGCCCTCCACCGCCACGACCCTGCGCTTCAAGCGCGGACGAGGGCGGCGAGGCCCTCCGTCGGCGTGATCGCCCACGGGGGTCGCTGGC
>CAXTEX010000055.1:0-14279 GCA_964243445.1 uncultured Caulobacteraceae bacterium | reverse complement strand
TCTACACCTTCGCCGGACGCAACCTGCGCCGGGTGACGGTGAAGGACGAGAGCGTGGCCATCGGCCAGAACCACAGCCTGACCATCACCGGCGACAGCAGCGAGACGGTCGGCGGCAAGCTGGCCGTGCACGCCAAGGGCGCGCTGACGGTGGCGTCTGATGTTTCCATCAGCTTGACGGTCGGCCCGAGCACCGTCGTCATCACCGCCGAGGGCGTGCGCATCACCGCACCGCGGATAGACCTAAACTGATGCGCGCTGATCGTCCATTCAGCACCGCGCCAGGCTTGCCACCGTCAGCGGACAGGAGGGATAATCGAACGTGATCGCGCTTCGCCTCTTCTCCGCAGCAGACGCCAACCGCCAGATCGACATGCGCGTGGTGGCCGAGCGCGAGGAGCTGACCATCGGGCGCGACGCAGCGGCCGACTGGCCCCTGGCCGATCCCGACCGGGCGCTGTCACGACTTCACCTCAAGGTTTCGCTCCGCGACGGCGTCGCGCGTGTGACCGACACCAGCACCAACGGCGTGACCCTGGTCGGACGAGACGAGCGCCTGCCCCGGGACGCCGCCGTCTCGGTGGATCTTGGCGAACGGCTGGAAGTCGGCCCCTATGTCATCTTGGTGGAGCGTGCCGACGGGATGGCGATCCCCAAACCCGCCGCCCCGCGCGGCAACTCAAGTCCGTTCGATTCTGATGAGGAAGCCGCCGCTCCGGCGGTCAAGCGGCGCGCTGATCCCTTCGCCAGCGCCTTGCCTCGCGATCCGCTGTCCGGCTCGCTTGATCGAGGCGGCGATGCAGTTGGCCTTGGCGACGAAGACGCCTGGTCGCGGTCCGGCAACCGGCGGGCAGGCGACTGGGAAGGCCCGGCCCCGATCCGCGATACCGCAGACATGATCGGCGCCTCGGCGGCCTGGCGCGAGCCGCCCGCGACCGAGGCGGATGAGCGCGGTTTCGGCTTCGACACGCCGTTCACCCGGCCCATGTTGCGCACAGCTGAGGTGAGAGCCGACGACCTCGCCATCCCCTCCGACTGGGACGCGGCCTTGGCGGCGTCAGCCCCTGCGCCGCAACGGTCGCCTTTGCCGGATACCCTTGGCGCCAAGTCGGCCAACGTCCTTGCACCCCGTCATCCATCGAGTGTCGAGCGCGACGAGTTCCAGGGCGGCGTAGAGTTCGTCCCGCTTATGGCGGAGGCTCCGTCCACCTCAGCTCCAAACGGAACGCCGGCGAGAACGGCCGCCTCCGTGACGGAGCTAGGGCCGTCGCCTCCGCCCGAGCCGGTCAGAGCTGCTCCGCGAACCGCAACGCCGCCGTCTCTTCCCGATTTGCAACAAGCCTCGGCGTCGACCCTGTTCGAGGCCTTCTGCACCGGCGCGCACCTTGATCCGGTAGGCTTCGCCACGGAGGACCCTGCGAAACTGATGGAGCGGCTCGGCGTGGTCTACCGCCACATGGTGCTGGGGCTGAGCGACGTCATGGGTGAACGGACGGCCTTGAAGAGCGAGTACCGTATGGTGCGCACCAGCATACGGGCGGAGGACAACAATCCGCTGAAGTGGGCCCCGCCGCAGAAGGTGGCGTCTGAGTTGCTGCGCGCCTCCAACGACGGCTTCCTCGCCGGACCGGACGCGGTGACCGAGTCGTTCCAGGACATCAAGAAGCATCTGCTGTGCATGCTCGCCGGCCTGCGGGCGGCGCTATCGTCCACTCTCGACACCCTCGCCCCCGCCAAGATCGAGGAGGCGCTGAAAGACCAATCCTTCGTGCTGAAGACCCGAGGCGCCCTCGCCTGGGCGGAATACGCCAAGGTCTATGCGCAGCTGCGCAAGGATGCGGAAGACAATGCCGACAGTCCGGTGAACCGGGAGTTCAGGGCCGCCTATGAGAAGCAGCTTGCCGAGCTGGACAGGATGGCGCTGCGCTGAGCGGCGACGGAGGATGGGGCGCAGGGTGGGACCGACGAACGAAGATCACAGAGCGGGGCGCTCCTACCCCGCTATAAGGGGGAAGAGCGAGCCCGTGGGCGGCCCGCGCTGATGTCCACCTATTGGGAGAACAAGGTCTTGTGGGCGGAGGGCATGTTCCTCCGCACTCAGCATTTCCAGCAGGCCGAGCGCTATCTGGAAAAGCTGGCGCGCACCACCGCCCAGGCCTTGCAGCCCCTGGCCTGGGGCTTCACGACGCTGGAGATCGACCAAAGTCTGCTCAAGACCGGCGTCGTCGCCCTGACCCGGGCGACGGGCATGCTGCCGGACGGCACGCCCTTCGACATCCCCGGCGACGACGACCATCCCATCCCGCTTCAGGCGCCCGCTGACCTGCGCAACACTGTGCTGCATCTGGCGCTGCCTGTGCGCCGCAAGGGCGTGGCGGAAGCGCGGCTGGAGGCCGGCGGAGATCAGGCGGTGCGCTGGATCGGCCAGCGGGTTGAGATGGTGGACACCATCGTAGGCTCGGGGACAGCCGCCGACCTCACCGTGGCCAAGCTCGACCTAAAGCTGATGCACGAGCGTCAGGAGCTGGCTGGCTATGTCACCCTGCCAGTCGCGCGGCTGGTGGAAAAGGGGCTGGACGGCACGCTGAGCCTAGACGCCGCCTTCTCGCCCACCGTCCTGGACGTAGGGGCATCCCCGGTTCTGCGAAGCGCGCTTGCTGAAATTCGTGGCCTGCTCCAACACCGCGCCGCCGCCATCGCCGCACGCCTATCCAGTCCCGGCGGCAAGGGCAGCGCCGAGGTCACCGATTTTCTGGTGCTTATGCTGGCCAACCGCCACGACATGGTGTTGCGCCACCTCTCCAGCCTGCCCTCGCTCCACCCAGAACGACTTTACGAGAGCTTCGCGGCCTTGGCGGGTGAGCTGTCCACTATCACAGACACGGTGACAAACCGGCCGCCCAAACTGCCGCCCTACCGTCACATCGACCTGCAGGGCAGCTTCGATCCGTTGATGGCCTTCCTGCGCGAAGCGCTGAGCGCGGTGTTCGAGCAGACCGCCATCCCCATCGCGCTTGAGGAGCGGGCCTACAACATCCGCGTGGCGCGCATCACCGACCGCTCGCTTTTCACCGATTGCGTATTCGTGCTGGCGGCGCGATCATCTGTCGATCCGGAGACGCTGCGGGTCAATCTGCCCAAGCGCACCACCATCGGACCCGTGGAGCGCATCCGCGACCTGGTGAATCTGCAGCTCGGCGGCGCGCCCCTGCGACCCCTCCCCACCGAGCCGCGCCAAATCCCCTTCCGCTCCGGCATGGTCTATTTCGAGATCAACGCCAATTCGGAGGACTGGAAACTGGTGGAGCGTTCCGGCGGCGCGGCCCTGCATGTGTCGGGCGAGGTGCCTGACTTGGCGCTCGAGCTCTGGGCCATCCGGGGACGCGTCCGGTGATCCCCCGCGATCCCTTCAGCTTCGACGAGGACGAGGGCGAGCGCACCGTCATCCGCCCGGCCCCAAGCCCGATCCGCGACGATCTTGGCGGCGGCTTGGGGGCCAAGGACATGGGCCGCGGCGGCGGCTTCGGATCGGAGGACCCCACCCTGACGGGGAACGAGCGCGACAACCCCTTCGCGCCGCCCTCCAAACCGACGAAAGCGGCGGCCCGCCGGAGTGAACCGGCGCCGCGGGCGGGCAAGGCGGTCTCCACCGCACCGATCGCCGCTGTCGGACCCAATCCGCTGATCGCGGCCGGCGCGCGGCTGATCGCCCTCGCCAACGCCCTGCGCGCCGAGACCCGCTACGACGATATCGCGCGGCTTCGCCAGGAGGTGATCGAGGAGCTGCGCGGCTTCCAGGCCGGCGCCCGCGACGACGGCGGCTCCGACGAGGAGGTACGCTACGGCCACTACGCCCTCTGCGCGCTCCTCGACGAGGTGATCCTGTCCACACCTTGGGGCGCCAAGAGCGTCTGGGCGCGCCAGACGCTGGTGGCGACCTTCCATAACGAGGTCGTCTCCGGCGACCGCATGTTCGAGATCGCCGAGTCGCTGGAGGCGCGGCCGAACCGGGCGCCTCACCTGCTGGAGCTGATCTATCTCTGCCTGTCCTTCGGCTTCGAGGGGCGGATGCGGCTGGATCGCCAGGGCGCAAGCCGCCTGTTCTCCATGCGCGAGCGTATCTACGGCGCGATCAGCAACCGGCGCGGACCCTTCGAGCGCGCCCTGTCGCCTCAGTGGCGCGGCGTCGACGCCGCCTACCAGCCGTTAGCCCGCCAGATCCCGCTGTGGGTCTATGGGGCCACGTTCGCCGTGCTGGCGGTGCTGATCTACGCCGCCTTCCTGCTCGCCCTGTCGGCCGCTTCGGCCAAGGCGGTGTCGCCGCTGAGCGGGCTCTACACCGCAGGCCCTGCCCGCCTGAACCGCACCGCCGCGCCCCCGCCCTCCGACACGCGGCTCTACCAGACCGTCATCGGCATCCTCAAGCCGGACATCGACGCGGGCCGGGTGGGCGTGACCGATCAGTCCGACTCCGTGGTCGTGCGGCTGAAGGACAAGGGACTGTTCGGCTCCGGCTCGGCGGACCTGGACGCCGACTATGACGGCACGATGCAGCGCATCGCCCAGGCGATCGGCCTGACCACGGGCGAGGTGCCCGTTACCGGCCATACCGACAACCAGGCCATCCGCTCGCTCCGCTTCGCCTCCAACCAGGCGCTGTCCGAGGCTCGCGCGCAAACGGTCGCCGGCAAACTAGAAGCTGACGGCGCGCCGAAAGAACGGCTGAAGCCCACAGGAGTCGGCGAGACCGAGCCGGTCGCCGACGACGCCACAGACGTCGGCCGCCGCCAGAACCGTCGGGTCGAGGTGGCGATCCCGAAGACCTATGCCTCCGACGCCGGCTCCGCGAGGATCATGTGAGCCTCGTCGCCATCCCATTGCGCATGCCGCAGATCAGGATCGCGCCCTGGGTGTTCGTGGCGCTCGGAGCGGCCCTGGTGGCGCTGCTGGTGTGGCTGGTCGGCCCGATGGTTTCCGTCGCCGGTCATGCGCCGCTCGAGGGCTGGCTGCCCCGACTCGTGGTCATCATGCTGATCGGACTCAGCGTCGGCGGGTACTATCTCTCCCGTCGACTGCGCGCTGGACGGGCCAACAAGGCCATGGTGGACGAGCTGGCGTCCACGCGTTCCGCCGCGCCGCCGCAGGACGACCTCTCCTCCGAAGACATCCGGGCGATGGAGGAGCGAGCGGCCAAGGCGCTGGAGCTGATGCGCGGCGCCCGCGTCGGCCCCGCCCGCGAACTTGTCTACGAGCTGCCCTGGTACGTGATCATCGGACCGCCAGGAGCCGGCAAGACCACCGCGCTGCACAACTGCGGCCTGCATTTCCCCGTCGCCCAGGAGGTCGGGGCCGCACCGGTGCGTGGCATCGGCGGGACGCGCACCACCGACTGGTGGTTCACCGACCGGGCCGTGCTGATCGACACCGCCGGCCGCTACACTACCCAGGACAGCGAGCAGGCGGCCGACTCCAAGGCCTGGAACGGCCTGCTGGACCTGCTCAAGCGCTATCGCCCGCGCCAGCCGCTCACCGGCGTCATCGTGGCCCTGCCCATTCCAGACCTGCTCGCCGCTGACGAAGGCGAGGTGCTGGCCCACGCCAAGGCGGTGCGCTCGCGCATCAACGAGATCGGTAAGAAGTTCGGCGTTCGCACCCCGGTCTACGTGCTGCTCACCAAGGCCGATCTGCTGGCCGGCTTCACCGAATTCTTCGACGATCTGGACGCCCAAACCCGCGAACAGGTCTGGGGCCACACCTTCGCCCTGAGCACCGAGGCCGGCGCGGGCGTGCAAGGCGCGCTCGCGGCCTTCGACGGGCTGATCGAAAGGCTGAACGATCGGCTACTCTCCCGCGTACAGGCGGAGCGCGACATCGCGCGGCGCGGCCTGATCTTCGGCTTTCCCCAGCAGGTGGCGGCGCTGCGCGGACCCCTGGAGCCGCTGCTTCAGATCATCGGCCGCGACACGCGCTTTGAGCCCGCGCCGCTGGTGCGGGGTTTCTATCTGACCAGCGGCGCCCAGTTCGGACGCCCCATCGACCGCCTGCTCGCCACGCTCTCGGCCAAGTTCGGCGTGACCGCCACGGCCACCGGCGGCGCGGCGCCCGGCAAGGGCCGCAGCTACTTCCTGCAGGACCTTCTGAACAAGGTCATGTTTCCCGAGGCCGCCTTGGCCGGTCGCGATCCTCTCACCGAACAGCGTCGCCAGCGTCTGAAGCTGGGCATCGCCGGCGCCGGCGCAGGGCTGCTGGCGCTGCTCTGCGTCGGCTGGCTGTTCGGCTATCTCGCCAACACCCACCTCATCCACCTGCTCGGCGAGCGGTCCGCCAAGCTGGCGCAGGACGCGCGAGGGCTTCCCGGCGGCGAAGTCAGCGACAGCGATGTCACCACCGTGCTGCCCGTGCTGGACGAGGCGCGCGCCCTGCCCTTCTCCTCGACAGCGCCCACTGATCTCCGCGGCTCCGGCTTCGCCTTCGGCCTGGGCCAGGCGCACGCGCTGAGGCCGCAGGTCGACGGCGCGTACCGCAACCTGCTGAACCACATGATGCTGCCGCGTCTGGTGTTGGGCGTCGAGGACCGGCTGCGCGCCCTGGTCTCCGCTCCTGCAGGCGGCGCTGACACGCGCAGTGAAGTCTACAGCCTGCTGCGCATCTACCTCATGCTCGGCCGCAGCCCTGGCGCCCCGCTCGAGCGAGGCCAGATCGAAGGCTGGTTCGCCAACACCTGGTCGGATCGATTTCCCGGCCAGGAGGACGACTCTCTCCGCGCCGATCTGGCCGCGCATCTGCAGAGCCTGCTCCAGGGGTCGCTGACGCCGCCCGCGCTGGACGGCGACCTCATCGCCGCGGCGCGGGCGCAGGTGGGGAGCCTCAGCGAGGGTGAGCGGGTGTATAGCCGGCTGCTGACCGATCCATCGCTCACCGGCCTGTCCACCTACACGCTCATCGACGCACCGGGGGTAGGCTCCTCGGGCTTGTTCCAGCTGAAATCAGGCAAGCCGCTGACCAGCGGCGTGCCCGGCATGTTCCGTCGCTCCGCCTTCTTCGCCCAGGTGCTGCCCGCCATCGGCAAGGCGGCGACGGAGTCGGCCAACGAGGGCTGGGTCATGGGCCAGCCGCAGCAGGGCGCAGGCCTCAGCGAGGCGGGCCGGATCAAGGACGGGGTTCTGGTCGCCTATCTGTCCGATTTCACCCGCCGATGGGACGACTTCATCGCCGACATCGGGGTCAGCGGCCGCTACCCGCCCGACGACCGCATCCGTCGCGCGCTCCAGCCGCCCTCGCCGCTCAAACAGCTCATCGAGTCCCTGGCCAGCGAGACCAATCTAACTCCTCCGAGCCTCAACACCCGAACCGGCGGAGGCGCGGCGGGTGCGCTTCTGCGCACCTCATCGCTGTTCTCCCGACGCATCTACAGCGGCGTGAACCGCGCCAACCAGATCGCCCAGGTCAACGCCGGCGGGCCGCCCGCCCCGCCCGGCCCGCTCGATGAGGTGATCGAGCATTACCGCTGGCTGCGCGAGCTGACCCCCGCCTCCGGCGGCCCCTCCCCGATCGATGACGCGCTCGACGCGTTGAAGCAGGCTGCCGACGCGACCCTGGCCGCCAAGAGCGCAGCCGGCATGGGTGATCCTCTGCTCCAGCACACCAGCACCAGCTCCGCCATGGCCGCCACCAGCAAGTTGCAGCAGGTCGCCCACGCCCTGCCGCCCGTGGCTGGATCCCTGTTCACCGGCTTCGTCACCTCCAGCACACAGTCGCTGAACCAGGGCGCGCGCCAGACCATCGACACCCAGTATACCGGCCAGCTCCTGCCCGAGTGCCGTCAGATCCTGGCGCAAGGCTTCCCCTTCTCCGGCGCGACTCACCAGGTCTCCATCGACGACTTCAGCCGCCTGCTCCGCCCGGGCGGCTTGATCGACCAGTTTCAGACCACCAACCTGACCGGCCAGATCGACACCTCCGGCCGCGACTGGGCCCTCACGCCGTCCGGCCGCGCGCTCGGGCTCGATCTGCCCAGCGTGCGTGAGCTGCAGAAGGCCGACCGCATCCGCCGCGCCTTCTTCAAGCCCGGCGACGTGCGCCCCAACGTGCGCTTCCTCTTGGAGCCGCTCAGTTTCAGCGGCGCGCCATCGGCTGTGACCCTGAGCGTGGACGGGACGCCCGCCGCCTTTGGCGCCACCGGCCACAAGCCCGTGGAGCTGCGCTGGCCCGGCCCGAGCCCTGGCGTGTCCCTGAGCTTCCAGGGCAAGCCGAACGCCGCGCCGGTGGTGCGCACCTGGAGCGGCGACTTCGCCTTCCTGCAGATGCTGCAGGGCGCCCAGATCACCGCCTCCAGCCCGAGCGGCGTAACCTTTCAGATCGGCGAAGGCGGCTATGGCGCGACCTTTCGCCTGCGCCTGACCGACGCCACGGCCGATCCCTTCCTGCTGCCCGAACTGAAGAGCTTTGCGTGCCCAGGGAAGCTCTAAGCCTTGCGCCTGCGCCGTGCGGTCTGTTCGGCAAGACGCCGGCGGCCGGCGATTTCCTGCGGCTTCACCTGCCGGCGTCGGTCGTGGCGACGCTCGACGATTGGGCGGCCGACGAGCTCGCCCTGCTGGCTGCGCAGGATGAGGACTGGCGTACCGATTTCGACGCCGCGCCGGTCTGGCGCTTTGTAGCCGGCGCGGGGATCGCCGGACCTGCGCCGCTGGCGGGTGTCGTGGGGCCGAGTCGCGATCGTGTGGGCCGCGCCTTCCCCTGTTTAGTGCTGGCGCTGCTGCACGGCCTGGAACCTACCGCCGCAGTCGCCTGCACACCCTGGTTCGACGCCGCGGAGGCGCTGTATCAACGGGCGCAAGCGGCCGAACAGGATCTGGATGATCTGATCGCCGGCCTTGGCCGCCTGGCCGCGCCGCAGGCCGACGATCTGGACGTGCTCAGTCTGCGCGGCCGGTCCACCGACGACGGGCTGTTCCTTGACGTACGGAGCGGCCCGGACGGGCGCGCCGTGACCCTGCAGGCGGTGCTTGAGACCACCCCGCTGGCGCCTGGGACCAGCCTTTGGTGGCGACACACCAACGGCGGCGCAAAGGTGCTGCTCACGCCCGGCCTGCCGGCCCGTTCGGCCTTCGCCGCCCTCTTCCGCGGGGCGGCTGAGCCGGTTTCGGCCGAGCCGTCTGCCTTTTCCGAGCTCGGGGGTGTGCCATGACCGCAGGCCCGCGCCTGATGTTCGAGTCCGCGGCCCGCACCCACGTCGGCAAGGTGCGCAAGCTGAACGAGGACAACTACTGCGAACGGCTGGACGTGGGTCTGTGGGCCGTGGCCGACGGCATGGGCGGCCACCAGGCGGGCGAGGTGGCCAGCGCCATGATCGTTGAGGCGCTGCAGGGAGTGGACGACTTCTCATCCGGCTACGCTTTCCTGGACGATGTCCGAGGCAGCATCCAGCGGGTCAACCGCACCCTGATCGCCAAGGCGGCGGTGATGGCTCCGGGCTCGCTGATCGGATCGACGGCGGTGGTGCTGCTGGCTTTCGCCGGCCACTACGCCTGTCTCTGGGCGGGGGACAGCCGGGCCTATCTGCTGCGCGACGGGCGCTTCGAGCAGATCACCCGCGACCACAGCCGCATACAGGAACTGATCGACGCCGGTTCGCTCTCCCCGACCGAAGCCCGCAGCTACGCCCGCTCCAACGTCATCACCCGCGCAGTGGGCGTCACCGACAGGCTCGCCCTCGACATGCACCAGGGCCCGTTAGAGCCGGGCGACGTGTTCCTGCTCTGCTCGGACGGGCTCACCGGCATGGTGGACGATCGCGAGATCGCCGGCCTGATCGCCGACCCGTCTCTGGAGACCGCGGCCGAGGCCCTGATCGCGCTGACGCTGGAGCGCGGCGCCAAGGACAATGTTACCGTCGTCCTGGCTCGCTGCTCGGCCAACCCGGACCACACCTTGGACCAGCGCCGAGACAGCATCCTCCCCTGAGCGACGGCCGGATCAGGTCGCCGTAGGCGGGTTGCTGATCAGGGTCACGCTCACGCCCTGCTGCTGCAGCTGACGCGTCATCCAACTCGCCACCTCGACCTGGGCCGGGGCGTCCTCGGGAACATTGGCCCATCCGACTCCGCCAAGCGCTCCGTGCGAACCGAGGAAGGTCTTGGACTGGAAGTCCACCGATCCCTTGAAGGTCGTCCCCGTGTTGCCGAAAAAGGGCCGCGTCGGATTGGAGGTCAGCGGGCTTGACGTCTCGTTGCCGTACTCGTCGATGACCTTCACCTCGTACTTGTCGACAAAGGTCTGGTCCTGGGAGCGCCGGGCGTAGCGGGCGATGCGCACGTTCGCGGGGATCGTGCGACCATAGACCAGGACGTCACGCGCCACGGCGTCGAACAGGAACAGGGCGTCGACAGGGATCTTGGCCATGTCCAGTTGTTCAGC
The DNA here is from genome assembly GCA_964243445.1 of uncultured Caulobacteraceae bacterium. GTDB lineage: Bacteria > Pseudomonadota > Alphaproteobacteria > Caulobacterales > Caulobacteraceae > CAHJWH01. Next base: position 3,864 of record CAXTEX010000055.1, on the reverse strand, counting down.
GACGGCGATGGCGACCGAGCCGCCGCGGCTATACCCTGCCGCCATCATCTTGGCTGAAGGATACTGCTGGTGTTGAGCCTTCAGCCAGTCTGTCGCCTTGCGCATCTTGAAGGCGTCGCTGAATCCGTCGTTTGAGGGGCCGCGCTGATAGAGGGCCCTCGCGCCGATCTGCAGGGACATCTGATGGCAGAAGGAGTGCTGCATCGCTGTGGCGTAGCTGCTGTCGAAGAACGGGCCGGTGCCGTCTATGATCGCCATGCGGAAATCATCCATGCCCTGTCCCCGATAGCGCTCGAGCCACGCCTGCAGACCATGCCATAAAGCGCATGGCCGGAAAGGCCAGCAAAGCCGCCATCATGAGCGGCAGGACACCGTTATGGGCCGTCCGATCAAGGCGCGCTCGCCTCTGCCGGTGTCCGTCGCCTACTGTGGGCGAATACGAAGCCGGGGCGGCGACAGATGTAACGGATACCGGCCTCGCCTCGAATAACCGAGTCCGATCGAGCCTTTCCTGTCGTTCGACGCCCGAGGAAACGACCTGTGCTGCTGTTCCTGCTCGCCTATCTAGGCGGCGCGCTGACCATCCTCAGCCCCTGCATCCTGCCGGTGCTGCCGTTCGTCTTCGCCCGCGCGGAGAAGGGCTTTCTGCGCAGCGGCCTGCCGCTCCTGGTCGGCATGGCGCTGACCTTCGTGGTCGTGGCCAGCCTCGCCGCCGTGGGCGGGGGCTGGGCGGTGCACGCCAACGCCTACGGCCGGTATGCGGCGCTGGCGATCATGGCGCTGTTCGGCGTCTCGCTGCTGTTTCCGGCGCTCGCCGATCGGATGACCCGACCTCTGGTGTCGCTTGGAAACAGACTGTCGGAGTCGGCGGACGGCGCCACCCGGGCCGGCTCCTCGATCGGACCGTCCTTCCTGCTCGGCGTCGCCACAGGCCTGCTTTGGGCGCCCTGCGCCGGACCTATCCTCGGCATCATCCTGACCGGCGCGGCGCTGGAGGGCGCGAGCGTGCGCACCTCTCTGCTGCTGTTGGCTTACGCCGTCGGCGCGGCGACCTCTCTGGGTCTGGCGCTGCTCATCGGGGGACGCGTATTCGTCGCCATGAAGCGCTCTCTAGGCGCGGGCGAGTGGGTCCGGCGCGGGCTCGGCGGCGCGGTCTTGCTTGGCGTGGCGGCGATCGCGCTCGGCGCAGACACGGGGCTGCTCTCCAGGCTCTCCTTCGCCAACACCAGCCGTCTGGAGCAGGCCCTGGTTGACAAGGCGCCGCCGACGCAACCCTCGGCGAAGGGCCCGATGCACGATGGTACCCTCGCCGCGCTCACCGGCGCGACCGCATGGATCAACTCGCCGCCCCTGACCGCCCAAGCCCTGCGCGGCAAGGTCGTCGTGGTCGACTTCTGGACCTACTCCTGCATCAACTGCCTGCGCTCGCTGCCCTACATCAATGCCTGGGCCGAGAAGTACAAGGATCAGGGCTTGGTGGTCATCGGAGTTCATGCTCCCGAGTTCGCCTTCGAGAAGGACGTCGACAACGTCCGCAAGGCCGTGAGCGATCTTCACATCCGATACCCCGTAGCCATCGACAACAACTACGCCATCTGGCGTGCCTTCGATAACCAGTTCTGGCCAGCCCACTACTTCATAGACGCCACCGGACGCCTCCGCGCCCATCACTTCGGCGAAGGCGACTACGCCGGATCAGAGAAGACCATCCAGATGCTTTTGGCTGAAGCCGGCCATAAGGGTGTTGTCGGCAACGTCGTCTCGATCAGCGGACAGGGCGCCGAGGCTGCGTCCAACGGCTCTCTAGTCAAGTCGCCAGAGACCTATGTCGGCTACGGCCGGGCCGACCGTTTCGCCTCCCCCGGCGGCCTCGTCCACGACGCCGAACACGTCTACACGGCTCCAAGCGCGCTCGCGTTGAACGCGTGGGGGCTGCAGGGCGCCTGGACGGTCGGGCCGGAACTGGCGGTATCGGACGCGCCGGGAAGCGCCATCCACTATCGCTTCCACGCGCGCGATCTTCACATGGTGCTAGGCTCAGGGGCGGGCGGCAAGGCCATCCGCTTCCGCATCCTCATCGACGGCAAAGCGCCTGGATCCGATCACGGGGCGGACACGGATGCGCAGGGTTTCGGCGTGGTCACGGCCCAACGGCTGTATCAGCTGGTCCGTCAGAGAAACGTCGCCGTCGACCACACCTTCGAGATCCAGTTCCTGGACGCTGGCGTCCAGGCCTTCACCTTCACTTTCGGCTGAGAAGACTCAGCCGCCGATCAACGGCTCGTCACGAGTGGGCGTTTGCATCTAGCCAGCGTTGCACGTCCGGTAGTCGCTGGCGGCGGACTTCTGCGCTGTATTCGATGTCAGCACGGGCCTTTCGTATGTCGCCGAACGCGGTGGGAGGGACATGGGCGCGGGCGAATGCCTCCAGATCGTCCGCCACCGTGGGGTCCGTTGCGAACGAAGCCAAGTGGGTGACGTAGCTGACCCGCGCACCGCTATCTAGAAGCGGAGCCAGCTTGCCCCAGTTGGCGGCGGCGAAGTCCAGCGCCAATTTGGGATGGTAGATCGCCACATTCGAGATGATCCCCGGCGCCGTGGTCGGCTCGGTCTCGCCGGAGAGGGAAAGCTTTAGCGCCTGTTCGGCCAGCCCCGGGTCACGGACGCGGCCGAGAAGGCTGTAGAATTCAGTCTTCTGCAGCTGGCTCGGCGCAGCGCGGGCGAGCTGGTGTATCTGCTCCCAGGTCTTGGCGTCCGCATTGGCCGCCACGATCGAGAGCACTGCGCGTCGCACCGAGGGATCGAGCACTCCACCGCCGACGAGGATGTCGAAGCGACGATGCGCCTCCGCCACTACCGCCGCATCGCCCATCCGCCCCATGGCGGAGAGCACCGTCGTGCGCTCGCCAGCTGTGTTCACCGGATCGCCGGGCTTGGCGTCCCAGCCCAGCCGCGCCAACTGCGGCCGCAGCCGTGACAGGACGTAAGTCCTGAAGCGGGTCTGGCCCGACAGTCCGTCGTATAGCCGGTCCAGGGCGCTTAACTGGCTGGAGAGGCTCGACCACACCAGCGGGTCGGCGCCATTGGGCAGGCGTGTCGTCAGCGTCAGATAGTCGGACATGGGCGCGTAGCCGGCTTCGCCCTCGGCGTTGGTATCGTTCAGAATGCCGAGTTGATCGTCCGCCGAGAGCGAGGCGTAGCGGGACGTCAGGGTCGCAAAGGCGGCTGGCGCGTACAGGGTGCGGAAGTAGCCCGTCTGTCCGGCATTGGCCTGCGCGCCGCCCGCGAGGACAGGCCCCGCCTCGGCTGAAACGATCCGCGGTTGCATCAGCGCCCCGTCGGCCGAGGCCACACTCACGGGCGTGTCCCAGTTGCGCGGGGTCTTGTCGGCAGCGTCCAGGCCGAAGCGGGTCTGCGTCAGCGACAGCCCGCCCGCGTCGGATGTCGCCGCGATCATCGGCACGCCGGCCTGCAGGGTGAAGTCGTGGGCGATCCGGGTGACCTTGCGCGGGCTGACCGCGTCGACCTCCCGCCACAGGTCGTCGCTGAGAGCGTTAGAGTAGGCGTGGTGGGCGATATAGTTGCGAATGCTCGCTCGCCAGGCGTCTTCGCCGGTGTATGCCTCGAGCATGCGGATGACCGAGGAGCCCTTGTCGTAGGTGATCTGGTCGAAGGCGCCGGACGCCTGCAGCACGTCTCGGATCGGCGTTATCACCGGATGAGTGCCGGCCTTGGCGTCCACCGCCATGGCGCGCTGTTTGGCGTCGAGCTGCTGCAGCCAGACCTTCCACTCCGGATGGAAGTGGTCGGTGACCTTGTTCTCCATCCAAGAGGCGAAGCCCTCGTTCAGCCACAGGTCGTCCC
>CAXTEX010000054.1:0-14337 GCA_964243445.1 uncultured Caulobacteraceae bacterium | reverse complement strand
GGCTATGGGCGCCGAGGCGCCGCGGTCGGCCCACGTTCCAGTCCTGCTCGCGAAGTGAATAAAAAATCACTGCTCAGCTAGACGCCCAGCCAGGAACTGCCGCATGTTGCCTCCGACCCGAAAGGACAGCGTCAGGAGGTAGAGCAGGCTGAAGAGACTTCCTCCAGTAATAGCCAGGACCGCCCATAGAAGTCCCCATGCCCAGGAGCGCGCACGGACAAACAGCCACAGAGCCATTAGGAAGATATGGACGGTGAAATCAGTATCGAACTGGGCTGGCCAGGGCTGGTGCAGGTTGTCTGCAAAAGCGTCCATCCAGCCGTTCGGACCGCCGGCGGCGCCGGCGTGGATCGTCACCAGGAGGACCACAATCCAGGCCGCCAGCAGAGCGGCGCGAAACACCCACCAACCGAAACGCATGTTGCTCATCCTTCATCACGGAGGCCGAACGTCTGCGTAGTCAAAGGCGATGCGCCTCGTTCGTAAGAGCCGGTCCATCGCATTCAAGTGAAAAAACGGCCGCCGGCTCGCGGTCTGGGTCATGATCACTTCCGGCAAGACATTCGTGTGTGGGTCGGAGTGCAGCGGTAGCGGTGGATCAGCGCGGCCAACACCAGTTGCGCTCCGGCCGGGGCGAAGCTCGCCTCAACGGTAGACGCGCTCGGCATGGAGGAACTCCCGGCAAAAAGCGGCGTCGCGGTGAGAGGGGGCATGTGGGACGCGAGTCCAGGGCTTCAATCGCAAAGTGCGACTGACTTGATCGAAGGAAGACTTTGAAGTCTACCTTCGTTTCTGCTATTTGGTGCAGAATGGAGCGGCCTCCTGACGACACCGACGATCAGCGCGCTCATGCGCTTGCTGGCGAGCTTCGCATCGTGCTCGGCCAACTGATCCGCAAGCTGCGTGAACAGAACGGGCCGGAAGACTTTACCTGGTCGCAGAAGAGCGTCCTGTCTCATCTAGAGCGCGACGGTCCCACCACCGTGACGAGCCTAGCCCGGATCGAGGGCGTCCGCTCCCAGTCCATGGGGGCCACAGTAAGCTTCTTAGAGAACGCCGGGCTCGTCGCGCGCGGGTCTCATCCAAGCGACAGACGCCAGACGCTGCTCTGCGTCACTCCGGCCGGGCGCGATCTGATCCTGGCCCGCCGCACGGCGCGAGAGGACTGGCTGTTTCAAGCCATGCGCAAGAGACTCTCACCCGACGACGCCCCGAAGATCGAAGCCGCCGTAAGCCTGCTCAAGCAACTCCTTCACTCCTAGCCGGCTCGCCTTTCTTAAGGACGCTCCACATGCCCGTCACCATCCTCGACCCCACGACGGCCCTCGTGATCATAGACCTTCAGAAGGGTATCGCCGCATTTCCTTGCGCCCATCCGATAAGCCGGGTGGTGAGCGCGGCCACGGCCTTGGCCAACGCCTTCCGGGAGCGAGGCCTGCCGGTCGTGCTGGTCAACGTCACCGGCGGCGCGGTCGGCCGGACGGAGCGCCCCCGCCGTCCTAACGCAGTCGCCGCTGATTTCGCCGAGCTCCTACCGGAGCTGAACCGCGCGCCGCAGGATCATCTGGTGACCAAGCGAACCTGGGGCGCCTTCACCGGAACGGACTTGGAAACCTACCTGAAGGGGCTGGACGTCACACAGATCGTGGTTGCGGGCGTCTCCACGAGCGCCGGCGTGGAATCGACGGCCCGATCCGCCCACGAACTCGGCTTCAACGTCGCCCTCGCTGTCGACGCCATGACCGACGCGAGCCCCGAGGCGCACGAGAACAGCGTGACCCGCATCTTCCCGCGTTTGGGCGAAACCGGACCGGCGCAGGAGATCATCGCCCTTCTGCCCGAGGCGGACTTCCGATGAGTTGGACGCACGACCTCGCCTACTTCTTGGGTGGCCTCTTCTTCATCAACACGATCCCTCATTTCGTCAGCGGAGTGATGGGGCGGAGCTTCCAGTCGCCTTTCGCCAAGCCGCCCGGCCGAGGGCGCTCCACCGCGACCGTGAACATAGTCTGGGGTTTCGCCAACCTCGTCGTCGCCTACCTCCTGTTGTGCCGAGTCGGCGGCTTCGAATTACGGGCGTGGGACAATGTCGGGGCGGTTGGCGCGGGCGTCCTCCTGATGGGGCTGTTCGCGGCGCGGCGTTTCGGGAAGTTCAACGGTGGCGACACCGCCGTCGATGGCTGAAGCGGCTCCATTCACTCGGACGTCTGGGCTTGGCGCTTTTCGCTCGCTGAGGAACCACAACTACCGGCTCTGGGCGGGAGGGGCGCTGGTCTCCAACGTCGGCACCTGGATGCAGCGCATCGCGCAGGACTGGTTGGTCTTGGCCGAATTGACGCCTCACAGGGCTACAGCCGTAGGGATCGTCTCGGCCCTGCAGTTCGCCCCGCAGGTTCTGCTTTTGCCGCTGACCGGCTACGCCGCCGACCATCTGAACCGGCGTAAACTCCTGATCGCCACCCAGGCGGGCATGGGGGTTCTAGCCCTTGGGCTGGGGCTGCTCACCGTCTCGGGGCAGGTGCGGCTATGGCAGGTCTATGGTTTCGCTCTTCTCCTCGGCTGCGTCGCGGCCTTCGACGCACCCGCGCGGCAGACGTTCGTTTCGGAGCTGGTCGGGGAGGCCGATCTCTCCAATGCCGTGGCCTTGAATTCCGCCTCGTTCAACGCAGGCAGGCTGATCGGCCCGGCGGCGGCGGGGGTCCTGATCGCGGGGATCGGGGCGGGCTGGATGTTCCTGCTCAATGCCGTCTCCTTCGCTGGAGTGATCGTGGCTCTTAGTCAAATGCGAAGAGATGAATTGCAGGCCAACGCGCGGGGAAAAGGCGGCAGGGGGAGCCTGGCGGAAGGCTTCCGCTATGTTTGGGCTCGGCCGGAACTGAGGGTGATGCTGGCCATGCTGGGCCTAGTCGGGATGTTCGGCTTAAATTTCCCGATCTTCATTTCCACCATGTCGGTCACGGCCTTTCACGCCGGGGCGGGACAGTTCGGCGTTCTCACCTCGGCCATGGCGGTGGGCTCGGTTACGGGCGCGTTGCTGGCCGCCCGGCGGGAGCGGCCCCGACTGGCTCTGCTGGTAGGCAGTTCGGCCCTGTTCGGGCTCAGCTGCGGCTTTGCGGCCATGGCGTCGAGCTACCTCCTCTTCGCCCTGATACTGGTGGTCGTGGGCGTGTCAGCGCAGACCTTCACCACTTCAACCATCGGCCTCGTGCAGATGCTGACCGATCCGGCGATGCGAGGGCGGGTGATGGCCATCGTTCTCGCGGTGGCGCTGGGCGGCACGCCTATCGGCGCCCCAATCGTGGGCCGGATCGCCGACCGCTTCGGACCACGCTGGGCTATGGGCGCCGCCGCCCTCGCCGGGCTCTGCGCCGCCGCTATCGGTCTGACCTATCTGGTCCACCGGCGCGGCGGAGGCTTGCCGCGCGTGACCCCGCGCATGCTTGAAGCGGTCGAGGAGGCCAAAATCGATGAGGGCTTCGTCAGCTGACCCTACGCGCACGCGTGCTGCTCGCGGCGCGCCGCCCACATCCACTCGCCGCTGGCGGTCAGCTGCTGCCGTCTCGGCTGGAAGTCAGCGGCGACGGTCTGCGCGAGGTTGCCACTGGCCTCCTAGACATTCCCGCTGACCATGCCGTCGCGTCCGATTTAGGAAGAGATGGTGCAGGAGGCCGACCTCGTTCCGATATCTTTACAAGCCGCCGGTGGGTTGGGAGAACGGCCTAGGGGGGATGATGGCTGACGCAGGCGGAGCGCGCGATGTGGCGGCGGCGGCGCAGGCGCGCCTGCTGGCGGACCCGTTGTTCCAGTTCTCCTTCTCCGCTAAGCCCGTGCGGCCTGAACCGCCCGTCTGGCTGACAGCGTTGTTAAAGATGATCGGTGAGATGTTGAAGACGATCTCGCCAGCGGTGCGGATCGGCTTCTGGCTGGTGCTGGCTGTGCTCGCCTCGATCCTACTCTTTATCGTCTCGCGCTACTGGGGCGGCCCGGCGCGCCGCAGCGCGAAGCCCACGCCGCTCACTCTGCACGCGATCGGCGCTGCGGCAGCGGCGGATCAGGCGACCGCCCGCTTGGCGGAGGCTGATCGGCTGGCGGCGCTCGGGCTTTACGCAGATGCGGCGCACCTGCTGCTGCTGCGATCTGTGGCCGACGTCGAGGCCGGGCGGCCCGGTGCGGTGCGGCTTTCCTCCACCAGCCGCGACATCGCCGCCCTGCCCAACCTCCCAACTCAGCCTCGCGCCGCCTTCAAGACGATAGCCCTGGTGGTGGAGCGCGCCCTGTTCGGCGGGCGGGCGGTGGATGCTGTGGCCTGGGCCGCCTGCCGCGACGCCTACGGCGTGCTGGTGCGGCCCGAAGCGTGGCTTTCGGCGTGAATGTCGCCGAAAAGCGTCGGAACGGCCTTCCAGGCGCCCTGCCCTCGACGTTTTCGCCGCAGGCGGTGTTCCTGATGCTCTTGGCCGGGCTCATCGGCTTCGTCGGCCTGGGCGTACTCGGCGCCTATTCGCCGATGCTCAGAGGCGGCGTGCAGGGCGGGGCCGACGCCCTGTCGCGCTCCGCCGTCGGCTACGCCGGCGTGGCGCGCGTGCTGAGGGAAAGTGGGCGCAAGGCGATCATCAGCCGTGACATGAGCGGGCCGGAGACCGTCGGCTCGGGCCTGCTGGTCCTGACGCCCCCCATAGATGCGAAGGCCGGCGACCTCGCCAACCTGGTCGCCCGCAGCCGGCGCACCGTCCTGATTGTGCTGCCAAAATGGACCGTAGCGCCCGACGCTCGACACCCCGGCTGGGTCATGCAGCTTGGCGTGGCGCCCTCGGAAGCGATCGCAAAGCTGCTTGCCGGCCTGACTCACACGCCCGTCGACGCTCGTGTCGTCTCGCGCACATCGGGGTCGTCCGGCGATGTGTTGACCTGGGTCAACGGCTTTGCGGGCCTGGACCCGCTGCCGGTCGGGCGCACAAACGCGCTGCAGGCGGCCGCCCCACCAGGCGCGGAGATCCTTTTGCAGGACCACGGCGGGCGCCCGATCCTCAGTCGTATCCGCAGGCAGGCCTTCGTTCTCGCCGACCCTGACCTGCTCGACAACCAAGCCATGGCGACAGCGCGAGGCGCCAAGGCGGCCGTGGCTCTGCTGGACGAGCTCCGCGGCGACAACGGACCGGTGCTGTTCGATGTGACGCTGAACGGCTTCGGCCGGCCGCGCTCGTTGCTGGCCCTGGCGCTGACCCCGCCGTTTCTGGGGACCAGCATCTGCGCTCTCGGGGCGGCGCTGCTCATGGGCGTACATGCGGCGGTGCGTTTCGGACCCGCCGCGCCGCCGGGGCGCACCCTCGCGCTCGGCAAGCAGGCCCTGCTCGACAATTCCGCCCAGCTCATCGCCCTGGCCCGGCGCGAGCCGAAGATGGGCCGCCGCTACGCCGCCCTGGTGCGCCGCAGCCTGATTAGGCGCGCCCTTGCAATGGACGCGACTCCGGAGGGCGCGGCCGAGCGGCTGGACGCCGCCATCGATCGCCTGGCGCCCTCCGCCCAACCGACGTTCGCCGCTCTGGCGGGGGAAGCCGAACGGGCCAGCGACGTGGCCTCGCTGATGCGCGCGGTTCGCGCGCTCCACCAACGCAAGACGGAGATCCTGGGTGAGCACCGCTGATATCGCATCGCTAGGTCGCCGCCTGCGCACCGAGATCGCCAAGGCGGTGGTCGGCCAGACCGAGACCGTGGATCTGTTGTTGATCGCCTTGTTTGCCCGCGGCCACGTCCTGCTGGAAGGTCCGCCGGGCCTCGCAAAGACCTTCCTGGCCCAGTGCTTCGCGCGCACGCTGCGGCTGCGCTTCGGCCGCATCCAGTTCACTCCGGATCTGATGCCGGGCGATGTGCTGGGCGCCAACGTGTTCAACTTCCAGACCAGCGCCTTCACCCTCCACCGGGGCCCGATCTTCTGCGATCTGCTGCTGGCCGACGAGATCAACCGCACCCCGCCCAAGACCCAAGCGGCCCTGCTGGAGGCGATGCAGGAACGCTCAGTCACGCTCGATGGGCGGCGTGAGGCGCTGGGCGCACGCTTCATGGTGGTGGCGACCCAGAATCCGATCGAGCAGCAGGGCGTCTATCCCCTGCCCGAAGCCCAGCTCGACCGTTTCCTGTTCAAGGCCGTGCTCGGCTACCCGAGCGCCGAAGAGGAGACCACCATCGTCACCGGCTACGGGGCGCGCAGCGACCAGCCGGATGCGGCCGCCATGGGCGTCGAGCCGGTGGTGGGCGAAGAAGAGCTGGATGCCGCCATCGCTGGCGTGGCGGCGGTGCGCCTGGTTCCCGAGGTGGCGGCCTACATCGTGGCGCTGATCCGCGCGACGCGGGAGAGCGCCGACATCCAGACGGGCGCCTCGCCCCGCGCCGGCGTCCACTTGGCCGTCGCCGCGCGGGCCCGCGCGGCGCTCGACGGGCGTGACTATGTCATTCCCGACGACGTGAAGGCGCTGGCCGTGCCGACGCTGCGCCACCGCCTGCTGCTCTGGCCGACGGCCGAGATCGAGGGCCGCGCGCCGGACGACGTGCTGCAAGCGCTGCTTGTGCGGGTCGAGGCGCCGCGGTGATCACGCCGACCCGCCGGGCGGTATGGCTGGCGGTCGCGGGCGGTCCGGTCGCCTTGGCGCTGGGCCTCGCGGCGCCTGGACTGTGGGTGGCGGGCCCAGTCTGGATGCTTGCGCTGCTGGTGTTGATGGCCGTTGACGGAGCCATGGCGGCGCGCCGCACCGACGCCGGCTTTTCGCTGCACACGCCCGAGGAGCTGGCGGCCGCAGGCGCGCCGTGCGAGGCGGTGCTGGCGGTGAGCTTCGCGCGACGTCGCCCCCGCGCCGTCGATGCGGCCCTGGAGGTGGATGCGCGTCTGGCGCTGCATCCAGCGCGCCAAGCCGCCACGCTCCAGCGCGACGGTCCTTTCTCCGCCCGCTTTCGCCTGTCGCCCGTGCGCAGGGGCGAAGGACTTGTAGCGCGAGCCTGGGCGAGGTGGAGCGGCCCGCTGGGCCTGCTCAACGTCCAGGCCTGCGCGGTGCTGGACCGGGTGGTGCGCATATCGCCGGACCTCGACGCTGTACGCCGCGAGGCCATGCGGCTGTTCTCCCGCACGCCGTTGCTGGGTCAAAAGATCAGGCCCGACATCGGCGACGGGTTCGAGTTCCAGTCGCTGCGCGAGTTCCAGCCCGGCATGGATAGGCGCGCCATCGACTGGAAGCAGTCCGCCCGCCACGGCCTGCTGCTGGCCAAGGAGTTCCGCACCGAGAAGAACCAGCCGATCATGCTGGCCGTCGACAGCGGGCGGCTGATGGGCGAGCCGGTGGAGGACGCGCCCAAGCTCGACCGGGCGCTGAACGCGGCTCTGCTGATCGGCTATGTGGCCCTGTCCATGGGCGACCGGGTGGGTCTGGCCGCCTTCGATAGCCGTCCGCGTCTCATCGGCAAGCCGGTCTCGGGCCGCACGGCCTTCGCCGCCTTGCGCCGGCTCGCCGCAGGCGTGGACTACTCCAGCGAGGAGACGAACTTCACGCTCGGCCTTGGCGCCGTCGGTTCGGCCCTGGACCGACGGGCGCTGCTCGTGGTGTTCACCGACTTCTCCGACCCCACGAGCGCCCAGCTCATGCTGGAATCCGCCAACCGTCTAACGGCGCGCCACCTTCTGCTGTTCGTGCTGTTCGAGGATGCGGAGCTGGAAGCCGCCCGCGGGCGGGAGCCGGTCGGGCCGGCCGACGTCTCCCGCGCCGTGGTCGCCGACGCCCTGCTGCGCGAGCGCACCCTGGTGATCGCCCGCCTGCGCCGCATGGGTGCAGAGGTGCTGGAGGCAAAGGCGAGCGTGATCGGCGCGGCCCTGATCGACCGCTATCTCGCGCTGAAGCGCATGGACCGGCTGTAAGGAGCGCGTCTCATGGCCGACATCGAGTTGAAGAGCGCCCGCTTTCGCCGCGAGCGCGAGGCGGACTGGCGGCGGCTGGAAGGCCTGCTCCGCCGCCTGGAGAGCCAACCGCTCTCGAAGCTCGATGAGGAAGACCTGCTGGCCATCCCGGTGCTCTACCGCGCAAGCCTGTCGGCCTTGTCGGTGGCGCGCGAGACCAGCTTGGACAAGGCGCTGCTCGACTATCTGGAGAGCCTGTGCGCGCGGGCCTATTTCGTCGTGTACGGCGTGCGGCCCGCTCTAGGCGAACGCCTTACGCGCTTCTTCCGCCACGACTGGCCCGCGGCCGCCCGCGCCCTGTGGCGCGAAACCCTGCTGGCTGCAGCGCTGCTCGTCAGCGGCGCCTTGATTGCGGCTTGGCTCTATCACATCGACACTAGCTGGTACTCCGCCTTCATTCCCCAGCAGATGGCGGGGGGGCGCGAGCCGGGCGCGTCGACCGCGATGCTGCGCCACACCCTCTACAGCACCGAGGGCCGCAACTTCCTGGAGGCGTTCGCCGCCTTCCTGTTCACCCACAACGCCGAGGTCTCGATCCTGGCCTTCGCGCTCGGCTTCGCCTTCGGCGCGCCGACGGCGCTGCTGATGGTGAGCAACGGCTGCGCGCTCGGCGCCCTGATCTCGCTATACGCCGCCAATGGATTGCTGATCCCGCTGATCGGGTGGCTGATGATTCATGGCACCACCGAGCTGTTCGCAACCGTCCTGGCTGGAGCGGGAGGGTTTCACATAGGCTGGTCCATCGCCTTTCCCGGCGAGCGGACGCGCATGGAGGCCATCGCAATCGCGGGGCGGCGGGCCTCGACCCTGATGGCGGGCGTGCTGGTGATGCTGGCCTGCGCCGGGGTGCTGGAGGGTGTGGGACGTCAGCTCGTCACCTCCGACGTTGCTCGCTACGCCATCGCCATCACCGTGCTCGCCGGATGGCTCTATTATCTCTACGGATCGAAGGGGGGTCGCTGATGAGTATAGCCGACGCCGTCCCCGCCGAGCTGCGGCGCGAGTTGATCACGCCCGAAGGCGTAGACCTGCGGCTTGGTCTAGCCAGCGCGGGTCAGCGCGCCGGCGCCTTCCTGCTCGACGCCGCGATGATCGGCGCGGCCATGGGGCTGATGACGCTCGTCTGCGTCCTTGTAGGCTTGGCGCTGCATCGCGCTGCGATCCAGTGGATCGTAGTGCTATGGCTGCTCGTCTTCTTCCTGCTCCGCAACGCCTGGTTCCTCGGTTTCGAGCTCGGCGCCCGAGCGGCCACGCCAGGCAAGCGCGCCTTCGGCCTGCGGGTCGCCGCGCGCCAGGGCGGCCGGCTTACGACCGATGCGGTGTTCGCCCGGAACGCCATGCGTGAGATCGAGGTCTTCCTGCCGCTGAGTTTCCTGGCCGCCGGCCGCGGGGCGCTCGATGCGTTGCTGGTGGGCTTCGGCCTGCTTTGGACGGGCGTGTTTGTCTTCTTTCCGCTGTTCAACCGCGACCGCTTGCGGGTCGGCGATCTGGTCGCGGGCACCTGGGTGGTGCTGCAGCCGAAGCGGAAGCTGGACGCTGACCTCGCCGCCGCCACCATCGCCGACGACCATTTCGCCTTCAAGCCGGAGCAGATCGACACCTACGGCGTAGCCGAGCTGCAGGTCTTGGAAGAGGTGCTGTGCCTGTCCGACCGACGGGCGTTGCGGCTGGTGGCGGAGCGCATCCGAGTCAAGATCGGCTGGCGGCGCGGGGCGGAGGAAAGCGATCGCGCCTTCCTCAGCGCCTATTACGCGGCGTTGCGTGCACGGCTGGAAGCCGGCCTGCTGCGCGGTCGTCGACGCCGTGACAAGCACGACATTGAGGCGCGCCCTCTATCTTTCACGCCCGCCCAGCTCGACGCTTATGGCGCAACGGAGCTGCAGACGCTGGGCGATGTGCTGCGCGGCGGCGATCCCGGAACGCTAAGGCTGGTGGCCGCACAGATCGCCGTCAAGGTCGGCTGGACCGAGCCGGCTGAGAGCCCGCGCGATCGGGCGACGCGCGATCGCGTGTTCCTGGAGAGCTATGAAGAGGCCTTGACCCGCCGCCTGAAAGACCGCTCCCGCCGTTCGGCTGAAACCTAACTGAACACTCGGTTCAACCGTCCAGGATCGAATTCCCCCTTCAACGTGCGCAGCTCTTGGTAGACCACGCCGGCGCCGACCGCGCCCACCGCGTTCAGCGCGCCGCCGATCACGATCTGGAAGATGACGCTTGCGACCAGCGCCCCCATCGGCCCGGCCAGCACGCCGATGCGCGTGAACAGAAAGGAGAGCAGGCCGACGGCGAACGCACCGACGACGTAGATCACCAAGAGCAGGAAGATCACCCAGCGATTGTTTTTCGTCAATTCGGCGCTGCGCGAGAAGCTGCCGAACACGCCGCGGTGATCCACCGCCTCCGCCACGATGACCATGCTCCAGACGGTGGTTAGGATCACGCCCGGCACGATCAGCAGGACGCAGCCTATGACAATGCCGATATAGGCTAGGATGGCGATACCGATCATCGGGAGCAGCGCAGCGCCGCCTGCGGAAAGCTTCTGGCCGACGGTCGTCGCACGGCCCTCCATGCCCTCCACCGCACCCCAGCCGAGCGCACCGTAGATCAGTACGCCCACAATGAGGCCGACTAGGGCCGTGAGCAGGAACCACGGCCCCATCGCCGCCAGCCGAGCGACCGCAGCGGGGCCGCTGGTCGGGCCGACCGAGCTCACACCTACCGCGGCGAGAAGCAGCGACAACACCGCCGGGATCGCCGCCAGGCCGCCCGCAAGGCCATAGGTGCCGAGCGGATCCTTCTGGATGAGCCCGAAGAGTTCCTGGCCAACCCGCCCGATATCCAGCCGGCGCACGGCCATGCCGCCCTGCGGTGCGATCGTCGTCATGCCTGTCCCCTCTCCAGCGCCGACGACCGCGGGTTTAATCCCGGACGGCCGTCGCCACGGTCCCCTCTGCCAAATCTACAGGCCTCTAAAATCCGTGCAAGACGCCCGGGTAGAGGTTTCAGTCAGCTCGCCCGAGGTGATCTGGCAGGTGATGATGCAGGCCAAATACCCACTGTCGTCGCGCAACGCGGGAGACCTGCTGCAGGAGCGCGGATCGACATCTGCCATGAAACCGCGAGGAACCGCCTCCGCTAGATGAACTGGCCAAGACAGGACGACGTTGGACTGAAAGCATTATACAGGCCACTCAAGCAGTACGCCGCGAAAATGATGGTCACGCTCACCATGCCTTGGATGTCATCGTTCAGGACCAGATACTTGTCCTTGTAGCGCGCCAGGAAGCGGATGGCGTCGACGCCCTTCCAGTCCTCGAAGTGTACGCAGACACCGGGAAAGACCTGGTTGGCTGCTTCCATGAACTCATCCACCAGAGCGTCGATATCGTCCGACGAAGGGGGCTCCTCGCGCAATCCTGTGTAGAATGCATCGGCGCGCAGCTTGGCGTAGGGGCGGCTTCGGAGCGACCCAGATTGCACTCGACGCCCAAGAAGCTCGATTTAGCCGCGCAACGTACCAGCGCGTTGAGGACGGCTTCGAACGGCTCCTGGCACCCTCCCCTCTCGACGGTTGTCATCGTCGCGCAATCGTCACTGTCTATGCAGGACGTCCGCGGTGAAAGGCGTCACATGATTTTCGTTCCGATCGAGACGGCGGCTCCTCGTCGCCGCGACGTGCTCGCCGGCGCGGCCGCGTTGGTCGGCGTGATGGCGGCGCCCGCGCTGGTGCGCGCCCAGACCGCCGTGGCGCAGCCCTTCCAGCTCGGCGTGGCGTCCGGCGATCCCGCGCCGGACGGTTTCGTCATCTGGACCCGCCTGGCGCCCCAGCCGCTGGAGCTCCACTCCGGCATGCCGATGATCCCCTTCACCGTGGACTGGGAGGTGTCGGCCGACGAGCGGTTCCAGACCGTCCTGGCTCACGGCCAGGACCTGGCGCGCCCCGAGCTCGGGCACAGCATGCATGTCGAGGTCGCAGGCCTGCAGCCCGACCGCCCCTACTGGTATCGATTCCACCTCGGCGCGGAGACGAGCCCCACGGGCCGGTCGCGCACCCTGCCGCTCCCAGGCGCCCGGCTGGACAAGGTGCGCTTCATAGCCGGCGGCTGCCAGAACTATGAGCAGGGCCTCTACACCGCCTACCGCCACGTCGCCGAGGAGGATGTCGACTTCTACTGGCACTATGGCGACTACATCTATGAAGGCAGCGGTGTTCGCCGCGGCTCGCATGGGCCGCCGCCGGTGCGCCTGCACCATGCCGACGAGCCCTACAGCCTGGACGACTACCGGGCGCGGTACGCCCAGTACAAGCTTGATCCGGATCTGCAGGCGGCCCACGCCGCGCACAGCTGGTGGGTCACCTGGGACGACCACGAGATCGACAACAACTGGGCCGGCGACCGCGACCAGGACGGCACCCCGCCGGAGGTCTTCGACCTGCGCCGCGAGGCCGCGGCCCAGGCCTATTACGAGAACATGCCGTTGCGCCGCTCCAGCTTTCCGCATGGGACCGGTCTGCAGATCTTCCGCCGCGCGGCCTATGGCGACCTGATGGACTGCCACTTCCTGGACACCCGTCAGTTCCGCGACGACCAGCCCTGCGGCGACAACTTCAAGCCCGTCTGCGCCGATGCGCTGCGGCCCGACCGCACCATCATGGGCGCGGCGGAGGAGCGCTGGCTGTTCGACGGGCTGGTGAACGGGCGCGCCCGCTGGAACCTCATCGCCAACCAGGTGATGATGATGCCGCTCGACCGGCGCACCCACGACGAGCCTGCGCCGATCTGGAACATGGACTCCTGGGCCGGCTATCCGGCGGCGCGCAAGCGGCTGCTGGACCATATCCAGGCGCATCGCATCACTAATGTGGTCGTGGCCACCGGCGACGAGCACCAGCATTATGCGGGCGAGCTTCGCGCGGGCGGGACGGAAGGGCAGGTGCTGGCCACCGAGTTTGTCGCCACCTCCATCAGTTCGGGCGGCGATGGCCAGGACAAGCGCCCCGGAACCGACGCCATCCTGGCCCGAAACCCCCATTGCAAGCTGATCAACGACCAGCGCGGCTATGTGGTGTGCGAAGTCGGCCGCGACATCTGGCGCAGCGACCTGCGGGTCGTCGAAGCGGTGCGGACTCCGCGCGCGGCCTTCTCCACGCGGGCCAGCTTCGTGGTCGATCGCGGTGAGCCGGGGCTGAAGACGGCGTGACCTGGCTGGGGGGACGTTGGCGTTGACCGGGAGCTTGGCGGCACGCCGAGCGCGGCCTTCCGGCTTCTGCTAGTGAGTCTGCAATGAAGGTGGCGTTCCTTCACTCGCCGCCCTCGCACAGTGTTCGCTGGAGCCGCGTCTCGGGCACCGTACTTCGAGTGTAAGCGGACTGTATCCGTCGCAAGCGCCAAGCTTAAAGTCGCCGCTTTCGATGCGCCTTCTTTGTTAGCGCGCGGCTTGGTCTATCCATGCGCCGGATCAGCGGAAGGCAATGCGGCTGTCGCCGGCGCGTTCAGGGCTGGGGCGCCCATTTGGGCCTTGAGCATGGCGAGCTGATCGTCGACGGCGTGGGTGTCGCGGAGTTGGGCCAGCTCCTTGTCCTCGCGCGAGCGTTTGTCGAGCGGATCGTTGATCATGCCCTGCTCCAGCATCGAGCCCATCGCATCGGCCTTGTCTCGGGCGCCCAGCATCTTGCCCTCGGCGCGTTCCAAGGTGCGGCCGACGTTCTCCATACGGCCGCCGACGCCGGTCAGGCTTTGAGTGACCTTCACCTGGGCCTGGGCCGCGGCGTAGCTCGCCTTCATGGTATCCTTCTGGGTGCGGAAGCGCTCGATGCGATCCTGCAGCTGACCCTGGTAGCCGGCGAGCTTCTCTATCTGCGGCGTGATGGCGTCGAGCGCCTGTTGCAAGGTCGAACGGGTGTCGAGCACCCGCTGGCGATGGACCAGCGCGGCGCGGGCGAGATCGTCGCGGCTGGCCTGCACCGCTAGCCTGGCGTCCGCCTCGCAGCCCTCCAGCTCCTTGTCCTGGGTGATGATCTGGCGCTCCAGCGACTTCTGCTGGGCCACCACATCGGCTAGGTGGCGCTTGGTCTCTTGCAGCCCCGTGAGCATCTTTTCGTAGGAGAGGTCGAGCGCCTCGTTGGGGTCTTCCAGGGCGTCCATCAGTCGGTTGGTCTTGGATTGGAAGAGGTCGGCGACGCGGCCGAGAATGCTCATGAGAGGCGCTCCGAGGGCGGAAAGGGACGAGCCCGGTTCAGCTGTTCACCGACAGCACGAGTTGCGGATCGGGGATGGCGTCGGGCGCCAATTCGGCGGCGATGGGCGTGACCGCGGTGCCGACGGCGAAGAACTCGATGACATGCGGCTGCCAGTTGTGGCTGCCCTCGTGCAGGTCCATGCCGACCACGCCCTCGG
>CAXTEX010000053.1:0-14839 GCA_964243445.1 uncultured Caulobacteraceae bacterium | reverse complement strand
TGGGCTGCTACAACGGCTTCAACAGCCATGGCGGGGCGCGGGGCGTCGGCCGCTCCACCACCAATGCTGTGGTGTCGGCGGCCATCCTGATCTTCGCCAGCGACTACGTCATGACGAGCCTGCTGTTCTGATGGACGCCTCCGTCCGCCCGTCGACGGCCGCAGCACCTGCGCCCAAGATCGAGCTGCGAGGGGTGACCAAGACCTTCGAGGGCCGCCGCGTGCTGGACGGCGTGGACATAGCGGTCGCGCCCGGCCGCTCGCTGGTGATCATCGGCGCCTCGGGCCAGGGCAAGTCGGTGACCCTGAAGATCGCCGTCGGCCTGATGCACGCCGACGCCGGTCAGGTGTTCATGGACGGCGACGACGCCGGCGACCTGAGCACCGCCGATCGCTCCCGCCTGCACGGCAAGCTCGGCATGCTGTTCCAGGGTTCGGCCCTGTTCGACAGTCTCAAGGTCTGGCAGAACATCGGCTTCCGCCTGATCAACGCCGACAACGTCTCCCGCCGCGAGGCGCGCGAGCGGGCGGTGGAGGCGCTGGGCCGGGTGGGCCTGCCCGCCGATGTCGCCGATCGCTATCCGGGCGAGCTTTCCGGCGGGATGCAGAAGCGGGTCGGCCTTGCGCGCGCGGTGGTGGCGCACCCGGAGATCCTGTTCTTCGACGAGCCGACCACAGGGCTGGATCCCATCACCTCCGACGTCATCAACGAGCTGATCATCGAGGAGGTGCGCCGGCTCGGCTGCACGGCGGTGTCGATCACCCACGACATGGCCTCGGCCCGCAAGATCGGCGACGAGATCGCCATGCTGCACAACGGCCGCATCGTCTGGCGCGGCCCCGCCAAATCCATCGACGACGCCGACAACGCCCACGTCCAGCAGTTCATCAACGGACGGGCGACCGGACCGATCACGGGCTACTGAGCCGACGCCCGCCGGCGTGATCGCGGCGAGCAGGCATGTCCAGGACGGATCGCCCGCAGGCGCCCGCGCCGGTCCGACTGCAGGGCTTCAAGCCAGGGGGCAAGGCCTGAGGACGGACGCTCGAGGTCTTCGGTTCGCCGGGTGAAGCATCACTTGCGACTGGCGACGAACGTGCCCGTCGAGCCGCCGGACGTCACGTCGCCTTTGAGCGAGCCGTTGGCCTGGAAGGCTCCGTCATAGCTGACGTGAGAAGGCGCGCCTTGGAAGACGGTGTCGTAGACGAAGGTCGCCTTGGCGGCGTCCGATCCGCCCCTGGTGTCGAGGACAGCGTTGTCCACGATCGCGCAAGGCCCCCGCACCTCGGAGCCAGCGGTCTTGAACGAACAGACCAGCACGTATTGGATGCCGGCGTCGAAGTTCACGTTGAACCTCCACACCGACAATGGACCGGCGACGGAACCGGAGATGAGCCTGCCCTGGAACGCACCCGTTCCAAGACGATTGCTGACGCCGCCCTTGTAGCTGCCGTCGGGTTGCACCGCTCCGCTGTACGCCTGATCCAATCCGCTGCCGTTGTAGTCGGACGAATACTTGAACCGTATGCGGTTGGGATCCAACGAGCCGCTCCCGGACAGAAGCTTGCCCTGCACGGTGGCGCAGGGTCCCGCTACGTCCTGCCCCGCGCCGCTGAAGCCGCAAAGCAGCGTGTAGTTCAGCCCGTGCCCGAAATCGGCCTTAACCACCCACGACCCCGCCAAGTCAGCGGCTTCGGCCAGGCCGCACGATCCCAGCGCGATCAGCATGGCGGCGAGCATCGCCTTCATATCCGTCTTCTCCCCATGGCCTTGTTGCACGCAAGAGTGTCATGGAAGCTTGGCGGCGTTCAAGCCGCACGGCGCGACGGGTCCTTGCGCCCCGCCCATGCGAGACGAAAGCCGCGAGCCCGAGGGGCGCACGCCGACCGCAGGCGGCGGCAGGGTGGACGAGGTGTACGCCTCCCCCTCGCGCGAAGCGGCGGGGCCCCCATATCCCATTCATGACGCCCCTGTCCGTCCTCGACCTGTCGCCCGTGCCGGAAGGGTCCACCGCCGGCCAGGCTTTGCGCAACTCCGTCGACCTCGCTCGTCAGGCCGAACGGCTGGGCTATCGCCGCTACTGGATGGCTGAGCACCACAACATGTCCGGCATCGCCAGCGCGGCGACGGCGGTGGCGCTGGCCCATGCGGCGGAGGCGACCTCGACCATCCGCATCGGCGCGGGCGGGATCATGCTGCCGAACCACGCGCCGCTCGTCATCGCCGAGCAGTTCGGCACCCTGGCGGCCCTGCACCCGAACCGCATCGACCTCGGCGTCGGCCGCGCGCCGGGCTCCGACCAGATCACCGCGCGGGCGCTGCGGCGCACCCTGGCCGGCGACGTGGACGACTTCCCGCGCGACGTGCTGGAGCTGATCGCCTATTTCGAGCCGTCGCAGCCCGGCCAGGCGGTACGCGCCACGCCCGGCGAGGGGCTGCGGGTGCCGGTCTGGATCCTCGGCTCCAGCCTCTACGGCGCGCAGTTGGCCGCGGCGCTCGGCCTGCCCTACGCCTTCGCCTCGCACTTCGCGCCGGACGCGTTGGTGCAGGCGCTGCAGGTCTACCGCACCCGCTTCAAGCCTTCGGCGTTCCTCGACAAGCCGTACGTCATGCTGGGCCTCGGCGTCACCGCGGCCGACACGGACGCCGAGGCGCGCCGGCTCGCCACTTCCCAGCAGCAGGCCTTCGCCCGCCTGCGTTCAGGGCGCCCCGGCAAGCTGCCGCCGCCGGTGGACGACATCGACGCGGTGCTGACGCCCATGGAGCGCGCCGCCGTCGACCACGCGCTCAGCTGCGCCGTCGTCGGCGGGCCGGAGACGGTGCGGCGGGGTCTGCAGGCCTTCGCCGAGCGCACCGGCGCCGACGAGCTGATGGTCACCGCGCAGATCTTCGACCACGCCGCGCGCCTGCGCAGCTTCGAGATCGCCGCACAGGCGGTAGAGCAGGCGCCGATGAAGGCGGCCGCTTGATCCTCCCCCATCGGGGAGCATCTGAGTGATGCGTAAGAAGGCGGACCTGCCGACCAAGATCTGCGCGACCTGCGGTCGCCCGTTCACCTGGCGTAAGAAGTGGGCCAAGGTCTGGGACGAGGTCCGCTACTGTTCCGACCGCTGCCGCGGCGACAAGCGCGCGCGCAACGCCACAGCTGAGGGGCCCCGCTCTGTGAAAGCCGCTCCGTGAGACATTGGGCGTCCGCGGCCGTGCGCGACGGCAACACGGCCATCGCCGAGGCCAGGCCTTCGGACCAGTTCAAGGCCCTGGCCGACCTCGGCCCGGCGCTCTGGCCCAAGGGCGCGCCGGGACTGCGCGTCCGGGTGGTGCTGGCGGTGACGCTGGTGCTGGCGGCCAAGCTGTTCAACGTCAGCGTGCCGTTCCTGCTGAAGCGGGCGGTGGACGCCCTGGCGCCGCATGGCCATGGCGCGTTGATCGCCGCGCCCTTGGGCCTTGTGGCCGCCTACGGTCTGGCCCGGGTCGGGGCGCAGGCGTCCAACGAGCTGCGCGACATGGTGTTCGCGCCGGTCGTCCAGCGGGCGGTGCGCGACACCGCCATCGCCACGCTGAACCGGCTGCACGGCCTGTCGCTGCGCTTCCATCTGGACCGCAAGACCGGCGGGGTCAGTCGCGTCATGGACCGGGGCCTCAGCGCGGTGGAGAGCCTGCTCGGCCTCACCCTGTTCAACGTCGCGCCCATTCTGCTCGAGGTGACGCTGGTCAGCGCCATCCTGTGGCGGCTGTTCAACCCGCTGTTCGCGGCCACGGTCATCGCGGTCATCCTCGCCTACGCCGCCTTCACCTTCTTCGTCACCGCGCGGCGCGTGGCGTTGCGGCGCGAGATGAACCGCCAGGACAACCTGGCCGGCGAGATCGCCATCGACAGCCTGATCAACTACGAGACGGTGAAATACTTCGGGGCGGAGGCGCACGAGGTCGCCCGCTACGACGGAGCCAAGCGCGCCTACGAACGCTCCGCGGTGAAGAACCAAGTCACCCTGTCGGGCCTGAACATCGGCCAGAACCTGATCATGTCCATCGGGCTGGCGGTGGTCATGGCTCTGGCGGCGGTGGGCGTGTCGCGCGGGCGGATGAGCGTGGGCGACTTCGTGCTGGTCAACGCCTACCTGCTGCAGCTCTACCAGCCGCTGAACGTGCTGGGCGTGGTCTACCGCAGCCTGAAACAGTCGCTGGTCGACTATGAGCAGATGCACCGCCTGCTCGCCACCCCATCGGAGGTGCAGGACCGCGCCGGCGCCCAGCCGCTGCGCGATCCGGGCGGCGCCATCGTATTCGACGATGTGGGCTTCGCCTATGAGAGCCGGCGCACCATCCTGCACGGCGTCTCCTTCACCGTGCAGCCCGGGCGCAAGATCGCCCTGGTCGGCTCCAGCGGCGCGGGCAAGTCGACCAGCGCCCGACTGCTGTTCCGCTTCTACGACGTCAGCTCGGGCGCAATCACCATCGGGGGCGAGGACCTGCGCGACGTGACCCAGGCCAGCCTGCACGCCGCCATCGGCGTGGTGCCGCAGGACACGGTGCTGTTCAACGACACCCTCTACTACAACATCGCCTACGGCCGCCCCGACGCCACGCGCGACGAGGTGGAGGCCGCCGCCTGCGCCGCCCGGCTGCACGAGTTCGTCGCCGCCCTGCCCGACGGCTACGACACCGCGGTGGGCGAGCGCGGGCTAAAGCTCTCCGGGGGCGAGAAGCAGCGCGTGGCCATCGCCCGGGTGATCCTAAAACGCCCCCGCATCCTGATCTTCGACGAGGCCACCAGCGCGCTCGACAGCCGCACAGAGCAGGCCATCCAGGACAGCCTGCGCAGCCTCGCCCACGGCCATACCAGCCTGGTCATCGCCCACCGCCTCTCCACCGTCACCGACGCCGACGAGATCCTGGTGCTCGAACACGGCCGCGTGGCGGAGCGCGGCACGCACGAAAGCCTGCTGGCCCGGCGTGGCGTCTACGCCGACATGTGGGCCCGCCAGCAGAAGGCGACGGAGGCGGAACCGGCGTAGAGACCGCGAAGGTCTATCGCCGGCGCCCTTTGGACGCGACGGGCGGTGTCGCTCCAGCCGCCTTGTAGGCCCAGCCGGCGATGCGCTCGTCACCGCTCTCCCACTGGTCCGCCGGGGTCCAGGGCTGCCAGTAGCGCAGCCGCAGCCCCGCGATCAGCATGGGCCAGAACAGCGCCATGACCAGCAGGCCGGCGCCATAGAACCAGACCAGAACGACCAGCTCCGGCCAATGTCCGGCGGTGAGGATCAGCATGGCCCCGACCAGGATCAAGGCCAGCGGAAGCGTCGCCGCGCTGAAGACGCCGACGCAGAAGTACATCCAGACCCCCCAGTAGCGGCGCGACTTGAAGCCGATGATCATGGGGATGGCGACCACCGCCCAGATCGGCAGGATGATCAAGGCGATGCTCAGCCCGGTGACGACCCCGCCCTTGAGCCAGGGCGACAGGCACATGGCCGTGAGCATCGGCGTAAACGCCGCATAGACGATACCGAGGGCGAAGCCCCAGCTCGTACCCTTGGGGGCCAGACCTGCGGGGCGATCGCGCGCGGAGCGGGTCGCGTCACTCATGGCGGGGCGACCTTGCCGACGGCGCTGGTGCGCACCTCGAACTTCACATCGGGCGGCATGCCGTGCTCGGGTTCCAGGAGTTTCATATAGTCCGCGTCGCTCTGCTGCTGGGCCTTGGTCAGGGCGACGTTCGGGGGCGCGGCGACGATCATGCCCGTTCCCGCGGGCGTAGCGGCGAACGAGGCGGTGACGTCACGCCCCCGCACCCAGTTCCTCTCGCGCGCCAACCGTTCGGCGGCCAGCCGCTGGCCATCGGCTTGGCGTGTGAGCGCCTTGACGCGATGCAGCCGGCGCTGAACGGGACCAGGATGGCTGTTCGGATTGCGGATTTTGGCGACCCGCGCCCGGGCGGCTTCGGCGAGGCTGTCGGTCTCCTTGGCGCCGGCGACCGCTTCGCGCGCTTCGCGGCCGAGCTTGCCCACATCGACCAGCGCACGCACGCCCCCGACGGGGATGTCGATCAAGGTCAGCACCGTACCGACGATGCGCGACCATTGGACGATGGACGAGCCCTCTATCTCCTCGCTGAGCGCCTTGTGGCCTGTGGCTTCGGTCGCGAAGACCGCTCCATCGGCGAGGAACAGCACGCCGGCCCCCACCGTCGCCGCCACGCCGGTGACGATCGCCAGGGCGCCGATCTCGGGACTCAGGGCGATGATGAAGGCGATGCCGGCGAAGACCCCGACGGCGTCGATGACCACTCCGAGGCCGTCCGAACCCGTCTTGTGGCGCAGCATGAAGCGGTGCGCCGGCTCCCAGACGTCGTCGCGCACCGCCTTGACCAGGGCTTGCGAGGCGGCGGCCTGAGCCTGGGCGTTGGCCATCTGGGCCTCAGCGCCCATTCCATCGCTTGGGAGAAAAAGGCCTCCGCCCGCTGCAGGAAGGTCGAAGGCGAGGCCGGCTTGGGCGGCGGCGGCGGGCGGAGACGTGCTGGCGCAGGATGTTGACATAGCTGCCGTGCCCGCCGCTTGTCACAGGGGCTTTGCGAAGCACCGCCAGACTCTGGCCGTCCGACCAGGTCACACCGCATCCCAGGCCGAACTGCCGATCGGCGAAGTTGCAGAGATGTGTGGCGGCGTCCTGCTGGCTTTCGTAGGGATATCAGAAGCCGCCCATCAGCCCGGCCCTGCGATGGCCCGGCGCGACGCCCCGACCGTTTGCGCCCGCCGCAGCGAAGCCGAAAGCTCAGCCATGGTCCCCCCCTGGACTGAAAGGCCGCCCGCGGGCCCACCTTTGCAGCCCGCACAGACTAACGAAGACCGGTCCGATCGACCAGGAGATTGCAGAGCCGCGAACCCTCATCCCCAGGCGAACAGGAACTCCACCAGCGGCTTCAGCCGCGTGCTGCCGACGGCGAACATCGCCGTGCGCTGGCGCCAGCGGCCCATGCCGTTGAGGACATAGCCGCCGGTGCGCCGCGCCTCGGCGGCCAAGTGGGCGTCGGCCTCCTCCAGGGTGAAGCGGGCGTCGGCGGGACGGACCATGCGGTCGTAGACCTCCAGCGGGCAGAACCACACCGGCGCCGCGGGGAAGCGCTCGGCCAGCCACTGCTCGTACTGGGGCTCCAGCCGCCACACCGGCGCGCTCCCGGCGAGCACAGGCGCAGGCCGCAGCTTCAGCGCCAGCTCGACGGTGGAGAGCGGGCGGATGCTGTCGTTGGCGGGTCGGAGCAACACCTCCGTCATCACAGGCCTTGTCGGCGCACTCCGCTGCGCGAGCTTCCGCCTTAGCGGCGAGGGGTGAGGAAATGGCGAACGGCCGCGTCGGCGTCTTCCCCGTCGGCGAGGGTCAGGGCTTGATCCCGCCACGGGCGGCGGTCACACCGGGACGTCCTGGAGCCTCCCGATGCGTCTCGCCTGCGCCCTCGCCGCCCTGCTGCTCGCGTCCAGCGCCGCCATCGCCGCCCCGGCGCCGCACGCCAGCACCGCCGTGGTCCCGCCGCTCGACTTCCGCGAGCGCACCCTGGCCAACGGGCTGCACGTCTACAGCGCGGTGGACCGCACCACCCCCAACGTCACCGTGCAGGTCTGGTATGACGTAGGGGGCAAGGACGACCCGGAGCATCGCTCAGGCTTCGCCCACCTGTTCGAGCACATCATGTTCAAGTCGACCCGCGACATCCCCTCCGAAGGGCTGGACCGGCTGACCGAGGACGTGGGCGGGTTCAACAACGCCTCCACCGCCGACGACTACACCGACTACTACGAGGTGATCCCCGCCAACCACCTGGAGCGGCTGCTGTGGGCGGAGGCCGAGCGGATGAGCTCGCTTAAGGTGGACCAGGCGCCCTTCGCATCCGAGCGCGCGGTGGTCGAGGAAGAGCTGCGCCAGCGCGTGCTGGCCGATCCCTACGGCCGTTTCCAGAGCCTGCTGACGCCGGAGGCCTCGTTCCAGGTGCATCCCTACAAGCGCCCGGTGATCGGAAACATCGAGGACCTGGACTCGGCGACCCTGTCGGACGTGCAGGCCTTCCACGCCACCTACTATCGGCCCGACAACGCCCAGCTGATCGTCATCGGCAACTTCGACCCTGCGGCGTTCGACGGCTGGGTCGACCGCTATTTCGGCGCCATCGCCCATCCGGCCGCGCCGGTGCCGCGGGTGACGGTGGTGGAGCCGCCCCGCACCGGGCCGCGCACCGTCACCGGCTATGGCCCCAACGTACCCCTGCCCGCCGTCGAGCTGACCTTCCTGGCTCCCGCCGGATCGAGCCCGGACGGCGCGGCGCTGGAGGTGGCGGACGCCGTCCTGACCACCGGCCACTCCTCGCGCCTTTATCGTGACCTGGTCTACCAGCAGCAGCTGGCGCAGGACGTCTTCTCCGCCGCCGACCTGCGCCAGCAGCCGGGCCTGTTCCAGGCGGGCCTGATCCTGGCCGGCGGCCGGACCCTGGACCAGGGCGAGGCGGCGTTGCGGACCGAGCTGAAGGCCCTGCGCGACCGGCCGGTCTCCGACGCCGAGCTGGCCCGCGCCAAGAACCAGCTGATCGCCCAGACGCTGCGCGAGCGCGAGACGGTGGACGGGCGCGCCGCAGCGCTGGGCCGCGCCATCCTGATCGAGGGCGACGCGCGCAAGGTGAACACCGACATCGCCGAACTGCAGGCCGTCACCGCCGCCGACGTGCAGCGGGTCGCGCGCCTTTATCTGGACGACGACCGGCGCGTGGTGGTCCGCTACCTGCCCGAATCCGCCCGGCCGCCCGGCGACACGAACCATCCGGCCAGCCAGCCGTCGCCGGCCGTCGCCGCTGTGGCGCCGACGGCGGCGCAGAGCCCGCCTGCGCCGCAGAGCCTGCCGCGCTCGCCGCCCGCGCCCGGACCGATCGTCGTCGCCCAGCCGCCGCGCCCCGCCACACGGACCCTGGCCAACGGGCTGCAGGTCATCGTCGCGCGCACCTCCGCCCTGCCCATCGTCACCGCCGAGCTCATCGTGCGCAGCGGCGCGACGTCGGACCCGCAAGGCCTGGCCGGGCTGCAGAGCCTGACCACCGCCCTGCTGCCGGAGGGGGCGGGCGGGCGCACGGCGCCCCAGATCGCCGCCGCGGTGGAGGCGCTCGGCGGGACGCTGGAGAGCGCGGCGGGCGTCGACGGCTCCCAGCTGGTGCTGACCGTGCTGGCCGACCAGCTGGACGCCGCCCTGCCGATCCTGGCCGATGTGGCCCGCCGCCCGAGCTTCGACCCGGCCGAGCTGGAACGCCTGCGTCGCCAACGCCTGGACGCGCTGAAGGTGGAGATGGAGGAGCCCGGCGCGCTTGTGCGGCTGGCCCTGCGGCCGGTGGTGTTCGGCGCCTCCCCCTATGGCCACAGCCCTGGCGGGACGCCCGCCTCCCTGGCGCGGATCGACCGGGCGGCGGTGGCGCGCCAGTATGCGGCGAGCTTCCGCCCCGACAATGCGGTGCTGGTCATGACCGGCGACGTCACGCCGGAGCAGGGCTTCGCCCTGGCCGAGCAGGCGTTCGGCGACTGGGCGCGTCCAAGCGCGCCGCTGCCCGCGCCCGCCGCCGCGCCCTCGCCGACCCAGCCGCGCGTGGTGGTCATCGACCTGCCGGGCACGGGCCAGGCGGCGGTCGTGGCGGCCGGCCCCTCGATCGCGCGGTCGGACCCGCGCTACTACGCCGCCGAGATGGCGAGCGCAGTGCTGGGCGGCGGCTTCTCCGCCCGCCTGAACGAGGAGCTGCGCATCAAGCGGGGCCTGAGCTACGGCGCCAACGCCAGCATCGACGAGTTCCGCGACACCGGCCTCTTCGCCGCAGCCGTCCAGACCAAGAACGTCTCCGCCGCCGAGGTCGCCGGCCTGACCCTGGACCAGATCAAGGCTTTGTCAGCCGCTCCCATCCCGGCCGCCGAGCTGGAGGCGCGACGGGCCTCGCTGGTGGGCGAGTTCGGGCGCGGCGTGGCCACGAGCGCGGGCCTCGCCGCCCAGATCGCCTCCAACTACGCCCTGTACGGGATCGACGCCGGCGAGGTGGGCCAGTTCACCCAACGGCTGGACGCGGTCGGCGCGGAGGCGGCGCGCAGCGCGGCGCTCGGAGCCATCGACCCGACGCGCATCAGCCTGGTCATCGCCGGCGACGCCAAGCTGTTCGTCCCTGCCCTCCGCGCCCGTTTCCCGGACCTGGAGGTCATGGCCGCAAGCAGCCTGGACCTGGACAGGCCGGGGCTGCGGTCGGCGACGGCGAGGTGAGTGGAACGCTTCGCTCCCCACGGTATTCCTCTGGCGTAGATGTGAGGACGACCCGATGCTCGCCGCCAGCGCCGTCCTCTTCATCAGCAGCATTCTGGTTTTGTCCGCCGCCTGGGTCCGGGCGCGCAAGACGGGCCAGGACGAGAGCCGGATGACCGGTTACGTCGCCTCGCTGCGGGCGGTTGCGGACGGCCACAGACACCACGTGCTGGAGCTGGAGCAGGCGCTCAAGACGAGCCAGCAACTGCTCGCGGCGCAGGACCGCCTGCTCGAAGGCCAAGCGTCCCACCTGCGCTCCCTCGACGTCGACTACGCCGGCTAAAGGTTGCCGCGATTTCTCTAGCCGTGGGGAAGCATGGCTGACGGCCGGGAGATGTCCGGCGGTCTTTGCCACCTCGGTACACACCACCCGATCCTGCGCAGCCGGCTTTGAAAGCCTATCCACGCCGTAGGAGGTAGGTGATCAAGTCCGTCACTGTCTGGACTGAGATCGGCGTCAGCACCAAAACAATTGCTAGCATGCAGGCCACGACGCAGATCGCCGTCTCCTCCCGCTTCGAAAGCTTCGGACGGCGGGGCGGCGGGTCAGGCCGGGGATTGGGATCGAAGTCGGCGCCGTCGAAGGGCATGGCGGACCTAGGTTGTCTCCACCGCCGAGATACCATGCTCGCGCGGCCTGTGCGACCTTGACCAGACTTCGACGTGACCCGGGCGCTCCACCCGGAAGCCGCTGTCGAAGACGATCGGGGCCAGGAGGCCGCACTCGCTGAGCAGGTCGCGCGCCCAGGCGCCGTCGGTCTCGTCGAGCGCCTCCATCTCGGCGCGCACCCTTTGCGTCAGATAGAGCAGGTACGGCTGGACATCGAGCTGGACCGAGACGCCTTGGTAATCGACCTGCACGACGCCGATGGAACGCCGATGCGCCTTGGGGCTGACCGGATCGCCATCAGCAGGCTGGTGCGTCTTGGCCCATTCGTTCAGGAAGGCGAGCTTGGCGGCGAACTCGCCGGCGACATCCTCGCCCATGTGCAGGACTAGGGCGCGCAGGGTGTCGGACGTGTCGTCGCCCTGGGCGAACGCGTCGGCGTGGTCGGGGAAGTCGGTCAGATCGGGATCAGGCGCATTCATCCGCTCGACCCAGCGGAAGACCGCCGGCGCGCGGGTCTTCATCAAGCCGGCCGGCACGGGGTCGCGGCCGAGATGGGCGAACAGCGGCCCGAGCAGGCCATAGTCGCCCACGCTGGGACGTCCGCCGAACAGATAGGGCGAAACGGTGAAATGCGCGTCGAGCCGGTCTAACAGTCGCTCGTGCGAGCGCTCGATCAGCGCCGTCGTCTGCGGCGTCACGCCAAGGCCCGGAAGATAGGCCTGCATCCGCCGCATGACGCCCCCGCCCTGTCCTCCCGCCGCGTCGACTTCAAAAGCGTGGTCGAGGAAGCGGGCCTGGCGGTCGTAGTAGGACCAGCGATAGTGCATGGCCGGCCTGAGCAGGCCCTGGCTGCCGTAAAGCTGCAGCAGCAAGGCCAGCAGGCGCTGGCGCGGACGGGTGGGATAGGCGCTCGCCCGCACGCCGGCGTGCTCGAAATGGTCGATGATGTCGACGCTGTCCTGGATGATCGTCCCGTCCGGCGTCACGACCACCGGCACGATCGTGCGTCCGATCACCGGCGCGACCGTGGACGCAAAGGCCTCCGCTCGCGGTGATCGCTCGACATAGGCGATGGCCTGCTTGCGCAGGTAGGCCCGAACAGGCGCCGTATAGAGCGAGTGCGGCAGGCCGTAGAGGATGACGCAGGGCTCGCTCATGCGGAGCAGCCTAGCCGGGCTGGCCGCGCAGGCGAAGCGGGTCGCTCAATCATCGTATTTGCCCTTGTCCAAGGTGTCCAGCACCGTCTCCGGCGCCACGTCCCGCTCCAGTTCGGCGATCTCGTCAGGGTCGGCGTGCTCTATGCCCAGCTTGCTGGCGATGGCCGAGGTCATGGAGATCAGGCGCGTGACCTCATGCTCGGTCAGCAGGTTGATGTGCAGGTCCAGATCGGCGCGACGGGAGGCGGCCTCGGCCGCGCGGTTCTGGCTGATCAGCACGAAGGTCGACAGGAAGATGGCCTCCACCGACGCGCCGGTCGACAAGATGATGAAGGAGCGGTCGAACGCCGGGACGAAGGAGATCAGCCCGATGTTGATCGCGATCCAGCCGCACAGGATGGCCAGGTGCAAATAGACGAAGGCCATGCTGCCGGTGAAGGCGGTGATCGCCAGGGCGACCTTGTGCTGGAGGCTGGTCTTGGCGTCCTCCTTGCGGCGGCGGTCCTGCATCGCGTCGATGTTGCGCGTCAACGCGGAGTTCATGCCCTCCGGTCGGGGCGGCGGGACCGTCGGGCTGGGGGCGTGATCGGCGGTCATGCGGCTATCCCTTTCGGGGGGAAAGCCGCAGCCTTGATCTCGGCTCCACGCGACCTGCCCGCGATCAACGCCCGAGCGCTGTCGCGAGGCGGGAGAGACCGTCTGCGAGCCTCGAAGGATCGGCGGCGAAGCACCAGCGCAGCCAGCCCTCCCCGTCCTCGCCGAAGGCTGCGCCCGGAGCCAGCCCCAGCCCGGCCTCGGCCACCAGCCGCTTGGCCAGGGCCAGGCTGTCGCGGCAGCCCGGCGGGCGGAAGAAGGCGTACATGCCCCCGTCCGGTTGCGGCGCCTGCACCCCCGGCAGGGCGTTCAGGCCGTCGACCACCTGATCACGAGCGGCCCTGAGCTCGGTGCGCAGGTCGGCCACGTACGGTTCGCCGATCTCGAGCGCCGTCATCGCCGCCGACTGCACGAAGTCCGGCGCGCAGGAGGTGTTGTACTCCAGCAGCACGCCCAGCCGCTCCACCAGCGGCGCGGGCGCCACCAGCCAGCCCAGCCGCCAGCCGGTCATGCGCCAGGCCTTGGAGAAGCTGTTGGCGCTGACGAATCGGTCCTGCTCATGGACGAGGGGCAGGAAGGACGGAGCGCAAGCGCCTTCGCCGAAGTAGAGCCGCTCATAGACGTCGTCCGCCAGAAGCCAGACCCCGTATCGGCGGCACCGCTCCAGGATCGCCGCGCGGTGTTCGGCGGGCAAGGTCCAGCCGGTGGGGTTGTTCGGTGAGTTCAGGAACAGGGCGCGCGTGTCGGGGGCGAGCGCGTCCATGAGCCGGTCAAGGTCCAGGGCGAACCGGCCCTCCCGCGGCTGGATCGGGACGGTGGTCACCTCCGCGCCCATGATCTTGGGGATTTCGGCCACGTTGGGCCACACCGGATCGACCACCACCACCTTGTCGCCGGGCGAGAGCAGCCCCTGCGCCGCCACCATCAGGGCGTTGACGCCCGAACTGGCGACGGCCAGCCGCTCGGTCCTGACGGGCGTGGCGTACAGGCGCGACAGATAGCTGGATAGCGCCTCGCGCAGATCAGGCCGACCCAGGTTGTGGGTGTAGAAGGTGCGTCCCTGCTGCAGCGCCTGCACCGCGGCGGCGCGGATCGGCTCGGGCGTCGTGCGGTCCGACTCGCCAAACCAGAAGGCCAGCACGTCCGCCCGCCCCAGGCTCGCATTGGCGACCTCGCGGATCTTGGAGCTGCGCAGGGCCTGGACGGCCGGCCGGGCGAGGGGCGAGAACGCGGACATCGGGGCGAGCTTAGAGCACGGCCGCGCGCATCGGGCGAGCGCCCGCGGCGCGGATCGCGCGCCCCGACGGCCCCTCGTCGCAGACTCCAGCCGTTGACGCCCAGCGTGAAAATCCCGCACAGATAGGCCGCGACGGCGAGGCTTGAGGAACGGCTTGATGCGCGTGCTGGTGCTGGGCGGCGACGGGTTCTGCGGATGGCCCACCGCCTTGCACCTGTCCGCCCGCGGCCATCACATCGGCATCGTCGACAACCTCTCCCGGCGGCGCATCGACCAGGAACTGGGGGTCCAGTCGCTGACCCCCATCGCGTCCCTGCCCCTGCGCATCGTCGCCTGGCGCGAGGTCTGCGGCCAGTCCATCGAACAGTTCGACCTGACGCTGGGCCAGGACTTCGACGCCCTGCTGGAACTGTTCGAGGCCTGGCGACCGGACGCGGTGGTCCACTTCGCCGAGCAGCGGGCGGCGCCCTATTCGATGAAGTCGCCGCGCCACAAGCGCTACACGGTCGCCAATAACATCAACGCCACCCACGACGTGCTGGCCGCGATCGTTGAGAGCGGGCGCGACATCCACCTGGCGCACCTCGGCACCATGGGCGTCTACGGCTACGGCACCGCCGGCGCGCCGATCCCTGAAGGCTATCTGAAGGTGACGCTGGACACGCCCAAAGGTCCGGTGGAGCGGGAGATCCTCTATCCTTCCGATCCGGGGTCGATCTACCACATGACCAAGACCCAGGATCAGCTGCTGTTCCAATTCTACGTCAAGAACGATCGGCTGCGCATCACCGACCTGCATCAGGGCATCGTCTGGGGCACCCAGACGCAGGAGACCCGGCGCGACCCGCGCCTGGTCAACCGCTTCGACTATGACGGCGACTACGGCACGGTGCTGAACCGCTTCCTGATGCAGGCGGCGCTGGGCTATCCGCT
>CAXTEX010000052.1:0-15244 GCA_964243445.1 uncultured Caulobacteraceae bacterium | reverse complement strand
GGAGGCGGAGTGGATGGCCGGCATGATCAGCACATTGGCGTCGTCGGTGAGGCGCACGAAGGGGTAGTTGGCGCGCTTCTCCGGATCGAGCGCCACTTCGGGGGGCATTTCGCCCTCGTATTCGAAGTCGATGTCGCCGCCGTTGTCCTTGCAGCGGGCGTCCATCATGGCCACCGCCTCGCGTACCTTGGCGCCGCGCTCGCCCTGGGGATTGCCGAAGGTGGAGTAGGAGACGAAGGCCACCCGCGGCGTGTAGCCCAGCCGTTTCACCGCGCGGGCCGCCTCGATGGCGATCTCCATCAGGTCCGCGCTGCCCGGCATCTCGGTGACGCTGGTGTCGGCGACGAACAGGGTGCGGCCCTTGGACAGCAGGGCGGTCATGCCGATCACCCGCCCGCCCGGCTCGGGATCGATCACCCGTTCCACCTGGCGCAGGGAGACGTTGTAGGTGCGCGTGACGCCTGTGACCATGCCGTCCGCATGGCCCATGGCCACCATGGTCGCGGCGAAGGAGTTGCGGTCCTGGTTGATCAGCCGCTGGGCGTCGCGCCTCAGATAACCTTGGCGCTGGAGCTTGCCGTAGAGGAAGTCGGTGTACTCCTCGTTCATGTGGGAGAGGCGCGCGTTGACGATCTCCAGCCCTGCGGCGTCGGGGTCGACGCCGACGGAGCGGGCGTTCTCGCGCACCGTGTCCTCGCGTCCGCACAGGATGGCGTGGCCGAGGCCTTGGACCTGAAAGGCGTGGGCGGCGCGGATCACCGCGGTCTCCTCGCCCTCGGCGAAGACGATGCGCTTCTTCTCCCCGGTCATCACCCGGGTGGTCACGCCCTGCAGGAAGGCGGCGGTGGGGTCGAGCCGCTGGGCCAGGGCGTCGCGATAGGCGTCCATGTCCTCGATCGGGCGCCGCGCCACGCCTGAGTCCATCGCCGCCTTGGCCACGAAGGGCGGCACGTACCAGATCAGGCGCGGGTCGAACGGCGCGGGGATGATGTAGTCGCGCCCGAAGCGGAGCGCGCGGCCGTGGTAGGCGGCGGCGACCTCGTCGGGCACGTCTTCCTGCGCCAGCTTGGCCAGGGCCTGCGCGCAGGCCAGCTTCATCTCGTGGTTCACGCGCCGTGCGCGCACGTCCAGGGCCCCGCGGAAGATGTAGGGGAAGCCCAGCACGTTGTTGACCTGGTTGGGATAGTCGCTGCGGCCGGTGGCGACGATGGCGTCGTCGCGCACGCGGTGCACCTCCTCCGGCGTGATCTCGGGGTCCGGATTGGCCATGGCGAAGATGATCGGCTTGTCGGCCATGGCCTTGACCAGGTCGGCGTTCAGCGCGCCCTTCACCGACAGGCCGATGAAGACGTCCGCTCCGACCAGGGCCTCGGCCAGGGTGCGCAGGGGCGTCTCGACGGCGTGGGCGGACTTGTACTGGTCCATGTCGTCGCGACCGCGGTAGAGCACGCCCTTGCGGTCCACCGCGATGCAGTTCTCGCCCCGCACCCCCATGGTCTTGATCAGCTCCAGCGTGGCGATGCCCGCCGCCCCCGGGCCGTTCAGAACCACCTTCACGTCCTCGATCTTCCTGCCGGTGATCTTGCAGGCGTTGATCAGGCCGGCGGCGGTGATGATGGCGGTGCCGTGCTGGTCGTCGTGGAACACCGGGATGTCGAGCAGCTCCTGCAGCTCGGTCTCGATGCGGAAGCAGTCGGGGCTCTTGATGTCCTCAAGGTTGATGCCGCCGTAGGTCAGGCCGATGTTCTTGACCACTGTGATGATCTCGTCGGGATCGCGGGACGCCACCTCCACATCGATGGAGTCCACGTCGGCGAAGCGCTTGAAGAGCACCGCCTTGCCCTCCATCACCGGCTTGGACGCCAGGGCGCCGAGGTCGCCCAGCCCCAGGATCGCGGTGCCGTTGGAGATCACCGCCACCAGGTTGCCCTTGGAGGTGTAGTCGTAGGCGAGGTCGGGGTCTTCAGCGATCCTGAGCACCGGCACGGCCACGCCCGGCGAATAGGCCAGGCTCAGGTCGCGGGATGTGGCCATGGGCTTGGTCGGCGTCACCGCGATCTTGCCGGGCGTCGGGAACTGGTGGAAGGCCAGCGCCTCCTCGTCGGTAAACGTCTTGCGATCGATCGGCATGGCGTGTCCCGGCGGCTGGCGCGGCGAAACCTAGTTGGCGCGGGCCTTCGGCACAATGCAGCCGGTTCCCCCCGGCCGCCGCACGGTTCTTGCGTCGTCGCCATCGCGCCACGGATCGCCGGGCGCAAGCGGATGAGGCCGCCTCAGTGCGCAAACCCTTGCTGAGCCAGGATCGGTCGACTGTCCGCCGCCCCCTTGCCTCTCGCGCAGGCAGGGGCGTCCAGGCGTGCGGCGGCCCTGTCGAAGCCCGCCGATCGGCAGTTCCTGCCGGGCGCAGCGCGAGGAGAAGCCGGCCATGACCGTCGGGCTGTCCAGCATCCTGAGCATCGCCACCAGCGGGCTCGACGTGGCCCAGCAGGGGCTGAACACCGTCTCCAACAACATCTCCAACGTGAACACTGCGGGCTATGTGCGCGAGGTGGTCAACCAGTCGGCGCTGAGTGCGGCGGGGCAGGGGATCGGGGTGGGCGTCGCCGACATCGCGCGCACCACCAACCAGTTCCTGGAGCAGGCCAACCAGAAGGCTGTCGCCGACAGCTCCAGCGCTACGGTCAGCTCATCCTATCTGGACCAGGCGCAGAGCCTGTTCGGCGATCCGACCGATCCCTCGTCCTTCTTCGGCCAGCTCGACAACGTCTTCTCCGCCTTCTCAACCCTGTCCTCGACGCCGTCGTCCACCGCCCAGACTGCGGCGGTCGGCCAGGTCACCCAGTTCCTGCAGCAGGCGCAGTCGATCAGCGCCAGCCTCGGCCAGCTCTCAGGCCAGGCGGACAGCCAGATCAACACCGACGTGGGCCAGGCCAACACGCTCCTCTCCCAGATCAGCAAGCTGAACGCCACCATCTCCGCGGCCACCGTCAGCGGCCAGGACGCCACCGGCGCGCAGAACCAGCAGAGCGGGCTGATCGGCCAGCTGTCGGCCCTGCTCAACGTCACTGTCAGCCCGACGGCCACGGGCGGGGTGACGGTAAAGGCGTCCGACGGCTCGGTCCTGGCCAGCGACCAGGGCTCGGCGACGCTCAGCTACGACGGCTCCGGCGCCACCGGCCAGATCGACCTCACGCCTGTCGGGGGCGTCACCCAGGCGCTCGGCGCGCGGCTGACCAGCGGGGAGCTGGCGGGGCTGGTCAGCCTGCGCAACACCGAACTGCCCTCGATCACCGGCCAACTGGCCAACCTGACCAGCCAGACCGCCTCCGTGCTGAACCAGGTCTCCAACAGCTATTCCAGCGTGCCGGCGCCCTCCACTCTCACCGGGCGCAACACCGGGCTGGACCTGGCGACCGAGGTGTCGGGCTTCACCGGCAAGACCACGGTGGGCGTGGTGAACGGCGCGGGCGTGCTGCAGGCCAGCGCGGCGATCGACTTCTCCGCCGGGACCATCACCGCCAACGGCGGAACGCCCGTCAGCTTCACGCCCGCCAGCTTCCTGACCACGCTCAACAGCCAGCTCGGCGGGGCGGCCACGGCCAGCTTCTCCAACGGGGCGCTGTCGATCAGCGCGGCGGGCTCTGGGAACGGCGTGGTGGTGGCCGATGATGCGACCACGCCCAGCAGCAAGGCGGGCCAGGGCTTCTCCGACTTCTTCGGGCTGAACGACCTGGTCACCTCGACCCAGCCGTCGGATTTCGACACCGGCCTGACCGCGGCCAGCGCCAGCGGCTTTCCGGCCGGCCAGTCGGTCACCTTCCGCCTGACCGGCGCTGACGGCTCAACCCTGAAGGACGTGACCGTGCAGACGCCCTCGGGCGGCACGCTCGGCGATCTGGTGAGCGCGTTGAACAGCCCGACCAGCGGCGTCGGCCTCTACGGCGCCTTCCAGCTCGACGCCGATGGCGAGCTCGGCTTCACCGCCACGGGCGGCTCGGGTGTCGCCCTGTCGGTCAAGGACGACGCCACCGCCAACACCGCGACGGGCGCGTCCCTGACGCAACTGTTCGGGATAGGGGCCCAGGCACGCAACGCCTCCATCAACACCTTGAGCGTGCGAAGCGACATCGCCGCCAACCCCGCCCTCCTGCAGACCTCGGCGGTGACGCTCGGCGCTGCGGCGGGCGCCCCGGTGATCGCCTCGGGCGACACGTCGGCGGCGGACGCCTTCTCCACAGCGGGCCAGGCCAGCCTGGCCTTCGATGCGGCGGGCGGAGCGGCGGCGGTGACCGCCACCCTGTCCGGCTACGCCTCCAACCTCAGCGGCGCGATCGCCTCCCAGGCGTCCAACGCCGACACGGCCGCCACCAATGCGGCGGCCGTGGCCAGCGAGACCCGGTCCCGCCTAAGCTCCACGGAGGGCGTCAACGTGGACCAGGAGCTGATCTCGCTGACCACCTACCAGCAGGCCTACAGCGCCTCGGCGCGGCTGATCCAGGCCACCCAGGACGTCTTCACCGCCCTGCTGAACGCCGTGAACTGAGCCCTGAAGCCCCGCCCGAGGCCCAGCCATGACCAGCCCCATCTCCACCGCCAGCCTGTTCGCCTCGCTGCAGGCCAACATCGGCTCCACCCAGACCCAGGAGGCGCAGGACGCCGCCGAGGTCTCCAGCGGCAAGCTTTCCACCGATCTCGCCGGCTACGGCCCTACGGCCGGGACCCTGACGGCGGTGAACAGCGTCGCCTCGCGCCTGACCAGCTATGTCGCCAACGCCGACGCCCTCTCCGGCAAGCTGGACGTGCAGGACCAGGCGCTGACCACCGTGGCCACCGCCGCCCAGTCCTCGCGCAACGCCGTGGCCGAGGCGCTGGCCAACAATAGCGGCGACGAGTTGCTGAGCACCCTGCAGGCCCAGCTCTCCACCGCCGCGGGCGCGCTGAACACCCAATACGACGGCCAGTACCTCTTCTCCGGCGGCCAGGCTGGCGCGCCGGTCACCGCCAGCCAGCTCACCGACCTGACCGCCGCCAGCCCGCCCTCGGCCATCTACACCAACGGCCAGACGGCCCAGGCCAGCCGGTTGGACGACAACACCGTGATCAAGACCGGCGTGCTGGCCAGCGCCGTGGGGACGCCGCTCACCAGCGCTCTGGCCGCCGTCCAGGCCTATAACGACGGCCCCGACGGCCCGTTCGGCACGACCCTGACCCCGGCCCAGTCCGACTTCCTCACCGGCGTGCTGTCGCAGTTCGACACCGCGGTGAGTTCGACCAACGCCACGGTCGCCGACAACGGCGTGGTGCAGCAGCAGGTGTCCGACACCTCCACCCGGCTCGGCGACCAGCAGACGGCGCTGAAGGGCGTGGTGTCCAACCTGACGGTCCCCGACGAGGCGCAGGTGGCGACCCAGCTCAGCCTGGCCCAGACCGCGCTGTCCGCCTCCGCCCAGGTCTTCTCGAGCCTGCAGAACGACAGCCTGCTGCAGCTGCTGAGCCCCAGCAGCAGCGCCTGACCGCCGGCGGCGGGGCCCGCAGCGCATCAGGCGGCTGCGCGTTGCAACGTCCTCATGTTGACCCGGCGCGACGTCCCCAATCTGCTCACCGTGTCGCGCATCGCGGCGGCGGCGGCCGTGTTCGCCCTGATGGCCGCCCTCGCGGCGGGCGGCGGCCGGTCGCTGGCGGACGGGGCTTTCGTGCTGTTCGCCGCGGGCGCGCTGACCGACTTCTTCGACGGCTGGCTGGCCAGGCGGTGGAACGCCGCCTCGGCCTGGGGCGCCGCGCTCGACCCCATCGCCGACAAGATCGCCGTGCTCGCCGCGGTGCTGGGCCTGGTGCTGGCCGGCGCCGGGCTGGCGGTGGCCATCCCGGGTTTCCTCATCCTGTTCCGCGAGGTGTTCGTCTCGGGCCTGCGGGAGGCGGGAGCGGGACGCGGCGTGAAGCTGCCGGTCACCGGCCTCGCCAAGTGGAAGACCACCGTCCAGCTGGTCGCCCTGTCCCTGGCGCTGCTGGCGACGGGGCTGGGCTCGGGCGGGCTGGCGATCGCGGCGGTGGTGCTGCTGTGGGCGGCGGCGGCGATGACGCTGTGGACCGGCGTGCAGTACGCGCTGGCCTTCCACCGCGCCGCGAGGTGAGCGGAACATTTCCGCCGGCAGTCGGCGTTTGGCAGGCGTGGCCGCCCTGCTCCGTTCCTCACCCCCTCAAGACATCGCGCCGGCCCCGCCGCGACTGTGGCGTCCGCAGCGGGTGCTGATCACCCGCGCCGCCCGAGGCGAGCCGCACGGCCGCGAGATCGCCGCCCGCGCCGCGGCGCTCGGCAGCGAGGTGGTGGAGCTGGCCGGCGACCGGATCGTCACCCCCAAGACCGCGGACGACCGCGCGGCCTACAAGCTGGCCAAGTCCACCCTGGCCGTCGTCGTCGCCTCCGAGAGCAAACGGCGGCTGCAGCCCATCCCGCCCTCGGCCGACTGGCGCTTCGACCTGGCGGAGGGCTGCCACGCCCACTGCCAATACTGTTATCTGGCGGGCTCGCTGGTCGGCGCGCCCATCACCCGCGTCTACGCCAATGTCGATGAGATCCTGGACGGGCTCGCAGCCTACGTCGGCCAGGGGGGCGTGACCTCCGTCTCGGCGGACCGGGCGCACGAGGGCACCACCTTCGAGGCCTCCTGCTACGCCGATCCCTTGGGCGTGGAGCACCTGACCGGCAGCCTGTCGGCGGCGGTGCGCCGCTTCGGCGCCTGGGACGCATCCGTGCAGCTGCGCTTCACCACCAAGTTCGACGGCGTGGGGCCGCTGATCGGCCTGCCGCATGGTCGCCGGGTGCGCGTGCGCATGTCGGTCAACGCCGCCCCGCTGATCCGTTTCGAGGGCGGGACGAGTTCGCTATCGGCGCGGCTTTCGGCCTTGGGACGCTTGGCGCGAGACGGCTACCGCGTCGGCCTGACCGTGGCGCCGATCCAGCCCGTCGAAGGATGGCGCGTGGCCTACGCCCAGCTGTTCAGGGACGCCGGGCGCGAGTTGGCGGGCGTAGCGGACCTCGACCTCACGGTGGAGCTGATCACCCACCGCTTCACGCCCAAGTCGAAGGCCGTCATCCAGGGCTGGTATCCGGGCACGTCGCTCGACCTGGACGAGGCTGCTCGCTCGCGCAAGCTGACCAAGTTCGGTTCGACCAAGTTCGTCTATCCCGCACCCCTGATGCGCGAGATGCGCGAGACCCTGGCCGCCCTGCTGCACGAACACCTGCCGGCGGCGCGCCAGCTCTA
This sequence comes from uncultured Caulobacteraceae bacterium, assembly GCA_964243445.1. Classification (GTDB taxonomy): domain Bacteria; phylum Pseudomonadota; class Alphaproteobacteria; order Caulobacterales; family Caulobacteraceae; genus CAHJWH01. The sequence continues at coordinate 7,979 of CAXTEX010000052.1, read as the reverse complement.
CTGGACCTGACGCCGGCTCTGGCGGCCGGCTCCAGGTCTGCAGGCTGACACGCTTCGCCGGGGTTTAGATCACCGCGTCGAGCAGCTCCACGACCGGGCGTCCCTCGACCAGGTCGCGCAGCTTGCGGCCGCCTTCCTTGTAGTGGTCGCTCGCACCGTGGGCCTCGAGCGCGGCCTGGTCGGCGTACATCTCCAGCACCTTGTAGGTGCGAGGCTCCGAACGGCTGCGGGTGAGCTGGTACATGTGGTTCCCGGGCTCCTTAGACTTCACCTGGGAGGTCATCTCCGCGAACACCTGTTCAAACTCGGCCTCCCGGCCTTCCTTGGCCTGAATGGTCGCCACGACGCCGATCATCTTCGATCTCCCTTGTTGCCGGGCTTCAAACGCCGTCGACGCCGCTTCCGCTCCGCGTGCGCCTGGCGCCGCCCGTCGCGGCTGGACCGGCGGCGTCTGCGCGGGCAGACAGGAGCGATGAGCGGACCCGTCTCCCCAGCCATAGCCGTCGTCACCGGGGCCACGGGCGGCATAGGCCGACACGTCGCCCTGGGTCTTGCGCAAGCCGGGCGTCGCGTGGTGCTCGTCGGGCGCGACGCGGCGCGCACTCAGGCGGCCTCGGCCTGGATCGTCGCTCAGGCCCCGTCCGCCGCCCTGGAGAGCGAGATCGCCGATCTGTCCTCCCTGGCGCAGGTGCGCTCGCTCGGCGAGCGCATCGCCGCACGCCATCCAGAGGTGAAGCTTCTGATCAACAACGCCGGCGTGTTCGAGGCCCGGCCGGTCACCACGTCGGAAGGTTTCGACCGCGTGCTGGCGGTGAACCTGCTCGCGCCGCTCGTGCTCACCCGCGCCCTGCTGCCGGCGCTGACCGCGGGCGCGCCGGCGCGGATCGTCAACGTCGGCTCCTCCAGCTCGGACCGGGCGCGCCTGGACCCCGACCGCCTCGTGCTCGGGCGGCGCTGGAGCATGGTGGCGGCCTACGGCCAGTCCAAGCTGGCGCTGATGATGGCGAGCTTCGCCCTGGCCGAGCGGCTGCGCGGTGCGGGCGTGACGGTCAACGTGGTGCATCCGGGGCTGGTGGCCACCGGGCTGGTGCGCACGGGCGGGGTAATCGGGGCGGCCTGGCGGTTGCTCGCGCTGGCCGCCCTGAGCGAGGCGCAAGGCGCCGACACGCCCCTGCACGTGGCCCTGTCGCCGGAGTTCGCCGACATCACCGGCGCCTACGTCAAGAAGCGCCGGGCTGTCCGTCCAAATCGACAAGCGCTGGACCCGGCGCAGGTGGAGCGGGTCTGGGCGGAGACGCAGCGGCTGGCGGCGCCGTGGCTCGCCCCCTGGCCGGCCTGAGGGTGCGACCGAGCGCCCGCGCCAGCCGCGTCCGCTGGCGGTCCAGCCAGAGCTGGCTGCTCCAGGTGCGCGCGCCTGCGTTGAAGGCTCCACGCACGCCGAAGACGCGTTGTGACGGCTCGAACAGGGTTGGCTCCAGCATGCGGGCGAGTTCCGGCGCCTGGGAGCTCTGCTTCTCGATGCCGAGCTGGGACATGCACCAGGCGATCAGCGCGGGCGAGCAGCGAGTGGCGAGCGCGAAGGCGGCCGAGGTGCCGCTGATGGTCATCTCCGTACGGCGCCCATGCGCCGCCTGCCAGACGCCCCGCGCCACGACCTCGGGCTGGTAGACGGGCCAGGCGGGCCGCGCCGGCCAGCCCATGTGGCTTACCGCATGGCTGAAGAAGGGGGTATTGGCGGCGGGCGGGAAGACGGTGCAGACCCGGATGGCGGAGCGCTCCAGCCTCAGCTCGCCCACCACCGCCTGGGCGAAGCCGCGCACCGCCGCCTTGGCCCCGGCGTAGGAGGAGAGCATGGGCGTGCCGTAGAAGGCGATCGCCGAGCAGACGTTGAGGATCATGCCCCGTCCCCGCGGCCGCATGTGGGCCAGCGCCACCCGCGTGCCGTTGACCGTGCCGTGGTAGGTGACGTCGGTCACGCGCTGGAACTCGCGCTCGGCCACGTCGTCGAAGCGGCCGTAGACGCCGTTGCCCGCGCAGTTGATCCACAGATCGATCGGGCCGAGCGCGTCGGCGAGGGCCGAGGCGGCGGCGGCCAGCGCCGGGCTGTCGGTGACGTCGGCCTGCGCGCTCGCCGCCCGCCCGCCGGCGGCCTCGATCTCCTCGCAGGCGGCGGCGAGCGCCTCGGGCCCCCGGGCGATCAGGCCCACGCGCCAGCCCTGGCGGGCGAACAGCGCCGCCACGCCCCGCCCGATGCCGGACGAGCCGCCCGTGATCACCAGCACTCCCGCATCGGCGGCGCGGTTCAAGACGATGTCCTCCGGCCTGCGGTCTGCGACCCTGACGGCCTTATAAGGCCCTGCCAGCGGCGTCCATCGGCCCGGTCTGCACAACGAGGTCTTGGCGACGTTCGTCGCAGGGGTGCGGCGCTCAGCGGCAGCCGGTATCTCGGACAGGCGTGGGCGCGGCGGCGTGCATGAGCCCGCCGAGGGCTTTGCGCAGCACGGCGCGGGGATCGTCCAGCGCCAGGGTCGCGCGGGGATGAGCGATCGGACCGTCTATGCGCACGGAGGTGGGACCGGACACCGCGCCGTCGGGCCGCAAAGTGATGTCGAGGGTCTGGGCCTTCAGGTCCAGGCCGCCGTAGCCCGCCGCCCCGCCGGCCTCGGTGGACAGGCGGAGCGCGGTCGCCTTCGCCTCACCGTCCTGGACGTGGAAGCGCGCCACCGCGCAGCGCAGCCTTACGTCGCCCTGACGCTTGGTGAGAAGCGAGATCAGGCCGCGCGCCAGATTGGCGCTGAGCACCTCGGCCGGCACGGCCTTCAGCCGGCCGCCCAGGGCGTGCAGGCTGGCGTCGCCGGAGGCGTTCCCCGCCGCCGCCGCGAGCGACGCGCCCGAGCCTTGCAGGTGGGCGGAGGCGTCGAAGTCGGCCTGCAACGGGGCGCCCGCGACGCCGGTCCGGCTGAAGTCCTCCGTGTCGGCGCCTTTGACGTCGGCGTCGAAGCCGATGTGCGGCGTGGCCCCTCTCACGTCCAGGCGCAGGTGCAGCACGGCCCGGCCCCGCGGCGCGAGCTGCAGCGTCAGGGGGTCGGCGGAGATCACCCCCTGATCGAACCTGACCCGAAGCTGCAGGCTGCGGATGGTGGGCGTGGTCGGCGGCTGGACCGCCGCGGCCGTGAACCTGATCTCGCCGGAGAGCTTGCGCAGCGGGACGGGATTGATGGCGGCGTCCGGCAGCAGGCGGCCCGTGCGTGGGCGCGCGGTCAGCTCGCCGCCGCTCGCCACGGCGAACAGGTCGGAGATGCGCAGCGAGCTGGAGCGCAGGTCCGCCTGCAGGCGCCGGCCGCCAGGCTGCGGCGTGACGGTCATCGCGCCTTCGAGTTCCGACGCCCCGACCCTGCCTGAGATGGCGTCCAGCTCGGCCCGCCCGCCGCCGGCGGTGATGCGCAGGCCGAGGCTATAGGGCGGCGTCCGGGGGAGCGGCAGGTTTCCCAGGTGACCGAAGGCGTGCAGGTCCGGACCGCTGATCGCCAACGCTCCCTCCAGCCGATGCGGGGCGGACAGGGCCAGGGCGCCCAGGAACCTGGCCGACGACGGCCCGGACGGACCCTGCAGCGCGAGCGTCGCATCCAGGGCGTAGGCGGGCGGTCCGGAAGGCTTGCGGGCGACCGACACCCTGGCGGTCCAGGGCTGGCCCTCGCTCGTTCCTGCCCCCGAAAGCTTCAGCTCGGACCCGGCGGGCGTGGCGTCCGCGCTCATGACGCCATGGAAGCCGACCGATCTCTGGAGGTCCTGGACGTCGAGGACGCCGTCGGTGAGCACGAGGCGGTCGATGCGCGGCGGCCTGAGCGGTGCCCCCGCCCCGTTCCCTGTCCAGTCGACTCGCCCTTGGGCGTCGCGCCTGAGCGACAACCGCACGCCGTCGAGGGCCACGGCGCGCAGCCGGCCGTCGCCGAGCAGCACGCTCCACGGCAGATCGATGCGGCCCCGCGCCACCGACGCCATTCGTCCTGGGCCTGCCCAGGCGGGCTGGTCCACATGGAGGTCGGTGAAGCGGACGACCGGCCCCGCCAGCCCGGCCCGCAGCGACAGGTCGCCGTCGACATGCACGGGCCGCCCGAGGCGGTGCGAGGCGACCGCGATCGCCCAGTTTCGGGCGTCGCCGACCGCCGCCGCTACGATCACGCCCAAGACCGCCAAGATGGCGACAGCGGCGGCGAGCACCTTCGCTCTTGACCCGAGGATCGCCACGCCGCCTCCCGCATCCGTCAAGCCGGCCTGCCGGGGTCAGGCCATGAGGCCTTGAGCCCGGGATCGCAAGTCCTGGCCGGGCCGGCGACCTGACCGTCGTCCCTGCGGCGAGCTGTCCCACGGCGATGCGGCTCCCAAGCCGGCGGTCGTGCGTTGAGGGCTCATGCCCAAGCTTCCCGCACGCCTGGCGGCGCTCGTCGCCTTCGCCAGCCTGGGTCAGGCCTGCGCCGCCTTCGCCCAGGTTCCGGGCGTCGCGACATCCGCTCCGATCGTCCATGCGCCCGTCGTCACGGCGCCGCCCACAGCCCAGAGCCCGTCCGCCCCGCCGCCCGCGACCGTCCCCAACACGGCCGCCGCTCCGATCGCCGCCGTTGCGGCCAACGCAGTGTCCGAGGCCGTCAACACGACCGCCGCCGCTCCGCCCAAGCCGGAGCCGTCCTCAAAGCCGAGCGGGCCCAAAACCGCCCCAGCCGCGCCGCCGCCCACCGAAGCCGCCATCGCCGCGAGCCGGATGCAGCTCCAGACCCTGATCCAGGCGACCGAGCGGTTGACCCCCGAAGCCGGCCAGGCCGCCGGCGAGCCCGCCCTGCTCAAGACCCGCCAGGACGCCGCCGCCGACCAGGCCGCCGACGACGGCTTCGCCCACGCCCGCGCCAACGAGATCGCCGCCGTCGACGCGCGGCTGAAGCGCTATTCCACCGCGTCCGGCGCTGTCCGCCCGCGTCTTGATCCCGCTGAAGCCCGGGATCGCGGGGACCTGCTGGCCCGCCGCGCCCAGCTTGAGACGGAGTTCGGCGCCGCCCGCCAGGCGGCCAACCTGGCCAGCGAGGTCTATAACACCGTCGCCAACCGTCGCCGCAGCGCCTTCGACGCCCAGGTGCTGCAGCGCACCGCCTCCCCGCTCGAGGCCGGCTTCTGGACCTCGCTCGGCGCGTCGCTCGGCCCCGACCTGCAGCGTCTGGAGCGGCTGTTCAGCGACGCCTGGACCACCGCGCGCGCCGCGTCCGAGCCGCGCGCCCTGCTCAGCGTGGGCGTCGCGCTCGTCTTGGCCTTCGTCATCGCCTGGCCGCTCAGGCGCTGGCTCAAGCGGATGATCGGCCGTCGCGCGGCGTCGGCTGCGGCCCGGGCGGGGGGGGCACCCGGGAGCGCGCCCGTTTCGGGGAGTGGCGATGCGAGGGGCGGCGATCTGCACCGGACCGCCCACGCCGTCGGCGCAGTCCTGGTCGACACCCTGCTGCCGGGGCTGGCGGCGGTGATGGTGAACCTGGGCCTGATCTGGGGCGACCTAGTCTCCGAGAAGGTGGAGGCGCTCGCCCGCGCCTTGGTCATCGCGGTGTTCTGGGGCGGGGCGGTCGTGGCCCTGAGCCGACAGCTCGCCGGCGCCTCCAACCCCCGCGAGCGACTGCTGCCGGTGTCGGAACGGCTGGCCGCCCGCATGCGCGCGTTGCCCTGGCTGGTGGCGGTGATCACGGGCTCCGGGCTGCTGCTGCGCAGCCTCAACAGCGTGGTGGGTGCGAGCCTTGCGGCCACGATCGCCGGCAACTGCCTGGTCTCCCTGGCCTATGCGGGGGTGGCGAGCCTGGTGCTCGTCGCGCTCAGCGGCGACCGGGAGCCCGGGGAGAGCGGGTCGGACGCCGAGACCCGGACGCCCGCCCGCGCCCTCCTGTCGCTGGCGCTCACCGGGGCGATCCTGCTGACCGTCGGCGCGGTGTTCGCAGGTTTCACCACCCTGGCCCTGCTGGTCTCCAAGCAGATCTTCTGGATCAGCGTGCTCATCGCGATCACCTACCTGCTGCTGCGCTTTACCGACGACGCGGTGGGCAAGCTGTTCGAGCCGCGCGGCTGGGTCGGCCGGCTGCTCCTGGGCGTGCTGAACCTGACCGCCTCCACCGTCGACCAGCTCGGCGTGCTGGCCTCGGCGCTGCTGCAGATCCTCATCGTTCTATGCGCCCTCAGCCTGGCGCTGACCCCGTTCGGACGCAACGGCGAGATGCTGACCACCCACGTGGCGAGCATTGGCGAAGCGATCCACGTCGGCTCCGTCGTCATCTCGCCGCGCTCGGTGGCCACGGGCTTGGCCAGCCTTCTGGCGGGTCTGGGTCTGGTGCACCTGATCGAGCGCTGGGTGAACCGGCGCTATCTGCCGGTGACCGGCTGGGACGCCGGCGTGCGCAATTCGGTCAGCACCGGGGTGCGCTATCTGGGCGTGGGACTGGCGATCCTGTGGGCGCTGGCGGCGGCGGGGCTCGGCTTCAAGCAGATCGCCCTGGTGGCCAGCGCGCTCTCCGTCGGCATCGGCTTCGGTCTGCAGCAGATCGTGCAGAATTTCGTCTCGGGGCTGATCCTGCTGGTGGAGCGGCCGGTGAAGGTCGGCGACTGGGTCAATGTCGGAGGCGTGGAGGGCGACGTGCAGCGCATCCGCGTGCGCGCGACCGAGATCCGCACCTTCGACCGCACCACCCTGATCGTGCCCAACTCCGACCTGATCACCAAGGCGGTGCAGAACAAGACGCTCGGCGACCCGCGCGGGCGGGTGCAGCTGCAGTTCACCATCGGCGCGGCCGCCGACGCGCCCCGCGCCCTGGAGCTGATCGCCGGCGTGCTGGACGCGGACGAGGACGTGCTGAAGGAGCTCAAGCCCGGCGTCTTCATCGACTCGCTGACGCCCGCAGGCGCAGTGAACTTCAACTGCCTCGCCTACATCGTCTCGCCCCGGGTCGCCAACGCGGTCAGGAGCCGGCTCTATCTGGAGGTGATCAAGACCCTGTCGGACGCCAAGATCGTCTTCGAGGGCGGCGGCGCGAGCCCGGCGACCATGATCATTGAACCCGGACCGGAGCTGCAGAGCCTGGTGGGCGGTCTGACCCCGACGAGGCGGGATGCGTCGCCGGCGGAACCCCGAACCGTTGGCTAGCCGCCACGGGCTGGAGATCCGCGCTGCGACGCCGGCGGACGCGCCAGCCCTCGCCGAGCTGATGGAGATCGTCCGACCGGATGCGCCCGCCGCCCTGTTAGCCCGTCGGCTGGAAGCTTTTCGCGACGAGCCAGGCGTCGCCTTGCTCGCGTCGGAATGGGGGCCGCCCAGCGGCTTGATCGTGCTGCACTGGCTGAGCCCGCTCCAGTCCGCGCGCATCGCCCTGGTCAGCCTGCTCCTCGTCGCGCCGGACGCGCGGCGGCGCGGGATCGGGCGGGTGCTGCTGAAAGCCGCGGCCCAGGCGGGGCGCACGGCTGGCTGTGACGTCCTCCGGTGTCCAGTCACGCGCGAGGCCTCGGGGCTGGACGCCTTCTGCCGCGCCACGGGCTTCGACGACGCCGGCGCGGCGTGGGAGCGGTCCTTGCGCAAGGGGCCGGGCCGCGCCCGCCTTGACAGGCCTGGGCCTGACCCGCCATAAGCCCGCCTTTCCCGTCGCCGGGCTTGCTCGGCGGCGCGGGATATTCATGACGGGTGATGCGAGCGCCGCCGTTGCAACCGTTCGGCTGATAGAGGCCGGACCGGACCGCGTCGAGACTAGAGAAGCCAATGTCCAAGCGCCACTCGGCGAAATACAAGCTCGACCGCCGTATGGGCGAGAACCTCTGGGGCCGGCCCAAGAGCCCGGTCAACCAGCGCGCCTACGGTCCCGGCCAGCACGGCCAGCGCAGGAAGCAGAAGGTCTCCGACTTCGGCCTGCAGCTACGCGCCAAGCAGAAGCTGAAGGGCTATTACGGCAACATCACCGAAAAGCAGTTCT
>CAXTEX010000051.1:0-15272 GCA_964243445.1 uncultured Caulobacteraceae bacterium | reverse complement strand
ACACCGTGCGCGGCAACATCAACTGGATGAAGAGCCACGAGATCCGCATGGCCGCGGACGCTTTCGGCGAGCACGGCGACACGGTGAAGCCGGTGGTGCGGCCAGGCGGCTCGGACTCCGCGGCCCTCGACAACGTGTTCGAGATGCTGGTGCGCGCAGGACGGCCGGCGCCCATGGTCAAGGCGCTGCTGATGCCGCAAGCCTGGTCGAACCAGGACGGGCTGATGGCGCCCGAGCACCGGGCGCTCTACGCCTACTGCAATGCGGTGATGGAGCCCTGGGACGGGCCGGCCGCCATCTGCGCCACGGACGGGCGCTGGGTGCTGGCGGGCAAGGACCGCAACGGACTGCGGCCGCTGCGCCTGATCCAGACCGTGGACGGCCTGCTGATCGCGGGCTCGGAGGCGGGTATGGCCGGCGTCGGCGACGAACGCGTCCTGCGCCGCCTGAACGTGCCGCCGGGCGGCATGGTGGCCGTCGACCTGCAGGCGGGTCGCCTGTATCCCGATCGCGAGATCATCGACGAACTCGCCGCCAGCCATCCCTACACCCGATGGCTGGAGAACATGGTGGAGCTGGAGGACCGCATCGGTCCGGGTCCCGAACCCCGGCGCTATGCGGGTCAGGACCTGTCGCGCCGCCAGGCCGCCGCCGGCATGACGCTGGAGCAGATCGAGATGATCCTCGATCCCATGGCGCTGGACGGCAAGGAGGCCATCGGCTCCATGGGCGACGACAGCCCCCTGGCGGTCGTGTCCTCGCGCATCCGTCCGTTGTCGGATTACTTCCGCCAGAACTTCGCCCAGGTCACCAACCCGCCCATCGACCCGCTGCGCGAAGGCGGGACCATGAGCTTGAAGACCCGGTTCAAGAACCTCGGCAACATACTGGCTCAGGACGAGGGCCAGACCGAGGTGTTCGTGCTGTCGAGCCCGGTGCTGACCACCGGCATGTACGAGCGGATGCTGACCCAGTTCGGCGAGAGCCGGGTCACCGTAATCGATTGCACCATGCCGGTACCGGCCCTGGAAGCGCGCCGCGGTGATGCGCTCAGGGCCGCCCTGGACCGCATCCGCACCGAGGCGGTGCACGCCATCCGCGGCGGCGCGGCCCAGATCGTGCTGACCGACGAGGCCAGCGGGGTGGATCGCATGCCCCTGCCCATGATCCTGGCCACGGGCGGCGTGCATGCGCGGCTGGTCGACGAGGGGCTGCGATCCTACGCCTCCATCATCGTGCGCTCGGCGGGCGTGGTGGACAGCCACCAGTTCGCGGTGATGGTCGGCGTGGGCGCCACCGCGGTGAACGCCTACCTCGCCCAGGAGAGCTTCCAGGACCGGCTTGACCGCGGCCTGTATCGCGGGCTGACGCTGCGGGACGCGGTGCTGAACTACAAGAAGGCCATAGAGGCGGGACTGCTGAAGATCCTGGCCAAGAAGGGCATCTCCGTCATCTCCTCCTACCGGGGCGCCTATGAGTTCGAGGCCGTGGGCCTGTCGCGGGCGCTGGTGGCGGAGTTCTTCCCCGGCATGACCTCGCGCATCTCCGGCATGGGTTTGGCGGGGCTGGAGGCCAGGATGGTGGAGGAGCGCGAGGTGGCCTGGACGCCGGCCAGCGCCGTCATCCCGCTCGGCGGCTTCTACAAGGTGCGCTCCTCGGGCGAAAACCACGCCTATGAGGCGGCGCTGATCCACAAGCTCCAGCACGCCTGCAACACCGGCGACTACAAGAGCTTCAAGGCCTATTCCAAAATGGTGCGGGAGGCGCGGCCGGTCTCGCTTCGAGACCTCCTGGCCTGGCGTTCGGATCGCAAGGCCAAGCCCATCGAGGCGGTGGAGAGCGTCAACGGCTTGCGCAAGCGGTTCGTCACGCCTGGCATGTCGCTGGGGGCCCTCTCGCCCGAGGCGCACGGCACGCTCAACATCGCCATGAACCGCATCGGCGCCCGCTCGGTCTCAGGCGAGGGCGGCGAGGACCCCGAGCGCTACCGCCCCCGCGCGAACGGCGACAACGCCAACAGCGCCGTGAAGCAGATCGCCTCCGGCCGCTTCGGCGTCACCGCCGAATACCTGAACCAATGCCGCGAAATCGAGATCAAGGTGGCCCAGGGCGCCAAGCCCGGGGAGGGCGGCCAACTGCCGGGTTTCAAGGTAACCGAGTTCATCGCCCGGATGCGCCACTCTACGCCGGGCGTCAGCCTGATCTCTCCGCCGCCGCATCACGACATCTATTCCATCGAGGACCTGTCCCAGCTCATCTACGATCTCAAGCAGATCAATCCCGACGCCAAGGTGACCGTGAAGCTGGTGTCCATGTCGGGCATCGGCGCGGTGGCTGCGGGCGTGGCCAAGGCCAAGGCCGACACCATCCTCGTCTCCGGCAACGTCGGCGGCACAGGCGCTTCGCCCCAGTCCTCGATCAAGCAGGCGGGCTGTCCTTGGGAGATCGGCTTGGCCGAGGCGCACCAGGTGCTGACCCTGAACGGGCTCCGTCACCGCGTCCGTCTGCGTACGGACGGTTTGATCCGTACCGGGCGTGATGTGGTGATCGCCGCCATGCTGGGCGCCGAGGAGTTCGGCATCGGCACCGCGTCCCTGATCGCAGTGGGCTGCCTGATGGTGCGACAGTGCCATTCCAATACCTGCCCGGTTGGCGTCTGCACCCAGGACGAGACTTTGCGCGCCAAATTCTCCGGCTCACCAGAGAAGGTCATCGCGCTCTTCACCCATATCGCCGAGGAGGTGCGCGAAATCCTGGGCGAACTCGGTTTCACCCACCTGGACCAGATCATCGGCCGCACCGATCTGCTGACCCAGGTCAGCCGCGGCGGCATGCATCTGGACGATCTGGACCTGAACCCGCTGCTGGTGCGGGTGGAAGGGGCGGCGCTCAAGCCCTACACCGAAGACGTGCGTCAGGCGCTGACCGAGGACACGCTGGACGCCCAGATCATGGCCGACGCCGCGCCCCTGCTGGAGCGGGGCGAGAAGATGGCGCTGAGCTATTCGGTGACTAACACGATGCGCACCATCGGCGCGCGCACCTCCTCGGCCATCGTGCGCCACTTCGGCGACAGCCTTCGTCCCGACCACCTGCGGCTGGAGCTGAAGGGCGCGGCGGGCCAAAGCCTTGGCGCCTTTGCGGTCAAGGGCTTGCGCATCGATCTTGTCGGCGAGGCCAACGACTATGTCGCCAAGGGGCTTTCGGGCGCCACGGTCACGGTGCGCCCGCCTCGTCACGTCGGGGCCGAGGTGTTCGACCCCCTGGTCGGCAACACCTGCCTCTACGGGGCGACCTCCGGTCGGCTGTTCGTCGCAGGCGGCGCGGGTGAGCGTTTCGCCGTGCGAAACTCCGGCGCGGACGCGGTGGTTGAGGGTTGTGGCGCACACGGCTGCGAGTACATGACCGGCGGCCTGGTGGCGGTGCTGGGCCCCACCGGACCGAACTTCGGCGCAGGCATGACCGGCGGCGAGGCCTTTGTCCTGGACGATGACGGGCAGTTCGCACTGCGCGTCAATCCGGACAGCGTGGTCACCGGAGAGGTGGAGCCTCAGGACGAGCCGGCGCTGAAGACCCTGCTGGAGGCGCACCTTGCCGCGACCGCCTCGCCCAGGGCTCAAGCGGTGCTTGAGGCCTGGTCCGCCGTGCGGACCCGCTTCGTGCGGGTGACGCCCAGGGACATGCTGGTCCACCGGCAGGCGCGCCTGAAGATGGGCGCGTGACGATCAGCGCTGAAGATCAGCGCTTGGGCGTCCGGCTGTCGCACGTGGTCTGGCGGGACTTCCGTCGCGTCCGTCGACGGCGTAGTCTGAGCCCATGATCGGGGTGTCTAGAGGCGCGGTTTGGGTCGCAGCGCTTGTGCTGGCGGGGGCTGCAGGCGTCGGCTCCTACCTGGGCTACAGCCGGGCGGCGGCCGCGCCAGGCGGTTCCGCCGACGACACCTATGTCGCGCCGCTTGAAGCCCGGAAGGCCACCTCCGTCGACAATCCCGCTCCGCCGCCTCCGGTGGACGAGAATTACATCCGCAAGATCGCCCATGACGAGGCGGTGGCCGTGATCCACCCGCCTGCGCCCAAGAAGGTCCGCGTGGTGGCCGAGAGCGACGACTCCGACGACAGCGAAGACGACAGCGACGCCAAGAGCTCCGGCTCGAACCCGCCCACGCCGCCGCCCACAAGCCCGGCTGCGGCCGCAGCGCCAAAGCCTCCGCCCCCGCCGACCGGGCTTTACTAAAGCAGCCTCAGCTTCGATAGTCCAGGCCGATGTCCAGCACGCGCGCGCTGTGGGTCAGCCAGCCGACCGAAATCAGGTCCACCCCGCTTTCCGCGATCGCCGGAGCGGTCTGCAGGTTGATCCGTCCCGAGGCTTCGGTCACCGCACGACCGTCCACGATCGCCACCGCTTGGCGCAGCCTGTCGGGATCCATGTTGTCCAGCAACACCGCGTGCACGCCGGCGGCCAACGCCTCGCGGAGCTGGTCTAAGGTGTCGACCTCCACCTCGATCTGAACCAGATGGCCGACGTAGGCACGGGCGCGCTCCACCGCGATCGTCAATCCGCCCGCCACGGCGATGTGGTTGTCCTTGATCAGCACGGCGTCATCCAATCCGAACCGGTGGTTGGCCCCGCCGCCGAGCCGAACCGCATGTTTCTGGACGGCCCGCAGCCCGGGCAAAGTCTTGCGCGTGTCCACCACCTTGGCGCGGGTGTGGGCGATGGCGTCCACGATCGAGGCGGTGGCGCTCGCCACGCCGCTGAGGTGGCCGAGAAAGTTCAGCGCCACCCGCTCGCCGGTGAGCAGACCGCGGGCGGGCCCCTCGACCACGGCGATGTCGTCGCCGGGCTGGACCCGCGCGCCATCACCCTTCAGCACCTCAACGCTCAGGCCTGGGTCCGCCAGGCGGAAGGCTATAACGGCCAGGTCGAGGCCAGCCACCACGCCCGTTTCGCGCGCCTGCAGTACGGCGCGGGCGCGTGCGCCGGTCGGGATGATGGCGTCCGTGGTGAGATCGCCCGCGCGGCCCAGGTCTTCCAGCAGGGCTGCGCGGACCATCGGCTCGAGCAGCAACGGGGATAGGGGCGCCGGCGGGGTCAGGGCCCTCGCGCTCACGCCGCCGCCGCGATGGAGGCGCGAGGCAGGATGTCGGCCATGCGCAGGCGACTGGAGCGTGCCTCCGAGGCGCGCCCGATGAAGTCGGTGCGGAAGTGGCCGCCGCGGCTCTCCTGGCGCGCCAGGGCCGCCTCGGTGATGAACAGTCCCACCAGAGCGGGATCGGCCGCAGCCCCCCCGGCTTCGACCAGGGCTCGCAGGCTGGTCGTCGCCGTCGACAGGCCCTCGGCGTCGCGGAGGACGCCGACGAAGCTGTCCAGCACCTTGCGCACCGCGCCCGGCTCGGCCCGCGGCGGTAGCCCAGGCGCAACGGGATCGCGCAGGCGGCCGAACTGCACGCCGGCGATGTCCTCGGCCACCGCCTCGCCGCACACCGCCGCCTCCAGCAGAGAGTTGGACGCCAGCCGGTTGGCCCCGTGCAAGCCCGTGGACGCCGTCTCGCCGCAGACCCATAGCCCCGCCACGCTGGAGCGGCCCGCCGCATCCACGGCCACGCCGCCCATGTGGTAATGCGCCGCCGGCCGGACGGGGATCAGGCCTCCCGCCGGATCGAGGCGCGCCGCTCGGCACGAGGCCTGGATGGAGGGGAAGGCGGCCGCGAAGCGCGCGCCGATCGCCGTCCGGGCGTCGAGGAAGACCTTGCGGCCGGCGGTCAGCTGCGCCCAGACGGCGCGGGCCACCACGTCGCGGGGCTCGAGTTCGGCGCGGGCGTAGTCGGCCATGAACCGTTCGCCGAGGTCGTTGACCAGCCAGGCGCCCTCGCCCCGCACCGCCTCGCTGACCAGCGGCATGGGGTCGAGCCCCACGTCCAGCGCCGTCGGGTGGAACTGCACGAACTCCATGTCGGCCAGCACCGCGCCGGCGCGGGCGGCCATGGCGAGGCCGCCGCCCACGGCCCCCGCCGGATTGGTGGTGTGGGCGTAGAGACCTCCCAGGCCGCCGGTCGCCAAAACGACTGCGCCGGTCCGCAGCGTCACAGGGCGTTCTAACCCGTCCGCGGCGAGCACGCCGGCCACCGCGCCGCGGCCGTCGAGCAGCAGGCGGCGTGCGTCCAGGCCCTGCAGCACCGTGATCGCGGGCGTACGCGCGGTCGCCTCGATCAGCGTCCGCAGCACCTCGCGCCCGGTGCCGTCGCCCTGGGCGTGCACGATGCGCCGCCGGCTATGCGCCGCCTCCAAGCCCAGCTTCAGCGCGCCTTGCGGCGTGTGGTCGAAACGGGCGCCGAGCGCGAGCAGCCGCTCGATGGCGCGAGGTCCGTTGGCGGTGATGCGGGTCGTCGCCTCCGCCGCGCACAGGCCGTCGCCGGCCGCCAGGGTGTCCTCGGCATGCAAGGCCGGGCTGTCGTCCTGCCCCACGGCCGCCGCCACGCCGCCCTGCGCCCAGGCCGATGCGGCCTGCTGGCCGAGGTCCGCCGCGCAGAGCACCGTCACGGGTCCGTGCTCGGCCAGCCTGAGCGCCGTGCTCAGCCCCGCGACGCCGGCTCCGACGATGACGGGTCGTCCGTCCTGATGGTCGTGCATGGCCGCCCCTCTCAGATCGCCAGCATCCGCTCCACCGCCAGCCGGGCGCGCCCGGCGACGGCGGGGTCGACCTGGACCTCGGTGGTCAGGGTCTCCAGCGAACGGCGGATGCCGTCCAGAGTGATCCGCTTCATGTGCGGGCATAGGTTACAGGGCCGCAGGAATTCGGTCTGCGGATTGAGGGCCGCGATGTTGTCGGCCATCGAGCATTCGGTGATCAGCACCGCCTTGGCCGGCTTGCGCAGCGAGATGTAGTCGGCGATCCCGGCGGTCGATCCGGAGTAGTCGGCCGCCGCCACCACATCCGGCGGGCACTCCGGATGGGCCAGCACGACCACCCCAGGCATGGCGGCGCGGTACTCGATGATGTCGGAGGGCGTGAAGCGCTCGTGCACCTCGCAGGCCCCGTCCCAGGTGATCATCTCGATCCCGGTCTCGGCCCCGATGTTGGCGGCCAGATACTTGTCGGGGATCATGATCACCCGGTTCACGCCCCACTCGCGCGTGACGCTCTCCACCACCCTCTTGGCGTTGCCGGAGGTGCAGCAGACATCGGTCTCGGCCTTCACCTCGGCGGAGGTATTCACGTAGGTGACCACCGGCACGCCAGGATGGGCGGCCTTCAGGGCGCGAACGTCAGAGGCGGTAATGCTGTCGGCGAGCGAGCAGCCCGCCCGGGCGTCGGGGATCAGCACCGTCTTGGACGGGTTCAGGATCTTGGCGGTTTCGGCCATGAAGTGCACGCCGGCCAGCACGATCACCGAAGCGTTGGTTTTCTCAGCCTCCCGCGCGAGGGCCAGGCTGTCGCCGACGATGTCGGCCACGCCGTGGAATATCTCCGGCGTCTGGTAGTTGTGCGCCAGCACGATGGCGTCGCGCTCGATCTTCAGCCGCTCGATGGCCACGGCGTCGTCAGCGAAGCTCGACCACTCCAAGCGCGGGATGGCCCCGCGAACGCGGGCGTACAGCGCTTCGGCGCCGACCATCTTGCGCGTGGTGCGCGGCGCAAGATCAAGAGCCATCGACATCAGCAAACTCCCTTATGCTCCTAAAGAGCATTTCTAGAGCGGGAGCTTATATGCGCTCCCGTCTCCGTCAACAGAGTTATGCTTGCATTGAGCACAAGGCAAGGACGAAGAGCGGCGTCTTCGATCTTTCCTCCGGCTTTTAACGTTAGCTGGTCAGGCGGGCCTGGCGCCGGGAGCGCCGCACTTGGCGAACTTACCGGTCGCGTCCTTGCATCGCGTCGGCTTGGCGGCGGCCGCGGGCGGGCATTTCACGAATTTGCCCTTGGCCCGACAGGCGGGGGCCGCGCCGGCGGCGGAGCCGAAGAGCAGGGCCGCGGCGGCGGTGGCCAGGATGATCGAGCGCATGACTTTCCCCAAGTCCGCGCGATCCCCGGCGGATCGCCGAGCTTCCCACCGGACCGCGCCGGGCGCAAGCCGCTCAGCTCGTCCGTGAGGAGGCCAGCCGCGTGCCGGCGGCGGCGCGCAGCATGAGCACCTCGCGACGGAATCGGACCAGCCGGGCCGGCCGCCCGCCGGTCTCCGACAGCACCTCTCCGGTTTCCTCCACCAGACCCTGGCTTTCCACCAGGCGGCGGAAGTTCTGCTTGTGCAGGCGGCGACCGGCCAGGGCCTCGACGGCCCGCTGGAGCTGCAGCAGGGTGAAGGTCTGCGGCATCAGCTCGAACACCACCGGGCGGTACTTGATCTTGGCCCGTAGGCGCGAGAGCCCTGTCGCCAGGATGCGTCGGTGGTCGTGCACCATGGCCCTTCCGGAGTGGGGCAGGAGCCGCTCCGACGTCGCCTGCCGCGCCCGCTCCGCTTCCGGGATCAGGCCGGCCTCGTAGAGCAGCTCGTATCGCTGCAGCGCGGCTTCCTCGTTCCAGGGTTCGCCGTCCAGGCCGAACATCAGGGCGGCGCGCTGGCGGCGGTTGCGGCGCACCGCGCTATCGCCCGCCTCGTCCGCCCAGGCCTGCAGCCTCGGCGCGATCTCCGCGGCGACCGGATCGGCCGTCTCGTCGCGCCGGTCCTCCCAGGGAAAATAGGCGTACCAGTCGCGCCAGGGCGCGTCCGCTCCCCCGTCCTGCGCCTCCCGGGTCAGGGCGAGATAGCTGAGCGCGATGGTGCGCAGCCCCTCGCCGCCCAGCATCCGGTCGCGGTCGGCGAAGGTGTAGAGCTGCTCCACATAGCCCATGGGATGGTGGGTCGAGGCCTCCACCCAGCTGCGCAGACCGAGTTCAAGCGTGCGGTGGTCGGCCTGGAAGGGACCGGACGGGATCGCCTCGCCGCCGTCGACGGTCAGCACCCTCGGCCGTCCGGCGGTCACCGCGACGATCACCGCCGACAGCTCTAGCGCATAGCCGACGTCACTCATGGCGCAGGCAATGGAACATGGCGGCAGTGTCGCGGGCCAGCGCCGTCCGTGCAAGGCGGCGTGACGGCTCAGCCCCGCCCGCGATAGGTCGGCACGCCCTGGTCCGGGACCCACAGGCCGTCTGGGACCGGTCCGGTCTGGAAGAAGACGTCGATGGGGATGCCGCCGCGCGGATACCAATAGCCGCCGATGCGCAGCCATGACGGCTCGGCCGCGGCGATGATCCTGCGGGCGATGGCGACGGTGCAGTCCTCGTGGAAGGCGCCGTGATTGCGGAAGCTGGTCAGATAAAGCTTCAGCGACTTGGACTCCACCAGCCAGTCGCGGGGCGCATAGTCGATCACGAGATGGGCGAAATCCGGCTGACCGGTCAGCGGGCAGAGGGAGGTGAACTCCGGCGCCGTGAAGCGCACCGCGTAGAGCTGGCCGCCCTGAGGGTTGGGCACGCGCTCCAGCACCGCCGTTTCGGGATTGGCGGGCTGCGTCGCGGCTTGGCCGAGCTGGGTCAGGCCGG
Source organism: uncultured Caulobacteraceae bacterium (assembly GCA_964243445.1). Taxonomy (GTDB): domain Bacteria; phylum Pseudomonadota; class Alphaproteobacteria; order Caulobacterales; family Caulobacteraceae; genus CAHJWH01. The sequence continues at coordinate 5,749 of CAXTEX010000051.1, read as the reverse complement.
AGGTGTCTGTGGTCATGACGCGGCAGGTAGGCGGGTCGTTGAGAGGGCGCAACCGCTCCCGGTCTCGGCTTGCGGGAGAGCGCTATCCCAGCGCCTGATCCAGATCGGCGATCAGGTCGTCGGCGTCCTCAATGCCCACAGACAGGCGCACCAGGCTGTCGGAGATGCCCAGCATGTCGCGCTGGACGGCGGGAATGGAGGCGTGGGTCATGATCGCCGGGTGCTCGATCAGGCTTTCCACCCCGCCCAGGCTCTCCGCCAGGGTGAACAGCTCCACTCGCTCGAGGAAGGCGCGGGCGCCGTCCAGGTCGGCGTCGAGGACCGCGGTGACGATGCCGCCGTAGCCGCCCATCTGGCGCATCGCCAGCGCGTGTTGCGGATGGCTCTCCAGCCCCGGATAGATGACCTTGGCGACGCCCGAGCGGGCTTCAAGCCACCGGGCGATCTTCAGGGCGTTGGCGCAGGTGCGCTCCATGCGAAGCGCCAGGGTCTTGACGCCGCGCAGCGCCAGGAAGCTGTCGAACGGCCCGAGGACGCCCCCGACCGCGTTCTGCAGGAAACGGACTTTCTCGGCCAGCGCCTCCTCGCGCACCACGATCGCGCCCGCCACCACGTCGGAGTGGCCGTTGATGTATTTGGTCACCGAATGCATGACGATGTCGAAACCCTGCTCCAGCGGCCGCTGGCACCAGGGGCTGGCGAAGGTGTTGTCGGCGGCGGTGATCACGCCGCGCTCGCGCCCGATCGCCGCGATCGCCTCCAGATCGGCCAGGCGCAACATGGGATTGGTCGGCGTCTCCGCCCAGATCAGCCGGGTGTTCGGGCGGATCGCGGCGCGCACCGCGTCAAGGTCCGACAGGTCGACGAAGCTGACCTGCAGCCCGGCCGAACGCTGGCGGACCTTGTCCAGCAGGCGGAAGGTGCCGCCGTAGAGGTCGTCCGAGGCGATCAGGTGATCGCCGGCGTCCAGCAGCTCCAGCACCGTGGAGATCGCCGCCAGACCCGAGGCGAAGGCGAAGCCGGCGACGCCGCCCTCCAGGTCCGCCACCGCCCGCTCGAAGGCGAAGCGGGTGGGGTTGTGGCTTCGCGAATACTCGAATCCTTGGTGCACCCCGGGCGAGGATTGGGCGTAGGTGGAGGTGGCGTAGATCGGCGTCATCACCGCGCCCGTGGACGGGTCGTGGCGCTGGCCGCCGTGCACTGCCCGGGTGGCGAAGGCTGAGCGCCGGTTGGCGCCCTGCGGCGGGGTGTCCGCGCCTTGGTCCTGTCGCACGGCCGTCTCTCCCGCTAACCCTTGCGACAGCGCGTCTACGCCGGGGCGGGCGCAGGGCACAAGCGAAGGGCGTCGATGCTGCAGGTCTATCCCCATCCCGGCGACTGCGAGACGACGCCTGCGGCGCTGGCCGCCGAGGGCCTGGAGGGTCGAACCTGGATCGACCTGCAGCACCCCTCGCCCGAAGAGGTGTCGGCGGTCGAGCGCACGCTCGGCCTGCGCGTGCCGACCCGCGAGCAGCTGGCCGAGATCGAGGCGTCGAGCCGGGTGCGCGTGCAGCAGGACGCGCTCTACATGAGCACGCCGCTGCTGGCCCGCGGCGGCGACTCTGTGCTGGCGTCCGCCCCGACCGGCTTCGTGCTGACCGACAAGGTCTGTCTGACCGTGCGCTTCGCCAACTCCGCGGTGTTCGACACGGTCAAATCCGAGTTGGGGGGCGTCGGACCCGTCACGGCGCCGAAGGTCTTTGCGCGCCTGCTGGAGGAGGTGGTCGACCGCGCCGCCGATCATTTCGAGGTCTGCGCCGACCAGCTCGACAAGGCCTCCCACGCCATCTTCCACGCCAGCGACAAGCCCGCCAAGACGCGCCGCCGACTCTCCCACGACACCGCCATGCTGCGCCAGGTGATGACCGAGATTGGCCGGGCCAGCGAGCGGATGAGCAAGGTGCGCTACACGCTGGTCTGCGTCTCCCGCATGGCCCAGTTCGCCGCCGATCGCGGCCGGGACTGGGTCGAACCCGCGGTGCAGGAACGGCTGGCCGGCGTGCGCGCCGACATCGCATCGCTGGAGCAGTACGAGGAGAACCTGCTCTCCCGCGTGCAGCTGCTCCAGGACGCCGCCACCGCCTTCATCAGCATCGAGCAGAACGACGTGGTCAAGGTCTTGACCATCGCCTCGGTCGTGGGGGTGCCGCCGGTGATGGTGGTGGGCCTCTACGGCATGAACTTCAAATACATGCCCGAGCTCGGCTGGCGTTACGGCTACCCTTTCGCCCTCATGCTGATCGTGATCACCACGCTGATCCCGCTCGCCTGGTTCAAATGGAAGGATTGGATGTGAGCAGGGCGCCGCCCGTCCTCCCTTGCCATCGCCTCATCGCTTCTGTCAGTTGCACAGGCGCGAGGACAGGGGACTGAGATGGCGGGCTTTCTGGGCGGACTGCGGGACAAGGTGCTGGCCTCCACCGGCATGGAGGACAAGGCGGCGGACGCGCTGAAGCAGATGCTGGCCTCCGAAGGCGGCCAGGCGGGGCTGGAGCACCTGATGCGCCAGTGCGACCAGGCCGGCATCGGCGAGAAGGCCAGGAGCTGGGTCGGCGACGGCCCCAAGCAGCCCCTGAGCGCCGAGGAGGTTCAGCGCCTGCTGACCAGCGATCAGGCCCGCTTCATGGCCAGCTGCACCGGCCTGCCCCTCGCCCCGCTGCTCCCGGTCATCGCCCGCCTGCTACCCCTGGTCATGGCCAAAATGGCCAGCAAGGACGAGCCCGCCAGCCAAGCGGTCGACGAGGCGGTGGGCGAGGACAAGGCGTCGCTGGCGTAAGGTTCAGGAAAGGGCGCGTCTCTCCGCGGTCGGCTTATCGCCCGGTCGCGGTCCGGCTATCTTGACCGGGCTCCGCTCCCGTAAACACCTCATCCGTCATGACATCGACTCGGCGATCGTAAGCCGGGCGCCTCAGGAGATTGCGCTTGTCAGAAACAAAGTCGCTTGGATTGGACAATTCACCTCGGCTCAGCAGGATCATCCAAGCCGTCGTGGACCTTCGAAGAGGCGATCTGCGTGGCGCAGACGTTCTGGATCTTGGTTGCGCCCACGGCCTGTACGCGCTTGAATTTGCTCGCCGCGGCGCCAACAGCTTGGGCCTGGAAGGCCGGGCTGAGTGGATCAGGCAGGCTGAAGCGCACAGGGACGGCCTGGGACTGAGCAGCGCCCGCTTCATACGCGAAGATGTTCGACGGGCCGACGCGAATACATACGGTAAGTTCGACGTGGTGCTATGCCTCGGCCTGCTCTACCACCTCGACGCGCAGGAAGCTTTGGATCTGCTGCGTAACCTCTATGACATGACGAAGGATTTGATCGTCATCGACACGCAAGTGGCGCTTGAGCCGAGCGAACGACGAGAGATGCGGGGTCAGACGTATTTCGGCCGTACCTTCCCCGAGCACGCGGTAGGCACGTCTTCCGAGGATATGGAGGCGGTTTTGGGCGCGTCGCTGGATAGCAACTTCTCCTTCTGGTTCACGCTCCCCTCCCTGACGACCATGCTTGGAGACGTCGGGTTCAGTACGGTGTTCGAGCTGAAATGGCCAACCGATCACATGTATCTGGACGGTGAGCTGAAGGTCCACGAAGACTATGTGACGCTTGTGGCCATTAAAGGCGCGCCGGTCAGCGACGTGGTGGGCGTGGCCCCCCGTCAACGGCCGCTCGAGCGCTCTCCCGAACATCCAAGCCAGCACATCCTTCAGCGCCCGTGGTCCAAGCCGATGACCCCTTTGGTCGAAGAGGCTGCAGGCGTCGGTCCGCCGGCGGAGGGCGCCTTGACGGAGCGCTCGGGCCTGGCGGCAAGATTGGCCGCCGCCGCGCGGGTCTTGCGTGGACATTGAACAGCCAGGCCCGTCCGTGAGCGTGCCACCTCCTCGCCATGCGGCTTCAGATCGCTGTCGATCGGCCCTCGACAGGCGCTGACATTCTGACGCCCGCTCTTTCAAGCGGCACGGGTTGAGCGTCGCCGTACGGCGCCGTCTCGGACGGGTGCATCAGTTGCGCGTGCGGTCCACCAGCTTGCCCTTGCCGATCCAGGGCATCATGGCGCGCAGGCGCTCGCCCACCTGTTCGATGGGGTGCTCGGCCAACAGCGCGCGGCGGGCCTTCAGGCTGGGCTGGCCAGCGGCGTTCTCCAGCATGAAGTCGCGCACGAAGCGGCCCTGCTGGATGTCGGCGAGCACCCGCTTCATCTCCGCCTTGGTCTGTTCGGTCACCAGGCGCGGGCCGGTGACGTATTCGCCGTACTCGGCGGTGTTGGAGATGGAATAGTTCATCTCGGCGATTCCGCCCTGGTAGATGAGATCGACGATCAGCTTCACCTCGTGCAGGCATTCGAAATAGGCCATCTCCGGCGCGTAGCCGGCCTCGGTCAGCACCTCGAAGCCGGTGCGGATCAGGTCGACCAGGCCACCGCAGAGCACCGCCTGTTCGCCGAACAGGTCGGTCTCGCACTCCTCCCGAAACGTCGTCTCGATCACGCCCGAGCGGCCGCCGCCGATGGCGCTGGCGTAGGCGAGGCCGAGCTCCATGGCCTGGCCGGACGCATCCTGGGCCACCGCGATCAGGCAGGGGACGCCGCCGCCGCCCTGGTACTCGCCGCGCACCGTGTGGCCAGGCCCCTTGGGCGCGACCATGAGCACGTCGATGGAGGGCTTAGGCTCGATCAGGCGGAAGTGGATGTTCAGGCCGTGGGCGAACATCAGGGCCGCGCCATCGCGGATGTGGGGCGCGATCTCGGCTGAGTAGATGTCGCGCTGGTGCTCGTCAGGTGTGAGCAGCATCACCACGTCGGCCCAGGCGGCGGCGTCTGCGACGTCCATCACCTGCAGGCCTTCGGCTTGCGCCTTCTTCGCCGACGCCGAGCCGGGGCGCAGGCCGACCGCTACCTCGCCCACGCCGCTGTCACGCAGGTTCAGGGCATGGGCGTGGCCCTGGCTGCCATAGCCGATGACGGCCACCTTGCGGGACAGGATGCGGGCGAGGTCGGCGTCGCGATCGTAGTAGACACGCATGGTATGGCAGGCTCCGGTCAGGTCTGGGGAAGGGGTCGCGTGGCAAGGCGGCCCTGAGGGGTCAGCGGTCGGGCACGCCGACGTCGATGGCGGCCTTCCAGGCGCCGGCGGGGGTCTTGCGCCAGACCGTGACGTAACGGCCGGCCAAGGGCGGCGCGGCGCCCTTCGGGGTGAAGGTCCAGCGACCGACGACCGCGCCCATGTCGCCGGTGGAGGCGAACACCTCCTCGGGTCTCCAGGCGAGAACGCCCGCGCCCATCATCTCGCCCATGGCCGTGGAAATCGCCCGGGCCCCGCGCGGCGACGTCCCGCCCGTCAGCGTGACGCTGTCGACCGGGTCCATGAACTCGGCGTAGGCCGCCGCCGTCCCCGCCGTCTTGGAGCGTCGCTCGAACGCCGTCTCCACCTGGTAGATCGCGCGCACGGTCGCCATGGGCCCGTGCGCCTGGATGGGCAGGGGCGGGGCGGACTGATGCAGAATCGGTGCGGCGTGCGCGCCCGCGCCCACGGCGGTGAGGGCGAGCAGGGTCGAAACGAGCGTGCGCATCTGGGCTGCCCTCGCCGTCATCCGCGTTCCGGTCCGCGGCTGATGGAGAGTACGCCTGTCCTGGAGACTTCCACGAGTCCCAGCGGGCGCATCAGCCGCTCGAACTTGTCGATCTTCTCGCGGGCGCCGGTGAGCTCGAAGACGAAG
>CAXTEX010000050.1:0-15684 GCA_964243445.1 uncultured Caulobacteraceae bacterium | reverse complement strand
GAGGTCTCGTGTCCGCTGAGCGTGACGGACTTTTTCTGCAGCAGGGCCATGACGCTGGGGCTTCCACCGGCGGTGTCGGCCGATGTAGTCCTTCGCGCGCGCGGGTCCAGGCTGTTACATGGGTCAGGGGCGGCCGGGAGAACGTATGACCACGCCGAAACTGCTCTCGCTGACCACCGCGACGCCGCCGCACGTACTCGACCAAGCCCGGGCCGCAGAGCTGGCGGCCGAGGTGTTCCGCGGTCAGGTGTTCCGCACCCCCGACCTGATGTCGATCTTCAAGAACACCGGCATCGTGGCGCGCCGGGGCGTGCGTCCGCTGGAGTGGTACTCCCAGCCTCACGACTGGTCCGAGCGCAACGCCGCCTATCTCGAAGGCGCCGAGGCGCTCTACATCGAAGTGGCGGAGACGGCGCTGGCGGCGGCCGGCATGAAGGCCGGCGACATCGGCCAGCTCGTCACCGTCTCCTCCTCCGGCATCGCGACGCCCAGCCTTGAAGCGCGAGTGGCCGCGCGCATGGGGTTCCGCGCCGACGCCCGGCGCACGCCGGTGTTTGGTCTGGGCTGCGGCGGCGGCGTGGCGGGCCTGGGGCTCGCGGAGCGGCTGGCCAGGGCCGATCCGGACCGGCCCGTGCTGCTGGTGATCGTCGAGCTCAGCACCCTGGCGTCGCGACCGGACGCGCCGTCCAAGGAGAACATCATATCCATCGCCCTGTTCGGCGACGGGGCGGCGGCGGCGGTGATCTCGGCGGAGCCGGGCGTGGTCGGTCGCTCCATCGAGGGCAGCGGCGAGCACCTCTGGCCCGACAGTCTGGAGGTCATGGGCTGGCGCATTGATCCGGTCGGCTTCGGCGTGCTGCTCGCCCCGACGGTGCCGACGTTCGTGGAGCGCCGGCTTCCGGAAGCTGCGGCGGGTTTCCTGCAACGATCAGGCCTGACGCCTCAGGACGTGTCGCGTTACGTCTGCCACCCCGGCGGGGCGAAGGTCGTGCCCGCCATCGAGGTGGCGCTGGAGCTTGAACCGGGCTCCCTGGATGTCGAGCGCGAGGTGCTGTCGGAGTACGGCAACATGAGCGCCCCGACCGCCCTGTTCATCCTGGACCGGGTGATGCAGCGAGGCGGCGCAGGCGACGGGCGACTGGTGGTCAGCGCCATGGGTCCCGGCTTCACCGCCCATTTCGTCTCCCTCGCCCCTGCGGCCTGACGATGCTTCCGGCGCTCTTGCTGCTCGTCTTCGTCACGCTGCAACGGCTGGCGGAACTGGTGTGGAACCGCGGCAACGAGGCGGGTCTGCGCGCCCGGGGCGCGGTGGAGGCGGGGCGCGGCCACTATCCGATCATGGTGGTTCTGCACGGCCTGTGGATCGTGGCCCTGTGGGTCTACGGCTGGGATCGTCCGCTGGTGTGGCCCTGGGTGGCCGCTTACGTCCTGTTGCAGGCGGGGCGCGCCTGGGTGCTGGCCACCCTCGGGCGTCGCTGGACCACCCGCGTCTTCGTGGTGCCAGGCGAGACCCTGGTGCGACGTGGACCCTACCGCTTCGTCAGCCACCCGAACTATGTCGTCGTCGCGCTGGAGATTTTCATCCTGCCGCTGGCCTTCGGATTGTGGCTGGCGGCGCTCGTCTTCGGCATGGCGAACCTGGCCCTGCTCGGCTGGCGTATCCGCGTGGAGAACGAGGCGCTGCAGTTCGCCGTCCGGCCCTGAGCCAGTCGCGCCGGTGATCAGGCGCGGCCCACCTTGAAAGTCTTAAAGCCGGTTAAGACCAGTGTTCGTTCGGCCCTAATGACTGACACATTTAAGCCGAGAAGTTATGGGGCGGTTTGCTGCAATAGATGCGGTGTGTCTCTGAAGGCACGACCCTGATCTATCCTGTCCACGACGGGATCATGACCGCAACGCCACGGTTTACGCCACGTTCTCGCCGCCACGAGCAGGTCGTCTGCCGTTTGTAAGCTTGATCGTATTGTTCACCTGAGCGGGCGCGAAATGCTCATCCGCGAGGGAGCGATCCGGCGTTGTCGAGAGGGTTCTCACCGTGAAGGTTCTTGGTTTCACCGCGCTTGCCGCGTGCGCGATCGCTTTGCCCGCCGCCGCTCAGGGATATGGCGTCCTGCTCGACCCCCAGACCTACCTGCGGGGCGGATATGTCGAGGTGGAGGGCGGCTCCCCGTTCCAGGGCGCCACGACCGAATTCAACAGCGAACAAGGCTTTGGCGCTAACAAGGGTTCGGGTCACTTCCGCCCCGGCTACTTCGGCGGCGCCATCTTCGGCCACCGGCTAGCGCCTGGCTTCGGGGTTGAGTTGGAAGGCGTCTACTTCAAGAACCGCTACGACAACGCCACGGTGTTCGAGCAGCAGACGGCGGGTCACACCCAGACCTATGGCGGCCTCGCCAATTTCAGGTTCTCGCTGCCCTACGACTACCACGTGACCCGCCGCTTCGCCCTGGCGCCCTATGTGGCGGCGGGCGTGGGCTACGGCCAGACCTCCTACCAGACGGGATTTGGCGGTCAGACCTTCTTGAACCAGGGCCAGTCCGGCGTGCTGTGGCAAGCCAAGACGGGCCTGGAGGTGAAGACAGGCACGCCCATCTCGCTGGACTTCGGCTATCGCTACTTCGGCTCGCCCGACTTCAACCAGGACGGCGGCCCTGCCTCCTTCGAGCTGAAGTCGCATATCCAGACGGCGACGGCCGGGATCAAGTACACCTTCTAGGGCTCCAGGCGCGTCCGGCGACGGACGCGCCTTCCCCGGCTTGCGCCCCGTGCATTGCCAAGTCGGCCGCCAAGCGGCACGAGGATCGCATGCGGCGCACGATCCTACTGTCGACTATCATCATGGCGCTGGCGCTGGGGGTCGCGCGCGCCGCCGAGCCCGCCTCAGGCAAGCCGGCCCAACCCTATGTCAACCTGCAGACCGTCGGCCTGCCCGCCGTCGTAGGCGGCCGTCTGGTCAACTACATCTTCGTCGCCATCCGCCTGACCTTGGCCACCGGCATCGACGCCTCCAAGATACAGGCGCGCGAGCCTTTCCTGCGCGACGCCCTGGTGCGCGCAGCGTCGCGCACGCCCCTCAACCCTCCCGCAGACGGCGTGCACCTGGACGACGCTAGGCTGAAGGCCGAGATCCTGAGGGTCGCCGTCGAACAGTTCGGCCCCGGCAAGGTCGTAGGCGTAGTGCTGAAATCCGAGACGCCGCAGCACCGCACAGGCGTACCGGGCGTCTGAGACCAGGCTGCAGCCTAGGGCAGGGCGCTCGGCTTGGGCTGAGCCTTGGCGCGCTCGATCCCCGTCTGGATCATCTCCACCGCCAGTTCGACGCCGTCCCAGCGCACCACGTCCACGCTCTTGCCCTTCTCCAGGTCCTTATAGTGGGCGAAGAAGTGGGCGATCTGCTCGGTCAGGATGCTGGGCAGCGAGGTCCAGGACGAGACGTCCTTGTAGAACGGGTGCAGCTTGTCGACCGGCACGGCGAGGATCTTCTCGTCCGCCCCACCTTCGTCGCTCATCAGCAGCACGCCGATGGGCCGGCAGCGGATCACCGCGCCCGGCACGACGGGCGTGGAGCTGACCACCATGATGTCCATGGGATCGCCGTCCTCGGCCAGGGTGTGGGGAATGAAGCCGTAGTTGGCCGGGTAGAACATGGCGGTGTGCAGGAAGCGGTCCACGAAGATGGCCCCGGAGTCCTTGTCGATCTCGTATTTGACCGGCTCTCCGCCCTGGGGGATCTCGATCACGGCGTACAGATCGTGCGGCGGGTTGGGGCCGATGGGGATCTTCGCGAGGTCCATAGGGTCCGGTGTCTCTCAGTGGGGTGCGCGCCTATAGCACGCCCGGGGGCTAAGGAAAGGCGAGCGCTGGACGCGTCGCCGCAGGGCTTCAGGCGGGCGAAGCCTCAGCCGCGGCGAGGCGGCGGGCCAGGACGGCGCCGTGTTCGGCGACCTCGTGCTCAGCGCTGCGGGAGCGGCGGCTGCACACGAGCGCCTGCGCCTGGCGGGCGGCGAAGCCGGCGTTGAAGGCGTCGACGAGCTGGCGTCGGCCAGCGTCGTCGGTGGCCTCCTGCGCTTCCAGCCGCTCCATGCGGGCGTACCAGGTCGCATCCGCCGCCCCTGCGCAGAGCCGGTGCAGGGCGTGCGCCTCGCCCAGGGTGTAGGCGAGCTGGACCACGACATCGCGCTGGGCTCCTGGGCGCCGGCCCGCGTCCTGCCCCCTGACCACCACGGGAGCCGAGAGGGTCAGCAGCGCCAAGGCGACCAGTCGGGCGAGACCGGGCGGGCGTGGACGGGGACAGGAGCCAGGATCGATCATGCCGCGCATCGATTGAGGACGGCTTGCACGATAACCCAATCCGCCCTTCTGGCGAGTGGTGGGATTCCCAAAGCCGCCGAGTCGAGCCATCCTGCAGCGGAGGGAGCAACCGATGTCCAAGAAGCTCATGGCGAGAAGCCTTCGCTCTCGTCGCCGCGGCGTCATCGGCCTGCTCGGCCTCGCAGCGTTGGTCGTCCAGGGATGCGCGACGCCGGCGGTCTACACCGCCGTCAACCACCAGCGGGTGGTGACCCTCAACACCGTCGACGTCTGGCGGCGCCTGCACGCCTTCCTGCAGGACCAGGGCATATCGGTAGTGTCCGAAGACCCCGGCGCCGGGATCATTGACGCCCGTCAGACCGCGCAGGGACATGGCCTGCTGGCGTCGTACGCCACGTGCGGCGGCTCGGACCTGCTGCACACGCTGCAGCGCCAGACCATGGACCTCGCCATCCGGGTGACCCCGGTTCCCGACGGCGCGCAGGTCACCGCCAACGCCGCCTTCAGCCAGACCCTGCGCTCGCGTCGGTCCGGCGCGCTGACCGTGGCCTGCAGCAGCAATGGCGTGATCGAGGCTGCGGTGCTGAACGTGGCCTCCGGCCAGCCGATGGAGGCCGCGCCCATCCCGCAGTGAGCCGCTGGGGCCGCCGCTTAGCCGTTGAGCACCGGCGCGTCGCCACGCCCGCGTTCGGCTAGGCCGGCGTAAGGGGCGCTCAACCGCCAGCGGACGCCCTGCGGCGCAAAGTCCAGATCCACCCTGCCGCCGAACTCCGCCGCAGTGGCGCGCTCGATCAGCCGCGACCCGAAACCACGGCGGCTCGGCGGGGTGACCGGCGGTCCTCCGCGCTCCGCCCAGGCGAAGCGGAACAGGTCCGCGCCCTCGCCGGGCGACACGTCCCAGTCCAGGCTGACCTCGCCCGACCCGTTGGACAGGGCGCCGTACTTCAGCGCGTTGGTGGCGAGTTCGTGCAGCGCCAGGGTCAGCTGCAGGGCGGGCTTGGGCCCGAGCTGGACCGGCCCGCCACAGATCGCCAGCCGCGCACGTGGCAGGCTGAGCGAGGCGACCACCCCCTCGACCACCTCGCTGGTCGAGGCCGCCGACCAGCTCTGGGTGGTGAGCAGGTCGTGCGCGCGGCTCAGCGCCTGGATGCGGCCGGCGATGTCGGCGCGGGCGACCGTCACGTCCGAGGCGGTCCGCAACGAGGCGTCGACCAGGCTGTGCACCAGGGCCAAGGTGTTCTTCACCCGATGGTTCAGCTCGTGGATGAGCAGCAGGCGGTGGGCCTCGGCCTGCTTGGCCTCGGTCACGTCCTCCAGCACCCCCATGAAGCGGGTGCAGACGCCGTCGCGGAACTGGCTGCGGCCCACGCCGGACAGCCAGCGCTCCTCGCCCGTCTGCGGATTCAGGACTCTGTAGATCTCCCGATACGGACCTCGCCGCTCGGGATTGGCGACGGCCGCCTGGGCGTCGGTCACCCGCTGACGGTCATCGGGATGCAGCCGCAGGAAGAGCTGGTTGATGTCCTGGGCCTGTTCCAGGGTCATGGACAGCATGTCGAGGGCGCGCGTGTCGTAGAAGCGCTTCCCGCTGATCAGGTCGTGGTCGAACCGGCCGAGGCGGGCGGCGTCCAGGGCCAGTTCGCGCCCGAGGTCGGACTCGCGCAGGCGTTCCTCGGTCCGCTTGCGGTCGGTGATGTCGATGGCGACGCCCGGAAAGCGGGCGGCCTGGCCGTCCTCGCCCTTCAGGCAGCGGCCTCGGGCGGAGACCCAGCGCACCTCGCCGTCGGAGCCGACGACGCGATAGTCCTCCCGGAACGCGTCGCCGGTGCGCAGGGCGTCTTCGATGGCGTCCTGCAGCCATGCACGATCTTGCGGATGGACGCTGGCGACGAGGGTCTGGAGCGGCGTCCCTCCGGCGGCCAGGGTTACGTCCATGCCGTACAGGCGGGCGAGTTCAGCGTTGGCCACCAGGCGGTCGTCGGCCACGTCCCAGTCCCACCAACCCACGTCCGCGGACTCCAGCGCGGTAAGCAGCCGCGCCTCGCGCTCCAGGCTCGCCATGGCTGCGGCGTGCTGGCGATGGGCTGCAACCTCGCGCTCACGTACCGCCCAGCGCAGGCGAAGCTGGGGTTCGACCTGATCGGCCAGCACGCGCAGCATCTGCGCCTGGAGATCGCTCAGGCCTTGCGGCCTCGGCTCGGTGTCGAGGACGCAGAGCGCGCCGAGCGGCGTCCCGTCCTGCGCCTGGATCGCCGCCCCGGCATAGAAGCGCAGGTGCGGCGGGCCGGTCACCAGCACGCTGTCGCGGAAGCGCATGTCTTCGAGCGCGTCGCGAATGACGAACAGGGCGTCATGGTGCATCGCGTGGGTGCAAAAGGAGGCGTCACGGGGCGTTTGGTACATGTCCAAGCCGATGCGCGCCTTGAACCATTGCCGGTCCGCGTCGATCAGGCTGACCGCGGCCATGGGCGCGCCGCACACGGACGCGGCGGCGCTCGCAAGGCTGTCGAACGCGGCCTCCGCGGGCGTGTCGAGCACCTTGTAGCCGTGGAGCGTGCGAAGGCGCTCGTCCTCGTCCCAGATGTCGGCCACCATCATTGATGAGGAGCAATAGCCTGCATCCCGTGTCCGGGCGCCCCCAATCGTTAGCAGCGCGGCTGGACGGCGGGAAGTGGGCCTCGGTCGGCTCCCTTGCGCACCATCGCCGCACGGGCGATAACGCTCATGGAGGCTGGCGGCGGGCGGAGCCCTCGCCAACCCGGTCAGGTCCGGAAGGAAGCAGCCGTAACGAGCCAAGTTTCGGGTCGCCGTCCAGTCTCCACCCTTTCGCCGCCGGTCCGCTGGCGTGCGGCGGCCTCGTCCTTCAACAGGCTCGGGATTAGGCCGAGTGAGAGGTCCTTGCCTTGGGGTTTGCGCCGCCAAAGTAGCCTCCTGCCGAGCCTGTCGAAGCACGAGGCGGCCCCGCGCGGATGAGCGACGCAGACTTCGATCTGGACGAGGACGTCGCCGAACGCGACCCGGACACCTCCGACATGTTCGGCGCAGCGCCTGCGCCTCAGGCGCCGCCCTCGACCGCCTACCAGGTGCTGGCGCGCAAGTATCGGCCGCGCCGCTTCGAGGACCTGATCGGCCAGGAAGCCATGGTCCGGACCCTGGCCAACGCCTTTGCCTCCGGTCGCATCGCCCACGCCTTCATGCTCACCGGCGTTCGGGGCGTCGGCAAGACCACCACTGCGCGCCTGCTCGCCCGCGCCCTGAACTACGAGTCCGCGGAGGTGCATGCGCCGAGCGTGGACCTGTCCGACGAGGGCCTGCACTGCCGCGCCATCATTGAGGGCCGCCATCTCGACGTTCTGGAGCTCGACGCGGCCACCCGCACCAAGGTCGACGAGATGCGCGAGCTGCTGGACAGCGTGCGGTATGGCCCGGTGGAGGCGCGCTACAAGGTCTACATCATCGACGAGGTGCACATGCTGTCGACGGCGGCGTTCAACGCGTTGCTGAAGACGCTGGAGGAACCGCCGCCGCACGCAAAGTTCATCTTCGCCACCACCGAAATCCGCAAGGTGCCGGTCACCATCCTGTCGCGCTGCCAGCGCTTCGACCTGCGACGGGTCGAGCCTGAGGTGCTGGTGAAGAACCTGGAGGCGATCTGCGTCCAGGAAGGCGTGCGGGTCGAGGCGGAGGGGCTGGCGCTGATCGCGCGGGCGGCGGAGGGCTCGGTGCGCGACGGGCAGTCCCTGCTCGACCAGGCCATGGTCCAGGCCGATCGGGGCGAGCTGGTCGGCGCCGCGGTGGTGCGCGACATGCTGGGGCTAGCCGACCGCGGCCAGACCATCGCCCTGTTCGAGCACTTGATGCGCGGCCAGGTGCGTGAAGCGATCGAGGTTTTCCGCACCCTCTACGGCTTCGGAGCCGATCCCGTGCAGGTCATGCTCGACCTTCTGGAGCACGCCCACGCCTCATCCGTCGCGCGCATGCTCGGGCCCGAGGCGCTGGTCCTGCCCAGCGAACAGGCGGCGCGGCTGACCGCCATCGGCGCCCAGGCCTCGCCGGCGATCCTGTCGCGGCTCTGGCAGATGCTGCTCAAGGCGCACGAGGAAGTGCGAACCGCGCCCCAGCCCGTCGCCGCCGCGGAGATGGCGCTGATCCGCCTCGGCTACGCCGCCGACCTGCCGAGCCCGGAAGACGCGCTGAAGGCGCTGGCGAAGGGCGACACGCCGGGGAGAGGCGAGACGCCGGGACGAGCCGAGGCGCAGGGGCGGACCGAAACGCCGGCCCCGCCGCTTACGGACGTCCGGACGCCTCCGGCGGGCGGCGCCCGGCTGGCGATGGCGGCCGGCGGGGGAGGGGGTCAGGCCCAGCCCGCCCTGCGCCCGGTGTCGCAGCCCGAAGGGACGGCCCTGCTGCAGACCTTCGACGACGTGGTCAGGCTGATCGACGCCAAGCGGGACGTGACGCTGAAGCTCGACGTTGAGCGGTTCGTGCGTCTGGTCGACTTCAAGCCCCAGGGCGACAAGCCCGGCGTGATCAGTTTCGAGCCTGGGCCCGGCGCGCCCGCCAACCTGTCCCAGCGCCTGTCCGGCCGCCTGCGCGAGTGGACGGGCCAGCGCTGGATGATGGACCTGCAGGTCGGCGGCCGCGAGAGCGTGCGAGACCGCCAGGTGCGCGAAGACGCCGACGTGCGCGCGAAGATAGAGGCCGATCCCTTCGTGGTCGCCATGCTGGAGGCGTTTCCGGGCGCCGAGGTCGTGGGCGTGCGGCGGATCGAGGTGGACGGGACCCCGGTGGACGACGCGCCGCCACCAGAAGATCAGGCTGACGCCGAGCGCGGCTGAAGCCTGGATCGAGCGCCCCACCCGTGCGGGCTCCATGCAAATCTACGTCGCGCAGCTACGCTCAACCGGTCCGTCATATATATATTGTCGATCCACCGCAGCCTTAGGACCGACCCATGCCGGACTTCAGCCAGATGATGAAACAGGCGCAAGACCTGCAGCAGAAGATGCAGGACGCCCAGGGCCGGCTGTCGGAGATGCGCGTCGAGGGCCAGGCTGGCGGCGGTCTGGTCAAGATCACCATGAGGGGGTCCGGCGAACTCGCCGCCGTGGCGCTCGACGACTCGCTGCTGACGCCCGGCGAGGGCGAGATGGTGTCGGACCTCCTGGTCGCCGCCCATGCCGACGCCAAGCGCAAGCTGGACGGCGAGCAGCAGCGGATGATGCAGGAAGCCATGGGGCCGCTCGCAGGTCTGGCGGGGGGCATGCCGGACCTGCCCGGCTTCAAGCTTTGATCCCGGCGCTTTCTTCTCCAGCGCCGCGATCCGTCTCGGCGAGCGGCGGTTGAGCGCCTCTGCAGGTCCCGAGATCGAGCGGCTGATCGGGCTGCTGGCCCGCCTGCCCGGCATGGGTCCGCGTTCAGCCCGGCGGGCGGCCCTGGTGCTGCTCAAGCGGCGCGAGCAGCTGCTGGACCCGCTGGCCCGCGCCATGGCAGAGGCCTCGGCGCGCGTGCGGCCCTGCACCACCTGCGGCGCGCTGGACACGGCCGATCCCTGCACCGTCTGCGCCGCGTCCGAGCGTGACGGAAGCCTGATCTGCGTGGTGGAGGAGGTCGGCGCCCTCTGGGCCATGGAGCGAGCCGGCGCCTTTTCCGGTCGCTACCATGTGCTGGGCGGCCTGCTCTCTGCCCTGGACGGCGTCGGTCCGGAGGCGTTGAGGATCGACGCCCTCGTCTCACGCGCCGTGGACTCGCGCGTGCGTGAGGTGGTGCTGGCGCTGCCGGCCACCGTCGACGGCCAGACGACCGCCCACTACGTCGCCGAACGCCTTGCGGGCGCGGACGTGACGGTCAGCTCCCTGGCCCGGGGCGTGCCGGTCGGGGGAGAGCTCGACTGGTTGGACGACGGAACCATAGCCCAGGCCATGCGCGCCCGACGTCCTGCCTGACATCCCGCCCGACGGTCGCCGGAGCCGGTCGATTCCGTTGCGGCTTTCCGCTAAGCTACGGCAGCCACAGACGAACGCGCCAGAACGGAGACCCAGATTGGCTCGCATCACCCTTCGCCAGCTGCTCGACCACGCCGCCGAGCACGGCTACGGCGTGCCCGCCTTCAACATCAACAACATGGAGCAGGGCCTCGCCATCCTGGAGGCGGCGGCCAAGACCGACAGTCCGGTGATCATCCAGGCCAGCCGCGGCGCACGCCAGTACGCCAACGACATCATGCTTGCCAAGATGATCGACGCGCTGGTCGACATCTACCCGCACATCCCGATCTGCATGCACCAGGATCACGGCGACTGCGAAGCCACCTGCGCCACCGCCCTCCAGCACGGCTTCACCAGCGTGATGATGGACGGGTCGCTGGAAGCCGACGGCAAAACGCCGGCGGACTACGACTACAATGTGCGGGTCACCCGCGACGTGGTGAAGATGGCCCATTGGGTCGGCGCTTCGGTCGAGGGCGAACTGGGCGTGCTGGGGTCGCTTGAGACCGGCATGGGCGAGGCGGAGGACGGCCACGGCTTCGAAGGCAGGCTCGACCATTCCCAGCTGCTCACCGATCCCGACCAGGCGGCGGATTTCGTGCGCGAGACCGAGGTGGACGCCCTGGCCATCGCCATGGGCACATCTCACGGCGCCTACAAATTCACCCGCAAGCCCGACGGCGAGGTGCTGGCCATGGGGGTGATCGAAGAGATCCACCGCCGCCTGCCCAACACCCATCTGGTCATGCACGGCTCCTCCAGCGTTCCGCAGGACCTGCAGGACGTGATCAACAGGTTCGGTGGCGAGATGCCCCAGACCTGGGGCGTGCCGGTGGAGGAGATCCAGCGCGGCATCAAGCACGGCGTGCGCAAGATCAACATCGACACCGACAACCGCATGGCCATGACCGGCGCCATCCGCAAAGTTCTGAGCGAAAACCCTGGCGAGTTCGACCCGCGCAAGTATCTGAAGCCGGCCATGGACGCGATGCGCAAGGTCGTGGAAGCCCGATTCCACGAGTTCGGCACGGCCGGCCACGCGGGCAGGATCAGGCCCCTGCCGCTGTCGGCGATGGCCAAGCGCTACGCGTCCGGAGAGCTGTCGCCGAAGTTCGGGGTCAGCAAGATAGCGGCGGAGTGAAGTGGCCATCGCGATCGAGCAGCCTGACCCCCCTCGGCGCCCGAGCCGAACTCGAGCCGAAAAGCTCCTCGGCCAACGTCGATCCGCAGGACGTCATCGCGGCTTGGCGGCGTGAGCAGATCGGGCTTTGGAAGGCCCGACGTCCAGCGCGAGATGAGACCGAGGCGGCCCTTCGGGCGATCAGCCTAAGGTCACCGTCGATCTACCTCTATGACTTCACCGCTAACGGCGAGGTCGTGCTGGTGGACAAGCCGCAAGCGCAGGAGGGCAGCTCGGGGCCTGACGTGCTCCGCATCCGCGCAGAGGCCTACGCACGCTTCTTCAACCAGGTCGTACGCAGCCGCCAGCCCCGCGGCGAAGGACTGTTGGCCCTGGAGGTTGCGGACCATGCCAGTACCGCCGAATGCGCGCCTTTCTTCGCGTTCCAGAAACCTCGAGGCGGTTCAGCCCTGCTCATGGTCGACGTGGACGCCTTGATCATGGATTTCTACGACGACGAGCAGGACCGCAAACCGTTCGCCGACAAGGAAGCTCGCGCGATCTTCGTCGGCTCCACGTCGGGGTCGGCCCACACCCGCGCCTCGGTGGAAGCGCTCACCGATACCCGACTTCGTGCTGGCGTGTTTTTCCGCGAGGACGAACGCGTGCATTTCCGCCTGCCGATGATCGTTCAGTGCCTGGAAGATCAGGCGGCCGACGCCATCCGTAGCCTCGGCTTCGGGGTTGGACCTGAAAGCTGGCAAGATCAGCTGAGATGCAAGATTCTGCTTTCATTCGACGGTAACGGAGCGGCATGCTCCCGCGTAGCCAGAGCGCTGAAGAGCAATTCCGTACTCATGAAGCATGACTCCGACAGCATGCTCTATTATTTCAGCGGGCTGAAGCCCTGGCTACACTACGTACCTTTCCATGATTTTGCTGACGTCGTTACCGTAGTGCAGGCGGAGATTGAGGAGCCAGGGTTCCTGGCGCCTATCGCGGCGCAAGGCGCGCTGTTCTTCGACCGCTTCCTGAGCCGAGACGCGAGTCAAACCTATGCCGCCGGCCTGATAGAGGATTACTTCGCCATGCTGGTCGGCTGAGGCCGACCAGGAACGAGCGGCGTTCGCCCTCCGCCGCCGACCATTGCTGGTCTGGAGCGGTCTCCCTATAGAGACGCCAGAAACGTCCCGAAGGTCGCCGCATGAACATCCACGAACACCAGGCCAAGGCCGTCCTTAAGGCGTTCGGCGCGCCCGTGCCGGTGGGCTACCCCGCCTTCACGCCGCAGGAGGCCGAAGACGCCGCCCGCAAGCTCGGCGGTCCGGTTTTCGTGGTGAAGTCGCAGATACACGCGGGCGGCCGCGGCAAGGGCCGCTTCGAAGGGCTCGGCCCTGAGGCCAAGGGCGGGGTGCGCGTGGTGAAGTCGGTGGAGGATGTGCGCGCCAGCGCCGAGGAGATGCTCGGCCGTGTGCTCGTCACCCACCAGACCGGACCGCACGGCCGGCAGGTCAACCGGCTGTACATCGAGGAGGGGGCCGACATCGCCAAGGAGCTGTATCTGTCGCTGCTCGTCGACCGCGAGACCAGCCGCGTGGCCGTGGTCGCCTCCACCGAGGGCGGCATGGACATCGAGGAGGTGGCCGCCCACACCCCTGAGAAGATCATCACCATCCAGATCGACCCGGCGACCGGCGTCTTCCCCCACCACGGCCGCGCCCTGGCCGAGGCGCTGGACCTGAAGGGCGACCTGGCCAAGCAGGGCTACACGCTGCTCGGCCAACTCTACGCGGCGTTCGTGGCCAAGGACATGGACATGCTGGAGGTCAACCCGCTGATCATCACCGGCGACCAGCAGCTGCGCGTGCTCGACGCCAAGGTCAGCTTCGACTCCAACGCCCTCTTCCGTCAGAAGGACATCGTCGAGCTGCGCGACAAGTCCGAAGAGGACGAGAAGGAGATCGAAGCCTCCAAGCACGATCTGTCCTACATCGCGCTCGACGGTGAGATCGGCTGCATGGTCAACGGCGCAGGTCTCGCCATGGCCACCATGGACATCATCAAGCTCTATGGCGCGGAGCCGGCGAACTTCCTCGACGTCGGCGGCGGGGCCAACAAGCAGAAGGTGGAGGCGGCCTTCAAGATCATCACCGCCGACCCCAACGTGAAGGGCATACTGGTCAACATCTTCGGTGGCATCATGCGCTGCGACATCATCGCGGAAGGTGTCATCGCGGCGGTCAAGGAGATGGGGCTGAAAGTGCCGCTGGTGGTGCGCCTGGAGGGCACCAATGTGGAGAAGGGCAAGGAAATCCTTTCCACCTCCGGCCTCAACGTCATCGCCGCCAACGACCTGTCGGATGCAGCGGAGAAGATCGTCAAGGCCGTGCGCGAGGCGGCCTGAGGCCCGGATCGACGGCGGGGGCGAGCGCCTCCGCCGTCTGATCCTTCAAGCCTAGGGCATCAGGACGGCGTCGACGACGAAGATGACGCCGTTGGACTGATAGACGTCGCCGATGGTGACGTGCGAGACGCCGCCCTTCTGGTCGGTGAGGAGCAGGTGATGGCCCTTGCGGGTCAGGGTCAACGGTTCGCCCTGCACGGTGGTCAGCGTCGCCGTCCCGCCGCCGTCCTTGATCATCTTGACAAGATCGGCGGTGGTGTAGCGGCCGGACACGACGTGGTAGGTCAAGATCTTGGTCAGGTCGGCCTTGTTCTCAGGCTTCACCAGGGTGGCGACCGTGCCGGGGGGCAGCTTGTCGAAGGCCTCGTTGGTCGGGGCGAACACGGTGAAGGGTCCCGGGCCGGACAAGGTGTCCACCAGGCCGGCGGCCTTCACGGCGGCCACGAGGGTGGTGTGGTCCTTGGAGTTGGCCGCGTTCTCGACGATGGTCTTGGACGGATACATGGCCGCCCCGCCCACGGGGGGATCGGACAACGGGGCTGACGTCGACTGCGCAAGAGACGCCGAACCGGCGCCCATGCAAAGGGCGACCGACATCGCGCCGGCGGACGCTAGGCGGCGTTGATTATTGAGCTTCATTTCGGGGTGGCCTCGCTTGTCCCGCCCTTGCAGGACGGCTCTGATCAGATACGGCCGAGTTCAATGCTTGGATGTCCGTCGGGCCGTCCGACGCGCCGATTAGGGTTCCCCCCAGGCTGATCCTGCGCTAACTCCACCCCGCCCGAGCGGCGCGCCATCGCCGCGCCTGCGAACGAGAGAGGCCGATCCCGCCCGTGTCCATCCTGATCGACAGCGCCACCAAGGTCATCTGCCAGGGCATCACCGGGGCGCAGGGCACTTTCCACACCGAGCAGGCGATCGCCTACGGCACCAAGATGGTGGGGGGCGTCACCCCCGGCAAAGGCGGCCAGACCCATGTCGGCCTGCCGGTGTACGACACGGTGTCGGAAGCCAGGGAGAAGACCGGAGCCGACGCCAGCGTCATCTACGTGCCGCCGCCCTTCGCCGCGGACTCGATCCTGGAAGCCATCGACGCGGAGATCGGCCTGATCATCTGCATCACCGAAGGCATTCCGGTGGAGGACATGATCAAGGTGAAGCGCAGCCTGGCCGGCTCCAAATCGCGCCTGATCGGCCCGAACTGCCCAGGGGTCCTGACCCCCGACCAGTGCAAGATCGGCATCATGCCGGGCAACATCTTCAAGGCCGGCTCCGTCGGCGTGGTCTCGCGCTCGGGCACCTTGACCTATGAGGCGGTGTTCCAGACCACCAATGCGGGTCTCGGCCAGACCACCGCCGTCGGCATCGGCGGCGATCCGGTCAAGGGCACCGAGTTCATCGACGTGCTGGAGATGTTCCTGGCCGACGAGGCGACGAAGTCCATCATCATGATCGGCGAGATCGGCGGCTCCGCCGAGGAAGACGCCGCCGAGTTCATCCGCTTGAACAAGGTCAAAAAGCCCATGGTCGGCTTCATCGCCGGCGTGACCGCGCCCCCGGGTCGGCGCATGGGCCATGCGGGCGCGATCATCTCCGGCGGCAAGGGCGGGGCGGAGCACAAGACGGCGGCCATGGAGGCGGCGGGCATCCGCGTGTCGCCTTCGCCGGCCAGGCTTGGCGAGACCCTGCTGGAAGTTTTGAAGGGCTAAACCGCGCTTCACGGTTCCGTTATGGGCCTGAGGCGACCATATAGCTGACTGCGCGATCCGCGCCGCCGTCCTTGGGACGACACCCTGGCCGGCTCGGCCGCAAGGGGGAGAGAATGGCGCACGACGCAGGCCTCCGGAACACGGTTCGGGCCA
>CAXTEX010000049.1:0-15768 GCA_964243445.1 uncultured Caulobacteraceae bacterium | reverse complement strand
TGGCCAGGGCCGGGCGGATGAAGTTCTGGGCGGTGTCGTAGATCTTCTGCTCGCCGAGCGTAGGGCTCGAGAAGGCCAGCTGCAGGATCGGCACGGTGGCGGCGCTGTAGTTCAGGATTTGAGGCGGGGTGATGCCCGGCGGCATCTGCTTCAGCACCGTCTGGGAGATCGAGGTGACCTGGGCTGTGGCCGTCCGGATGTCGGTGCCGGGCTGGAAGTAGATCTTCACCACGCCCACGCCGGTCAGCGACTGGCTCTCGATGTGCTCGATGTTGTTGACCGTCGAGGTCATGGTGCGTTCGTAATAGTAGATCACCCGCCCGGCCATGTCGGGGGCGGGCAGTCCCTGGTACTGCCAGACCACCGCGATCACCGGGATGTTGATGTCGGGCAGGATGTCGACGGGCGTGTTCATCGCCGCCAAGGGGCCGATCAGCACGATCAGCACGGCCATGACGATGAAGCTCAGCGGGCGCGACAGGGCGATGCGAACAAGCGCCAGCATGTGGACCCCCTCGCTCCCGCGATCCGACCGCTCGATAGCTGCGGCCCACCCCGGGCACGAGTGAAATGAAATTCACCGAAGTCGGCCGGCCGCCCAGGTCGTCCTCATGACGGTGCGCTTGGGTCGAGCGGGCAGCTCAGTACGGCGCGCAGGCCCGGCGCGTTCTCCTCCAGGCGGAGGTCGAAGCGGTGCAGGCGGGCGATGGCGGCGACGATGCTGAGGCCCAGGCCCGATCCGGCGACGGGCCCGCCTCCCGCGCCCCGGTAGAAGCGCAGCAGCACCGCCTGGCGCTCCTCGGGAGCGATCCCCGGACCCCGGTCGCCGACGGTGATCTCCACCACCCCAGCCGCAGGGCGAAGGGCGACGTCGACCTCGCCGCCCTCGGGCGAGAACTTGATGGCGTTGTCGATCAGATTGCTCATCGCCTCGAACAGCAGCTTGTCGTCGCCCTCGATCGGCGGCGCCTGCGCAAGCCTCAGCTGCAGGGCGATCCCGCGCGCATCGGCCAGCGGCTCGTAGAGCTCGACCGCCTGGCGCAGCACCGCCGCCAAGTCCACGGAGCGGAAGCCGGCGCGGCGGGCCTGAGCCTCGATCTCCGATATCCGCAGCAGGGCGCGGAAGCGGTCCAGCGTCAGGTCGAGTTCGGCGACGGCCTGGTCGATCGCGTCCTGCGCCTCAACGGCCATGCCGTTCTGCCGCGCGCGATGCAGCAGCGTGCGCACATGCGCCAGCGGCGTGCGCAGATCGTGCGCGACGGCGTCGTTGGCGCTCTTCGCCTCGCTCAGCAGTCGCCCGACCTCCGCGATCATGGCGTTGACCATGCCGGCGAACAGGTCGAGCTCGTCGCGGCGGCCGGCGATCGGCATGCGGGCGGCGAGGTCGCCCGCCATGATGCGATGGCTCGCGCCCTGCAGCGCCTGGAGACGACGCAGCGGCCCAAGGCTGAGCGCCACGCCGCTGGCCAGCCCCAGGCCCGCGATCAGGACGCCGCTCCAGACCAGGGCGTCCAGGATGAAGCCGCGCACTTCGCGGATCTGGGCGACGCTGCGGCCGACCACCAGCACCTCGCCCCACGGAAGCCGCCGCGCGATCGCGCGAGCCCGGAACCGCAGGCCGCCGCCTGGAGCAACCTCTCGGATCGGGCCGTCGATCAGCAGCCCGGCGGGCATCCGGGTCACGCCGCCGGCGATGGGCTCGCCTTCCCGGGAGAACAGCCCGTAGGCGTTCAGCCCGCCCGCGGCGTTCGCGCTCTGCCGGCGCACCGCGGCGGGCGCCTCGGCCACGGCGACCCGGGCCAGCATCGACGCCTCGCTGCCGACGA
The DNA here is from genome assembly GCA_964243445.1 of uncultured Caulobacteraceae bacterium. Lineage (GTDB taxonomy): Bacteria > Pseudomonadota > Alphaproteobacteria > Caulobacterales > Caulobacteraceae > CAHJWH01. The sequence continues at coordinate 13,942 of CAXTEX010000049.1, read as the reverse complement.
TGGCGTCCACCCGGTGCGTCAGGGTGGACGCCGTGCGCCAATAGACCAGCCCGAGCAGCAGCACGACGCCCAGCGCGAACACCGCTCCGTAGAGGGTGGTCAGGCGGAAGGTCGTGGTGCGCCAGAGTTCAGGTATCCGCATCGAGCCTGTAGCCCGATCCGCGAACGGTGGTGATCAGCGGCGGCGCGCCCGGCGCGTCCAGCTTCTTGCGCAGCCGCGCCACATGCACGTTGATCAGGTTGGCGCCTGGGTCGAAGTAGTACTCCCAGACCTTCTCGAAGATGAGCTGACGCGACAGCACCTGTCCGGCGTTTCGGACGAGGAACTCGAGCAGCCGGAACTCGGTGGGCAGCAGCTCGATCTCCTCGTCGCCGCGGCGGACCTTCCGCGTCAGCAGATCGATCTCCACGTCCCGCACCCGCAGGATGACCGACGGCGGGGCGTCGGGCGCCGCGACGTCCCTGGCCCGACGACGCAGGAGCACTTCGATGCGGGCGACCATCTCCTCGGCCGAGAACGGCTTGGTGAGGTAATCGTCCCCGCCGGCGCGCAGGCCGTTGATCCGCTCGTCCACATCGCCCAGCGCGCTGATCATGAGCACGGGCGTCAAGACCCCCGCCGCGCGCAGGTCGGTGACGATCGACAGCCCGTCGAGACCTGGCAGCATGCGGTCCAGCGTGATCACGTCATAGGCCTGCGCCTTGGCCCGGGCGAGGCCCTCGCGCCCTTCGGTGATCCAGTCGACCTCGAAACCGCGACGGACCAGCTCGGCCACGATCTCGCGTCCGGTCGCCTCATCGTCCTCTATAACCAGGGCGCCCATCCGCCCGATGTTAGCCTCGCCAAGCGGGCGCAACCAGTCGGCCAGCACAGGTCGGCTCACAGGGACGAGTCGCCCGACAGCCAAGGCGCCGGCGGGCGACCGCATCGGACTCACGAGCGCGGCGACGGGAAGCCTTCAAACCGCTGCGGACGGGCTGCACCCGCTCTAGGGAACCCGCGACCGCGCCCGACATTGGCGATGGGCTTGACCAAACATCGCGCATATCGCTGGATGTGCACTTCCCGTCAAAAGAGGATCATCCGTGAACCAAGCCGAACTCATCGAAAAGGTCGCCGCCACCGTCGGCTTGGAGAAGTCCGAGGCCGGACGCGTGGTCGAAGCCGCCCTCGCGGAGATATCGACCGCGCTCAAGGCCAGCGACAAGGTCAGTCTGTCCGGCCTCGGCATCTTCGACGTCAACGACCGCAAGGCTCGGCAGGGGCGCAACCCGGCGACCGGCGAGACCATCCAGATCGCGGCCAGCAAGTCGGTCAAGTTCCGGCCCACCAAGAGCCTGAAGGACGCCATAAGCCCCTCGACGCGAAGCACGCCCAAGGCTGAGCCGAAGGCCGCCGCGGCGAAGAAGGACGCCAAGAAGAAGTAGCGCCGGCGATCTCCGGCGTCGGGACAGGACCCTGCGCTGCAGCGCCGTCATGGCTGCGAAGGCGGCTTGCGGCGTGATCAGAGCGGAGGGTCTGTGACCGACACGCCCTCCGCCCGGAGCTGATCCAGGGCGCCGCCCTTCTGCACGAGGGCGGCGAGCCTTAGAACGGCGACGGTCACGCCAGGCCTGGCCAGCGCCGACCGGAGCGCGTCGCTGGTGTCGTCGGTGCTCCTCGCGCCCAGCCGCCGGCCTGTCGGCGTGTGGAGGAAGACGATCAGGGGCGTCTCGGCGGGGCTTAGATTGGCGCGGACCGTTCGGAGGTCTCCCACGGCCCAGGCATGGCCGGCCGCCGCCACATGGTCCAGCCCGTAGTTCACCCCGGTCACGGCGTCGGCGAGGGCGGCCTCGCTCTCCGCTTCCGGCAGGCTGACGATCTCGTCCAGGGCGCCCGCGCCCTTGTAGGACGCGATCCTTTGCACTCTGACGTGCTTGTCCCGGGCGATCCGACTGATGGTCTTGAACGGCTCCGAGATCGCCACCGGCTTGGAGCCGATGAAGTCCAGCTCCAGGAACAGCGCCGCCCAGGCCGGCTTGTCCCGGCGGGGCTTGTTCGGATCGCGGCCCAGCCTGGCCAGTGCGGCCTTGTAGCGCGCGTCCAGATCGGGCGGGAGCGTCGTGTCCAGGGTGGCGCCGTTCGGCAGGCGCGAGCGCGCCAGCGCGCGCAGCGCCTCGAAAACGCCTGCGCCCGCCTCGGGCGGGAACAGGACGCGGTCTGCGCCCTGGATGACGCGAGCAAGCGGGGCGCTGTTCCACACCAAGCCCTTGGGCATGGGTTCGATCTCGCCGAGCACCCATACGGTGGAGCCGCCCCGCACCAGCTTCCACAGACGCGGGCTGGGCGCGGTCACCACCACGGGATCGACCACGGACCATTCCGGTTCCGGCGTCGCCCGCGGCGGAGCGGGTGCGGGCGGCGGGGCCGCCGATGCAGACAGGCTCACCAAACTGAGCAGGACGACGGCTCTCATGCCGCACCTCCCTTAGAGCGGCCGCCCGTGATCATCAAACGCCTGTGGCGAGCGCGTGACGCCGCCACAAGGCGTGAGCCATGGAGCACCCGGCCAGAGCTTGCGGTCGCTTAAGCGCATGGCGCCTAGGGGTCGGGCGTGAAATCCCGCAGGCGGGTCACAGCCGAGGCGTCGAGCCGCCGGATCAGGGCGACGGTGAGGTCCACCAGCCGATCGAAGTCGGCCCTGTTCATGACCCCGTTGTGAGCGTGGGTGTAACGGACAGGCACGACGAGGTTCACGGTGGGCGCGCCGCCGTTCGCCCGCTGGATCTCGGCGGAGTCGTCGCCATAGCCTTGCGCCACATCGAACTGCAGGGGGACGCCGATGGCTTTCGCCGTCTCCTTCGTCAAGGCCACGAAACGCCGGTTCGGAAGTTCGCTGGAGTCGTAGAGGAACAGGCCCGGTCCGCCGCCCAGCCGCACCTGGCTCTCCTCCGGGTGGCCGCCGGGCGCATCGCCCGTCACCCCGCCCTCGATGGAGACGGCCACGTCAGGATGGATCAGGGCCGCGGCGGCCTGCGCGCCCCTGAGGCCGACCTCTTCCTGGACCGTCGCCGCGACGAAGAGCTGGTTGGGATGGCCGGAGCCCGCCAAACGGCGCAGCGCCTCCACCAGGACCGCGCAGCCGACGCGGTCGTCGAAGGCCTTGCCGACATAGTCGCCGGTTCCGTTGAGCTCCGCAAAGGGCGACAAGGGGACGACGGGATCGCCGGGCTCCAGACCCAGCCGGGCCGCATCCGCCTCGGACTTCGCGCCGACATCGAGGAAGATCTGGTCCCGCGGGATCACCTTGGTGCGTTCCTCGGCGGGGGTGTAATGGATGTCGCGGATACCGGTGACCGCCACGACGGGTCCCTTGGCCCCTATGATGACCCATCGCTGGTCCGGCAGGGCCTGGTCCAGCCAGCCGCCCAGCATCTGCATGGACAGGAAGCCGTCCTTGGCGACGCGCCGCACCACGCCGCCGAGTTCGTCCATGTGGGCGTCCAGCATGATGCGCGGGCCGGCCGCGCCGTTCTGGGCGATAACCGATCCCAGGCCGTCGTAGCTGATGCGGCCGTAGGGCTTCATCTCGCGCACCATGATCCGGCGCACGTCCTCCTCGAACCCCGGCGGTCCGGCGGCGTCGGAGAGTTCGCCGAGCAGGGCCTGCGTACGGTCGCCCGGCGGGGCGGCGGCGGTGAACGAGGGGAGCAGCGCCGCGACGGCGGCGGCGAGCATGACCAGGCGCAACGAACGTCTTCCTTCCATCACCATGGGACACGCTCATGCCGAAACTCAGGCTGGTCAAGCGCCACAGGACCCCAAAGCCTGAACGCCATCCCTGCTGAAGACGGGCCGACGGGCCGCTGCTCTAAATTCAGCCTTGCCGTCCAAGGTATTGGCGGATGCGCGCCGCGGTGTCGTCGGTCGCGGGATTGTAGACGATCATGCCGAGCTCGGGTCGGCCGTCGACGGCGAAGGCGGAGAACTCCAGCTCGAGCAGGCCAAGCTCCGCATGGTGGAGGCGTTTCAGCCCCTCGCCATGGGCGGCCACCTCGTTGCTGCGCCACAGCCGGTCGAACTCGGGGCTTGTCCTGGAGAGCTCTTCGACCAGGTCTGTGATGTCTGCGCCCGCACCCGCGCGGGCGGCGTCCGCGCGAAAGGCGCCGACCACGAACCGCGCGACGCCCAGCCAGTCCTCCTGCGCCGCCTTCACGCGCGCGTCCGCGAACATGAGCCGCAAGATGTTGCGCCCTTCGCGCGGCAGCTTGGCGTAGTCGGTCAGCAGCGCCGCCGCCGCGCGGTTCCAGGCCACCACGTCCCAGGTGGCGGTCTTGATGATCGCAGGGCTCACCTCCAGCCCATCCAGCACCCGCTGCAGGCGGGGGCTCACGCCCTGGGCGGGCCTGTAGCGGACCTCGGGCGGGCGGCCGAGTCCCAGCATGAACAGGTGCTCGCGCTCCGGCTCCGTCAGCATCAGCCCCGCGGCTATGCGGTTCAAAACGTCGGCGGACGGCGCGCCGCCTCGCCCCTGCTCCAGCCAGGTGTACCAGGTTGGGCTGATGCTGGCGCGTTGGGCGACCTCCTCGCGGCGCAGTCCAGGCGTGCGGCGGCGACCCTGTGAAAAGCCGAAGGCGACGGGATCGAGCCGCGTGCGACGGTCGCGCAGATAGGCGCCAAGTCCATTGGCTAGCTCAACGGCCATAGCGATCCTGTTGGCGGTCATACCCTGATGCGGTCACTACTTTAACACTACAGGGCTTGGTCCGATACCGGCAACGAACCTTTACGGAGACTTGCATGCGCGTGTTCCTCACCGGCGCGACCGGCTTCATCGGCTCCCAGATCGTGGCTGAACTGATCGAGGCCGGCCACGAGGTGCTCGGCCTCACCCGCTCCGACAGAGGCGCCCGTCAGCTTGAGCAGGCGGGTGCGCAGGTGCATCGCGGCACGCTTGAGGACCCGGACAGCCTTGGTCGAGGGGCGGCGCAGGCCGACGCGGTGATCCACACCGCCTTCGACCACGACTTCTCGCACTTCCTGGAGAACTGCGAGAAGGATCGACGGGTGATCGAGGCCATGGGCGCGGCGCTCGCCGGTTCGAATCGACCGCTCATCATCACCTCCGGTACAGGCATCGGCAGCCCCGGGCCCGGCGAACTGGCCACCGAGGACGTGTTCGACCGCGACAATCCCAACCCGCGCCGGGCGTCCGAGCTCGCCGGCGAGGACATGGCCGGACGGGGCGTGTCGATCGCGGTCGTGCGCCTGCCGCAGGTGCATGACCCGGTGAAGCAGGGGCTGATCTCGCCGGCGGTCGAGATCGCCCGGGCCAAGGGCTTGTCGGCCTATGTCGGCGACGGCGCCAATCGATGGCCGGCGGCGCATGTGAGCGATGTCGCGCGGCTCTACCGACTGGCGCTGGAACAGCACAGGACCGGCGCGCGCTGGCACGCGGTCGCCGAGGAGGGCGTCTCGGTGCGCCAGATCGCCGAGGCGCTTGGCGAGGGGCTCGGCGTGCCCGTGAAGTCCCTTTCGGCCGGCGAGGCGACGGAGCACTTCGGCTGGCTCGGACCTTTTGCGGGCATAGACATGCCGGCTTCGAGCGCCTGGACGCGCGAACAGCTCGGCTGGAAACCGAAGGGCCCCGGCCTCATGGAAGACCTCCGGGCGATGGACTACAGCTCGCCGCAAGCCCGCTAGACGCCTGGCCGCGCGGTCGAGGCCGTCGGGGGCCTGACCCGCGGCCGAGCAAAGGCCTGGACGCCGCACGCGAGCGCCGCAGCGGCGAGGCCAAGGCCGCTGACCGCCGTCCAACCTCCAAGGCGCCAAGCCACGGCGGCCAAGGCCGAGCCCGCCGCGCCGCCCAGGAAGACGCCGCCCATGAAGACGGTGTTGACCCGGCTCCTCGCATCCGGGCGCAGGCCGTAGATGACGTGCTGATTGCTCACCAGGGCGCTCTGCACCCCGAGGTCCAGGACGATCACGCCGACCGCCAAGCCCGCAAGGCTCCGCCAGCCGGCGAAGATCAGCCAGGCGAGGAAGACCAGGGCCGCCGCCGCGACCAGCACGGTCTGAGGACCTCGCCTGTCCGCCCACCGCCCGACGGGTCGGGCCGCCAGCACCCCGACGGCGCCCACGAGCCCGAACAGCCCCGCCGCATCGGCTCCAAGGTGGAGATCGGGCAAGGCGAGGCGTAGCGCGAGCACGGTCCAGAAGGCGCTAAAGGCGGCGAACAGGGCGGCCTGGGTCAGGGCGGAGCGGCGCAGCCGAGGCTCTTCGCGCCAGAGCTCCGCCAGCGAGGCCAGGAGCTGGCCATATGCGAGCCTCGAGGTCGGCGGCTGGGGCGGAAGCACGATGGCGATCCAACCGGCCGTCGCCAGGACGACCGGCGCGCTCATCACGAAGATCGCACGCCAGCCCAGGTGCACGCCGACGAGCCCCGCCGCCGTGCGGCTGAACAGGATGCCGCAGAGCAGACCCGTCATTACCTCGCCGACGGCGGCGCCGCGTCGCTCCGGCGTCGAGAGGGTGGCGGCCAGGGGCACGACCTGCTGGGCGACGGCGGCGAACAGCCCCACGGCCAGGGACGCGAGGCCGAGGAGGGCGGCCGTGCGCGCGACCGCGGCGGCGAGGAGTGCAAGGCTCAGCCCGACGAGTTGGACGAGGATCAGGCGACGCCTGTCGACGATGTCGCCCAGCGGCACGAGGGCGAAGAGGCCGGCCGCATAGCCCAGCTGGGTCAGGGTGGGGATGAAGCCCGCCCACGGCGATGCGGGGAAGGCGTGCTCCACCGCGCCGAGCAGCGGCTGGATGAAGTAGATCGTCGCGACGGCGATGCCGCAGGTGACGGCCATCGCCGGGCCAAGCCGCCGCTGCATGAGGTCTCCACCGATGACGCCCGCCTTCTACGCGCAGGCGCAGGATCGGGTCCAAGGCGGCGAGCCCCAAAGAGGGGAAGCCGGTTAGCGCTCCTTGGCCAGATAGGCGGTAGTCTGCCCGCCGACGACGTCGATCAGATCGCCCATGGTCAGGTTCATGTCGATCAGGTGCAGGCCCCAGTCCTTCAGCACGTGGTCGCCCACCACCACGTCGCCCACGATGGTGTTCGTGCGGCGCCCGGCCGCATCGGGATGCAGGGTGATGGCGAGATAGTCGTCGTCGCCGAACACGCATTTGGCGCTGAGCAGGCCCGGGACCTCGACGAACGGCGTGCTGATCGGCGTCGGCGGCGTCGTCCATGGCTCAGGCGCGCGGGCGGAGGAGACGATCGCCTCCGACCCGCTCGACAGATAGGCCCTGAGCGGCGCCGAACCGCCGCCGAGCGCTGCGGGATTGACGCAGGCGGAGACCGTGCCGGGCTCGGCGCTCCGGCCGAAGCGGCTGTCGGCGGGCGGCGGGCTGTCGGCGCGGAAGGAGGCGAAGGCGATGACGCAGCCGGTCTGGCCGGCCTCGCTGCAGGTCGGTACGGACTTGAACACGCCGCCGACCCGCGCGCCGGCCGGGACCGGCAGGTTGGTCCCGCCGAGGATTGCGGAGACCAGCAGGCGCTGCGACGGCTTGCCGTCGATCTCGCGCTTGATCAGCTGGGTGAGCAGTCCCGAACCCTGGCTGTGTCCGATCAGGACGACGCCGCGTCCGTTGTTGTCGTGCTGGAGATACCAGCGCCAGGCCTCGGCGACATCGCGATAGGCGAGCACGCGGTCGCCGCCGATGGGGTGGCCGGTCATCACGGCGCGAAGCGCTGTGAGCGTCACCTGACGGTAGATCGGCGCATAGAGCCGACAGCGCGACCCGAAGCGGGCGAACTGCTGTCTCGCCACCTCCCTCTCCTGGGGCTCGATCGCCAGGGTCGCATTCGGGCCCGGGTCGGTGGAGACGGTCGGATAGACGTAGAAACAGTCGATGCTAGGGTTCGCCGCGGGGTGGTAGCGCTCTATGTGCGTGGCGCCGCTGGCCTCCACCACCGTCGCGTCCAGGTTCACGGTGCAGGCGTCCTGGCGACCGGGACGGCACAGCCAGCGGGCCGGATCGCCATAGTCCACGGCAGGGGCGGCTGCTGCGGCGGCGATCTCCGCGGCGCCGGACGGCGGCGGGGCGCCCTGGGCGCGACCCGCCAGGGGCGTCGCGATCGTCCACAGCGCCGCCAGGGCGCCCAAGCTCCATCTCATCGACCAGACCTCCCCTTAGACGTCGTTCAGACGCGTCTTCTTGTTGAGGCCATCGTGACCCCGGTCCGGATCGGGTTCAAGAGCCAAGGCGTCGCCAACCCCGAACGCGCGGGTGCAGGCGATGTCGGCATCCCGCCTGCCCGGCGAGAGACCAGCCAGGCTGAAGACGCGACCTCACGGCGGCAAGGAAGCTAGGCGTCGTAGGTCGACGAGGATTGGGCGCGTCTGATCATGTGGTTCGTCGCCTCGTCCAGGCATTCCTCTACGCACTTGATCATGTCTTGACTGCTGAAGGCCGTATGCAGCCTCTCCAGACTTCGGATGAGTTGCAGCTCCTTGCGGTCGAACTGCATCGGCGTTCCTGGCAGCGGCATCGCTTGATCTCCAGACCCCCGCAGGAGAGCAAGATGGTGGTTAACGCCCGGTGTAGCTCGCAGCGGAGCCGGAGCGGGACGGCAGCCTTGCTCAAACGGCCGTCAAGAGACTAGCTGTCCGGCGGCGCGCGCCGGACGACGCCTTGATGCGTCCCGTCGCCCGATGCTCCCATCGCCTTGATGTCGAGATTGCCTTGAACCTGTCCAAGCCCGCCGTTCTCCTCGCCGCGCCGGTTCTTCCCGCCCTGGAGTCCATGCTGGACGCCGCCTTCGACGTGCGCCGCGCCTACCCCTCGCCCGACCGCGCCGACCTCCTCTCGAGCCTGGGCGGCGAAGTGCGGGGAGCGGTCGTCTCCGGCTCCCACGGACTGAGCGCCGAGGAGCTCGTCCATCTACGACGTCTGGAGATCGTGGCGGTGTTCGGCGTCGGGCTGGACGCCCTGCCCCTGGAGCCACTGCGCGCCCGCAGCATCGCTGTGACGACCACGCCGGTCCTGACCGAGGACGTGGCCGATCTTGCTGTAGGGCTTTGGCTCGCCGCCGCCCGGCGCATCCCGGCGGGCGACCGGTTCGTGCGCGAGGGCCTGTGGTCCCAGACGGGCTTGCATCCGCTGACCCGTCGCGCCAGCGGGCGTCGGCTCGGCGTCTTCGGTCTCGGCCGCATCGGTCGCGCCGTCGCGCGCCGTTTGGAGCCCTTCGCCTCGGAGATCCTGTACACCAGCCGACGCCCGGTCGAAGGCGCGCCTTATCGTTACGCGGCCACGCTGCTGGAGTTGGCCCAGGCGTGCGAAGCCCTGTTCGTCACGGCGCCCGGCGGAGCGGACACCCTGGGCGTCGTGGGCGCCGAGGTGCTGGACGCGCTTGGGCCGCAAGGCGTGCTGGTCAATGTGGCCCGGGGCAGCCTCGTGGACGAACCGGCGCTAGCCGCAGCCCTTATGGAAGGTCGGCTTGGCGCCGCCGCCCTGGACGTCTTCGTCGGGGAGCCGCAGGTGGCGGCCGAACTGCTGCGGTTGGAGACGCTGGTGCTGAGCCCTCACGGCGGCAGCGCCACCCACGAATGCCGCGCCGCCATGGCGCAGTGCGTAATGGCCAACCTGACGGCCCACTTCGAAGGCCGGCCGCTGATCTCGCCCGCCGTATGATCGATGCGAGGCGGGAGGCGTCGACGCCTCCCGCCTCGCAGGCCCGCTACGGTCGTCGCGTCACTGGGCGGCTTGCAGGGACTTGATCATCGACAGATGCGTCTCGATGGTCGGAACAGCGGCGGAGGCGACTTGGCGCAGGGCGGCGTCGTCCCCGTCGATGGCGTAACCCTTCTGCAGCGCCCAGGTCTGCTGGTGCGCCTGAAGCTGCTGAGTCAGATAGAGGTTGTCGAAGGCGGACCCGCGGGGCGTGTTGTTCAACTGGTCGATCATCGCCTGCTTGTCCGAAGACAGCTGATCCGAGGGCTTGGCGATCTTGCGTTGGGTGTTGTCCAAAGCCCCGTCGAGGCTGCCGGACAGCTTGCCGTGATCCTTGATCATGCTGGAGGCGAACTGGCGGATGTCCTTGCGCTTGGCCTTGTGCTCGGCGATGCGGCCAGCCTCGATCTCATACCTGTCCGAAGCGGCGGCCTGAGCGACGTAGTCGGTCGTGGACGTGCCGGTCAGCGGCGACGCGCCGACCTGCTCAGCCGTCATCACGCCCGTGGAGGCGGAAGCCGAAGCGGTCGGATCCAGGCGGGGCGACTGGGCCAGCGCGGGAGCGGCGAAAGCCAATACTAGGGCGGTTGCAGCGAAGAGCTTTGAAGTCATGGTGGAGTCCTGGGAAGCGTGCATGTGTTCGATGACCTAAGCGTCGCCACGGGACGTATGTTCCATCGCTGACCATGGTCTCACCATCACGTCGGGAGCCCTGTCGGACATCGACGCCAGCACAAGACCATGAACAGGCTCGTGTGCACTTGACCTCGCCTTCCGCTGATCCCGCGCCGTCTTGCCAGACCGAGCCCTCTTGAGCATGCCTTGTGGCCCGACAGGCCGCCTGTGTCGCCGGTGATGCTCGTTTGTGGGAAACCCACTGCAGCGGCTCTTCCGCCAGGCGCATGCGCCGTCAAAGCAGGGGATCAACCGTCCTTCCGGGCCGAGAACGGGTGACACGCCTGAAGCTGCTGGAGCGGGCAGCGGGAATCGAACCCGCACGAGCAGCTTGGGAAGCTGCCAGGCTACCACTACATCATGCCCGCGGCGCGACGGTTGCATAGCCCAGCTGGACCCCGCCTGTCACCCCACGCCGCTTCCTGCTAAGCGGGCGGCTCCCAGGTCAGGGTCCGTCATGGTCGAGTCCCCAAACCCCGCAGGCGATCCTCCCTCGCACGGCGCCGCGCAGGCGACATCAGCGGGCCGGCCGGGCCACGACCACGGCCACGATCACCATCACCATCACCATCACGAGCATGGCCACAGCCACGGACTGCTCTCCGGCCACGCGCACCATCATCATGCGCCCGCCCGGTTCGGCATGGCCTTCGCTTTGGGCGCCCTGTTGAACGCGGGCTTCGTGGTGGCGGAGGCGGTCTACGGCGTGCTCGGCCACTCCATGGCCCTGCTCGCCGACGCCGGCCACAACCTCAGCGACGTGCTGGGGCTGCTGGCGGCCTGGGGCGCGGCGGTGCTGTCGCAGCGCCGGCCCAGCGCGCGCTTCTCCTACGGCCTGGGCTCCACCTCGGTGCTGGCGGCGCTGTTCAACGCGGTGGTGCTGCTGGTAGTCACCGGAGCCGTAGCGGCGGAGGCGATCCGGCGCATCTTCGAGCCGCAACAGGCGGCGGGCTTCCTGGTCATGGAGGTGGCGGCGGCGGGGATTGCTGTGAACGGCCTGACCGCGGGGCTGTTCGCCTCCGGCCGCAAGGGCGATCTGAACGTGCGCGGCGCCTTCACCCACATGCTGTCTGACGCCATCGTGGCGGCGGGCGTGGTGGTGGCGGGAGGCGCGATGCTCGTGACCGGCTGGAGCTGGCTGGACCCCGTGGTCAGCCTGGCCATCTCAGCCCTGATCGTGCTTGGGACCTGGAGCCTGCTGCGCGAGTCGCTGAACATGGCGCTGGCCGCGGTCCCGGCCTGGATCGAGCCGGCGGAGGTGCGCGCCCACCTGCTGGGCCAGGACGGCGTGGCCGAGCTGCACGACCTGCACATCTGGGCCATGTCGACCACCGAGACCGCCCTGACCTGCCACCTGCTGATGCCGCGAGGCCATCCGGGCGACGCCGCGCTGAACGCCATCTGCGACGGGCTGCAGCACCGCTTCCGCATCGGCCACGCCACCTTGCAGGTGGAGACCGACGCGAACACCGCCTGCCGGCTAGAGCCTGCCCATCTCGTCTAGGACCGCGCTGGCCGCTCAGTTCACCGTGCGCCGGGTTCCCGGCAGGTCCAGGGAGAAGGCGGGGATCTCGGCGTCGAACTGGCCGTCCTCGTTGGCGACCATGCGGTAGCTGCCGGCCATGACCCCCGAGGGCGTGGGCAGGGGGCAGCCGCTGGTGTAGCGGAACACCTCGCCCGGGTTCAGCACCGGCTGCTCGCCGACCACGCCCAGGCCCTTCACCTCCTCCGTGCGCCCGGTGGCGTCGGTGATCAGCCAGCGGCGGGCGAGCAGCTGGACGGTGGCGACGCCCCGGTTCTCCACCTCGATGTGGTAGGCCCAGACCCAGCGCCGCTCGTCCGGCTCGGACTGGTCCGGCAGGTATTCGGGTCGCACGCGCACCACCACGCCGCGGGTCTGCGCCTCGTAGGCCGTCGCCGTCATGCCGCAACCCTCGCCGCGTCCAACGCCCGCATCACGTCGCGACGCAGGTCGATCGGGTCTTCCAGGCCCACCGACAGGCGCACATGGCCCTCGGTCAGCCCGATCGCCAGCCGGTCGGCCTCAGGCGTCGAGCGATGGGTGGTGGTGGAGGGATGCACCGCCAGCGACTTGGCGTCGGCGAGGTTGTTGGAGATGTCCACGATCTGCAGCGCGTTGAGAAAGCCGAAGGCCCCCGCCCGCGACCCGAGATCGAAGGCCAGGATGGTGCCGCCCGCCTTCATCTGGCGACGCGCGATCTCGGCCTGGGGATGGTCGGCGCGTCCGGGATAGAGCACCCGACGCACGGCTGCGTGGTCGGCGATCTCGTCGGCGAGGACGGCGGCGGTGGCGCTCTGGCGCATGACCCGCAGCTCCAGCGTCTCCATGCCCTTCAGCAACACCCACGCGCTGAACGGCGACAGCGCCGGGCCGGTGTGGCGGATCAGGTCCTTGTAAGCGTCGTCCAGGGCGGCGTCGTCGCCGAGGATCGCGCCGCCGAGCACCCGGCCCTGGCCGTCGATATGCTTGGTGGCGGAATAGATGACGATGTCGGCGCCCAAGGTCAGCGGCGCCTGAAGGATCGGGCTGGCGAAGGCGTTGTCGACCACCAGCTTGGCGCCCGCGGCGTGGGCGATCTCAGCCACTGCGGCGATGTCGATGATCTCCAGCAGCGGGTTGGCCGGGCTCTCCAGAAACACGGCGCGAGTGTTGGGCCGCATGGCCGCGCGCCAGGCCTGCAGGTCCGTGCCGTCCACCACCGTGGTCTCCACCCCGAAGCGGGGCAGCATCTGGGTGATGATCCAGCGGCAGGAGCCGAACAGGGCGCGGCTGGCCACCAGATGGTCGCCGGCGCGCAGCAAGCCCGTCAGCGCCGTGGTCACCGCGGCCATGCCGGACGCCGTGGCGCGGCAGCCGGTCGTGCCTTCGAGCAACGCCAGCCGGTCCTCGAACATCTTGACGGTGGGATTGCCGTAGCGGGCGTAGATGAAGCCCGGGTCTTCCCCGGAGAAGCGGCGGTCTGCGGCCTCCGCGCTGTCATAGGCGAAGCTCTGGGTCAGATAGATCGGCTCGGCGATCTCGCCATAAGGGCTGCGCGCCAGTCCGCCGCGCACCAGCCGGGTGGCCGGAGCCCAGTCGTGGGGGTCCTCGCTGTCGCCGGTCTTCGCCATGCCGTCCTCTCAGCCCTTGCGCATGGAGGGGAACGGCGGGCGAGGTCAAGGGCTGCGAAACGCAGGCCCGCGCAATCGCGGTTCCGGGCGGGCGGGAAGACGCGTCGCGCTTGCCAAGGCGGGCGACGTTGGCGAGTGTCCGCGCCCGCCCGTCTCCAGGCCGTCAAGCATTGACCGATCCCGCCGGCATCCTGCCCTACCAGGCCATCGAGGCGCTGATGCACGCCGACGCGGTCCGCGCCGATGCGCCGTACGCCTTCGACCAGCTGCAGCCGGCGAGCCTGGACCTGCGGTTGGGCGAGGCGGCGTGGCGGGTGCGGGCGTCCTTCCTGCCGGGGCGCGGGCGCACCGTGGCCGAGCGGATGGATGACGTGGCCATGCACCGGCTGGACCTGACCGGCGGCGCGGTGCTGGAGCGCGGCTGCGTCT
>CAXTEX010000048.1:14391-16220 GCA_964243445.1 uncultured Caulobacteraceae bacterium | reverse complement strand
ATGCAGCTCCATGATCTCGCGGCCGAGGTTCTCGTTCAGCCCCGTGGGATGACCAGCCAGGGCGCGCTTCAGGCCCGCCGGGCTGTTCGGGCCGACCGAGTTCTGCTGGTCCAGATACATCAGCATGGCGGGATGGCGGGACGAGGCGACCAGCAGGTCCTCGAAGCGGCCGAAAACCTGCGGGCGGATCGCCTCGCGTTCGAAGGCGGCAGCGGTGGCGTTCAGCTCGTCTCCCTTCACCGTGGAGACGCTGAAGTGGTTCGCCCAGAACAGCGCCCAGCGCTCGCGGAACGGCGCGTCGGTGGCCGCGCCGAGGGCGGCGCGGGCCAGCACCTCGCCGTCGACGCCGTCGCGCAGGGGCTGCATGGCCGCCTTGCGGGCGTCGGGCTCGGCGCCGGCGGCCTTCTCCGCCGCACGCGAGGCCTGCAGCGCCTGCCAGCGGTCCTGGGCGCTCGGCAGGGGCGCACCGTCGGGCGCGAGCGGAACGTCGGCGCCCGACGGACGGATCTGGGCGACCAGCCAGCCCTGCGGATCGGCGCGCGCGATTTCGAGCTCGCCCGGGCGTGCGCCCAGGCCGAAGCGGGTGACCGCGATGGCGGCCTGCAGACTGGGATCGGAGCGGAAGGTCATGGCGTGCCCATCGCCTAGGCTGCTCGCGGCGGCTACATGCCTGTTGGACCCTGGCAGCTGACCTGAGCATGAATGCGGCGACCCAACCCGACATCCGCCTTCCTGCCCCGCCGTTTCTACAAAGACGCCCTCGCCGCCCCGTGCGACGACGGTTTCGATGTCCGGCTGGACGGCCGGCCGGTGAAGACGCCGACCGGGGCGGCGCTGGTCCTGCCCACGATGGCGCTCGCCCGCCTGGTGGCCGAAGAGTGGGCCGCCCAGGGCGAGACGATCGATCTCTCGGCCATGACAGCCCACCGTCTGGCCTCAGCCTCGATCGACCAGACGGCGGACATGGCCGCTGAGATGGTGGAGGCGGTCGTGCGCTACGCCGGCGCGGATGTGCTCTGCCATGTCGCCGCATCGCCCCAGGCGCTGGTGAACGCCGAGCGGGAGGGCTGGACGCCGCTGCTGGACTGGGCGCGAGACGAGCTGGGCGTCACGCTTCAGCAGGTCTCGGGCGTCACGACAAAGCTTCAACCTGCCGAGGCGCTGGCCAAGGTGCGCGCGCTCATGGAGGCGCTGGACGCCCAGGCTCGGACGGGGGTGGCGGCGGCCGCGCCCCTGTTCGGCTCGGCGATCCTGGCCTTCGCCCTGCAGCGCGGGCGCCTGGACGCAGCGCGAGCTTTCGCCTTGTCCCGCCTGGACGAGGCCTTCCAGGAACAGCGCTGGGGCGTCGATGCCGAGGCGGCTGAACGAACCCACCGAATGGCGGCCGAGGCGGAGCTGCTGGGCCGCTGGTTCGAGGCGCTTGGGGCGTGATGCAACCGACCCTCAAGGCGGCGCATAGCCGCATCATTAAGGCCTTTTAATGGTAACATGGATTAGCCCTGTCGTATAGGGAAGCCCGCTCGTAAGCGTAAGTAACAGTTGGAGTCTCTGATGGTGCTGGCGTCCGAAGCGGCGGTTGTGGGAGCCCCCAAGGTCAGGACCTTCCTGGGTCATCCGCTCGGCCTGGGCTTCCTCGTCTTCGCCGAGGCCTGGGAGCGGTTCTCCTACTATGGCATGCAGGCCCTGCTGGTGCTCTACATGGGCCAGCAGCTGCTGCTCCCCGGCCATGTGGAGCATGTCGCCGCCTTCGCCGCCTTCCGCCGCGGCCTTGAGCACGTCTACGGCCACCTCTCTACGGCGGCCCTGGCCTCGGTGATCTTCGGACTCTA
>CAXTEX010000048.1:0-14381 GCA_964243445.1 uncultured Caulobacteraceae bacterium | reverse complement strand
GCGGGCGGGGTCTATCTGACGCCCCTGGCCGGCGGATGGCTGGCGGACCGGGTGCTCGGGCGCACGCGCACCATCGTCATAGGCGCGCTGGTCATGGCGCTGGGACATTTCCTGATGGCGTTCGAGGGCTCCTTCCTGCTGGCCCTGGCCTGCCTGCTGGTCGGCGTCGGCTGCTTCAAGGGCAATATCGCCACCCAGGTGGGCGAGCTTTATGCGCCGGGCGACCTGCGCCGGGCCGACGCCTTCCAGGTCTATTACATCGGCATCAACATCGCGGTGATCATCTCGCCGCTGGTCTGCGGCACCTTGGGGCAGAAGGTGGCCTGGCACTGGGGCTTCGGCGCGGCGGGCGTAGGCATGCTGCTGGGGCTGGCCGTCTATCTCTCCGGACGCCGCTGGCTGCCGGCGGACCCGGGGCGGCGCGCGAAGGGGCCGAAGCCCGCAAGGGCGAAGCTGGCGCCCGGCGAGGGACTGACCGTGGTCCTGCTGGTCGCCCTGCTCGTTCCCATGGCCCTGGCCATCGTCGGCAACATGGAGATCTTCAACGCCTATCTGGTCTGGGGCGACGCCAACTACAGCCTGGTCTTCTTCGGCCAGAGCCTGCCGGTGACCTGGCTCGTGTCGCTGGACGCCATCGTGTCCACCGCCATGCTGGTCGGAGCCATGGCCTTCTGGCGCTGGTGGGCCACCGTGCGGCGCGAGCCGGACGAGATCGTCAAGCTGGCCATTGGAGCCTTCATCGCCGCTGGAGCCCCGCTTCTGCTGGCCGCAGCGAGCGCCCAGGAGGCGACGACGCATCACAAGGTGGGCCTCGCCTGGGGGCTCGGGTTCCACATCGTGAACGACATCGGTGTCGCCAACCTCTTCCCGGTCGGGCTGGCGCTCTACTCGCGCGCGGCGCCGAAGGCTGTGAGCGGGCTGATGATCGGCGTCTACTACCTGATGTTCTTCCTGGCCAACATGGGGGTGGGCTGGCTCGGCGGACTGCTGGACAAGATGGGCGGGGCGGCCTTCTGGACCCTCCACGCGGCGCTGGTCGCGCTGGGCGGGGTGCTCATCACGCTCTTCGCGGTCTTCTTCCGCCGCTCGCTGGCGCCCACGGTCGATCCGGAGGCTGCGGCTTAAACCGCATCTTCACGGCCCTGCGCCATAAAGGACCGGACGCGCGGCGAGGGCTGCGGCGACGGGGACCCGCATGGCCAAGACGGTGCTGATCGTGGACGACGACCCGACCCAGCGTCGCCTGATCGGGGCGGTGCTGGAGCGGGAAGGCTTCGCGGTGGCCCAGGCCGACGGCGGCGACGCCGCGCTGGACCGCATCGCCACCGGACTGAAGCCCGACGTGGTGATCCTGGACTTGGTCATGCCCCACACGCCGGGGCTGGAGGTGCTGAAAAGCCTGCGCGCCCAGGGCTTCACCGCTCCGGTCATCGTGCTGACCGCCACCGGCGGCGTCGACACGGTGGTGCAGGCCATGCAGGCCGGAGCCCAGGACTTCTTCATCAAGCCCGCGAGCCCGGAGCGGATCATCGTCTCCATCCGCAACGTGCTGCAGATGGGCCAGCTCACCGCAGAGGTCGACCGGCTGTCCAAGCGGGTGGGCGGGCGCACCCGCTTCGACGACCTGGTCGGCGGCTCTCCCGCCATGGCCCAGGTCAAGGCGCTCGGCCGCCGCGCCGCGCGATCCTCCATCCCTGTGCTGATCCTGGGCGAGAGCGGCGTGGGCAAGGAGCTGATCGCCCGCGCCGTGCACGGCGAGAGCGAGCGCGCCGGCAAGCCCTTCGTGGCGGTGAACTGCGGGGCTATCCCCGAAAACCTCGTGGAGTCCATCCTGTTCGGCCACGAGAAGGGCGCGTTCACCGGCGCCCACGACAAACATTCCGGCAAGTTCCTGGAAGCTGCCGGCGGCACGCTCTTCCTCGACGAGGTCGGCGAACTGCCGCTGGACATGCAGGTCAAGCTGCTGCGCGCCCTGCAGGAAGGCGAAATCGACCCCGTCGGGGCCAAGCGTCCGATCAAGGTCGACGTTCGCATCGTCTCGGCCACCAACCGCGACCTCGCCCGCCAGGTCGCCGCCGGCCGCTTCCGCGAGGACCTGTTCTACCGGCTGAACGTCTATCCGATCGAGGCGCCCGCCCTGAGGGAGCGCCGCGAGGACGTGCCGGCTCTGGTCGAGGCGTTCGTGCGCCGCTTCAACGTAGAGGAGGGCAAGCGCGTGGCCGGCGCCTCGCCCACAACGCTCGCCATGCTCACCGCCTTCGACTGGCCGGGCAACGTCCGCCAGCTGGAGAACGCGGTCTATCGGGCCATCGTGCTCAGCGACGACCCCCACCTGCAGCCGCACGACTTCCCCTCCATCTCCGGCCTGTCCATGCCGCCGGTCGCCGCCGCCGACGGCGGATCGCCGGCAGGCGTTGAGCCCGGCGAACTCGAGGCCGCCGCGGGGCCGGTCAGCGTGCTGGACGAGAAGGGCCACGTGCGGTCGCTGGAGGAGGTGGAACGCGACCTGATCCAGCTCGCCATCGAGATCTACGCAGGCCACATGACCGAGGTCGCGCGACGCCTCGGCATCGGCCGCTCCACCCTCTATCGCAAGGTCCGCGAGCAGGGCCTGGAGGGCGTGCTGACCGAGGTCGGATGATCCCGGCGGCCGTCCTCCCGGACCCAACGGCCTGCGGTGCTGCCCTCTACACCTTACAGATAATCAGGTCTTCCCCGACTGGCGGGCTGTGGCCGGCGCGGTTAGATAACCGCCGCGTCGCCGGCTGGGCGCGCGCGGAAGAGGGTTGGGCCGTCATGAAACTGCACGTCATCGCCTTGGCTGGAGCCCTGCTGGCGCTAACCGCCGCCGCGGCCCAGGCTACGCCCGCCACCGTCGTTCCGGACGCCGTCCACGCCATCGGGCGCGACGCCAAGCAGGTGGTGAACGGCACGGGCAAGGGCGTGAGCGACCAGTACCACCACACCGTCGCCGCAGCCCGCCGGACCGGCCGCGACGCCCGCCGCGGCGCCCTGCTCCGCCATCGGCGTCATCATCATCACCACCTCGTGCGCCGGGTCACCCACACCCATACGGTCGAGACCCACACCGGCTGAAACGGGCGGCAGGCCACCAGGACGGAACCGCTACGCTTGTGGAAGCCTTTGAGCAGCCTGGACGGGCGGCGCTAAAGGATTTCCACCATGGGTAAGACGGCTTTCGGCCTGCTGGCCGCGCTCGGCGCCACGCTCGCCCTTCAGGGCCCCGCCGCCGCTCGTGAGAGCGGGATCAAGATCGGCGATCTGACCTGCAACGTGGCGGGCGGCTGGGGCAAGGTGATCGGCTCCTCGCGCCGGGTGAACTGCGTGTTCACCCCGAGCCACCGCGAGCCCGAGCGCTACGTCGGCCACATCACCAAGATCGGGCTGGACCTGGGCTATCGCCGGTCGGGCACCATCGTCTGGGGCGTGTTCGCGCCCACCGATCGGCTGGGGCGCGGCGACCTGCATGGCAGCTACGGCGGCGTGACGGCCAGCGCGACCCTGGGCGTCGGGATTGGCGCCAATGCGCTGATCGGCGGATCGGGCCACACCTTCGCGCTGCAGCCCCTGAGCATCGAAGGATCGACCGGCGTCAACATCGCCGCCGGCATCGGCGGACTCGACCTGCGCTACGTGCCCAACTTTCCCGAGCGCCATCGCCACCATCACCGCCGCGGCTGATCGCGACGTCGCCCTCGCCGGCCCTTAGCTCCCGTAAACGGGTCGGGCCGGCGAGGGGCCGACCTCTATCAGCGAACGCCGCCGCCGAACTGCAGGCCAACGGGATAGACTGGGGCCCGGCCGATCGGCGGCGGCGCGCCTGCGGGCGTGGCGTCGGCCGGGTCGGCGACTTCTTCGGCCACCGGCTCCGCCTGAACCCGTGCGACCGGCTCCTCGGCGGCGAGGGCGATGGGCACCATGATCGAGGCGGAACGGGCCACAGGCACGGACACGCCGCGGGCCGGGGCCAGCCAGCCTGAGGAATCGGCCACGCAGCGCGCGGTCTCCAGCATGGCGTGCTGGCCGAGGCAGAACACGTCCTCATAGTTGGGGCCGGCGACCGACAGGCACTGATAAAGGTTCAGTCGCGCCATCTTCAGGCACTGGGCGCTGGTGGCGTCGCTGAGCAGGGCGGCCACACGATCGGTATGCTCCTCCCCCGCCTCGCCGAGCACAGCCAAGGCCGCCAGGGTCAGCCCCTGGGCCACCACCGGAGTGAGCCGCCCAGAACCGCCGTCCACATCGGCCGACCGCAGAAGCGTCAGCGACGTCAACATGGCCTGGCCGCCGTCGGAGGCCAGGGCCTCGCGCAGCGCCGAACGGGCCTTCACGTCGGCCAGCAGGGCCGCCGGCGCTTCGACCGACCCCTTCGACCACGCGCTGTGCTGGATGTCGTAGGCCGACTGTTTAACGGCCGCGCCCGACGCCGACAGGGATGAGCCCATGCGGCCGAGCGCCTTGGCGGCGCGGGCGGCGGCGGCGGCGGAATTAGGCAGCTGCATGATCAGCCGCGGATTGGCCGCGAGCTGCTGCGCCAAGCCGCCTGCCCCCTGCCGCCCGAGCGCGTCCACCGAGCGCACGAACTCCGGGTCCTGCAGCGCGGCGAGGGCGACATAGGCGATGGCGCCCTCCTCCAGCTGTACCGGCTCGTAGACGCCGGCCAGGCGGACCGCCCGCACGACCCCGGCCGTGTCGGCGTAGTCGGGCCGGACCGCGGAGGCGCGCTGCATATAGTCGGCGAAGGCTTCGGCCGACTCGACCACCCGGCGGGCCAGAGCGACCGAAGGACCCGACGACTGCAAAGCGGACACCTCCGGCGCAGCGCCCACAGGGGCGACGAGCGAGGCGGGCAAGGCCGTCACGACGGCGGGAAGCAGCTGAGGCTCAGCCGATATCGCCGTCATCTCGGCGACCGCGGCGGGCGGCTGTCCGGCCGGCCCCTGCAGCGACGTGAACTGGGCGTTGAGCGATCCCGCCATGATCCGCGCCGTCTCCGCCGCGGACGGTCCGGCGCTCACCGCGTCGCGCGCCTCGGGCCCGATCCCCGATCCGTCGGTCTCTCCGGCGTCCGGCACCGGGTTCACCGGCGAGACCTGCACCGCGATCTCCCGCTTGATCTGGGGGGCCGCCGTCTGGGCGAATACCGGGCTGGCGAGCGCCGTCGCTCCGGCCAGGGTCACTGCTAACCAACGCTTGTTTACTGACATGATTACTCCCTTTGGGAGCTTGCGTCCTGTCGATCGCCCACTCGACCGCAGACCAGAACCCCCGCCGCAAGCGCAGAATGTCACCACTTGGTTAAAGCGCCATGACATGTTCCGGCCAAAAGTGATCAAATCAACGTGATCGCAAATCTAGATGCGACATATAAGCGGTCCGATATTTGCTCGCCTGCCCTACGAGCACCGCGTTTCGGACCAGATTGCGTCAAATGAAGCTGCACCCGCGTCTTTCCCGCGCCGCCATCGAATTGGTGACCCGGTTCGAGACCCTCCATCCGACCGCTCAACGGACGGCGGACGGGGGCTGGACGGTGGGCTATGGCCACATCCGCTCCGCCCGCGAGGGCGCGTGCGTCAGCCAGGAGGACGCCGAGGCCCTGCTGCTCTATGACCTCGCCCACGCCGCGGAGGCGGTGGACGCGGCCCTGTTCGCCCCGGTCACACAGCGCCAGTTCGAGGCGCTGAGCGCCTTCTGCTTCAACATCGGCATCGAGAACTTCCGACGGTCCAGCGCCCTGGCGCGCGTCAACGCCGGCGCCGATCTTGAGGCGGCCGACGAGATCGAGCGCTGGCGGCGGGCGGAGCTCGGCGCAGGCGCCCAGGTGGTCGACGCGCTGGTGCGCCGCCGGGCGGCCGAGAAGGCGCACTTCCTCGGCCTGCCGGACGGCTTTTCCAAGTCGCCCCGCGCCGTGCTGCGCCCCCTGTCCGACGCCGACGCCGTGGATCACGCAGCGTCTCCCGAACCGGCGGGGTCCCAACCCGCGGCGGCGTTCGGCCCTTCGGCCACGCTCGACGCCGCCAACAACGTGCAGGCGCGCCTGCGGGAGCTGGTGCCCGACCCCGAACCGCCGCCCTTCGAGGCTGAGCCGCCTACGCCACACCCGATCGACGCGCTGACAGCCGAGCCGCCAGCGCCTGAGACGGTGGAGCCCGAAGCGGTCGAGACCGAAGCGCTGGAAACTGAAACGGCCGAGCCCTCGGCGCCTGAACCGCCGCCCTTAGGCCCCGTGCTTTCTTCGCCGCCGCCCTATGTCGCTCCGCCCCCGCCGCCGGTCGCGCCCACAGCCCGTGTTTCGGCCGCCAACGACGCCGCCGCTTCCCCGTCTTCGGCCGAACCGCTCCCGGCGGCGACGCCGTCAGGAACGGTCGGATCTGAGGGTGGCAGGGCTCACGCCCTTGCGACCCGTGCCCGGCTGAGGCTGGCGAGGGCTCTAGCCTCCGCCACGCGCCTGGGCCTGACCGCCCGCGGCCGTTGGCTGCTGCTGACCGCCGTGGGCGCCTGCCTGCTGGTGGCGGCTCTGGTGGTGATCCTCAGCGGCCGGCCGGGGCTGACCAGCCTCGCCGCCGGGGCCTTGGGCGTGCTGGTCATGATACCGGGCATCTACGGCCTGCTGGGCCCGCGGCCATCCGCCGGCTGAGAGTCGGCCACCTCGGCTGCGCCTGCGTGAGGCCCCGTGGCCGGTGACGCCTGCGACACGGTCGGGCGCGAAACGTCGCGAACGGCGTCTCGCCAACGGATAGGTCATTCACGGCTCGTCCCGCAGCATCTAGCGTCAGCCGCCTTTGGGGAGCGGCCAACGAAGCGACATGGATCGCGGGGCCGTCGGGGGCGAAGGTGACAGGTCTTCATCCAGTGGGCGGCGTCTTGGCGCTCGCCCTCACGGCCGCTTTAGGAACGCTTGCCGGAGGGGCGCCCGCCGCGGCCCAGTCCTCGACCGTCGCAGCCGCCGCCGATGGCGCCGCCACCCTGTCGCCGGTGATCGTCACCGCGCAGCGGCGTGAACAGTCGGCCCAGGACGTCGGCATCGCCGTCTCGGTCCTGTCCGGCCAGGCGCTGGCGCTCCGCGGCGTCACAACCCTTGAAAGCCTGCAGTACCAGACGCCCAGCCTGGAGGTGACGCCGCAGTTCGGCTCCGGCCAGACGGGCTTCCGCCTGCGCGGCGTCGGCTTCGACGACTACGCCTCCAACAACTCGTCGCCTGTCGGCGTCTACATCGACGAGGTGGCCTACCCCTTCCCGGTGCAGACCACCGGCCAGATCTTCGACGTGTCCCGTGTCGAGGTGCTGAGAGGGCCGCAGGGCACGCTCTACGGGCGCAACAGCACCGGCGGGGCCATCAACATCTTGGACAACCTGCCGACCGCCGATGTCCACAGCGGGCTCGACCTCGAAGGCGGCTCCTACGGCTACGCCCGCGGCGAGGGCTATCTGTCAGGCCCGATCACCGACACGTTGAAGGCGCGCGTCTCCGTCATCTCAGAGACCGGCGGCGGCTTCCAGAGGAACCGGTCGACCGGCCAGGAGATCGGCGACCTGGATCGCGCCAGCGCCCGCATCCAGCTGCAATGGGACCCCACCGCCCGCTTCACCGCCCGGGTGGAGGGCAGCTACGGCTACGACTATTCAGATGGCCAGGGGCTGTACCGCTTCGATGGACCGGGCGCGGACGCCGACCATTCCAGCCAGACGGGCTGGGGCGCGAGCCAGAGCTTCGCCAACCTGATCGGCGCCTCGCCGGACACCAAGCCGTTCCGCCACAACGAGAACTACGGCCTCGACCTGCACCTGGGCTACGACCTGGGCTTCGCGCGGCTGACCAGCATCAGCGGCTATCACCTGCTCTCCCGCCGCGAGTACGAAGACTTCGACGCCACCCCAGCCGCCGACGCCGACGAGTTCTTCAACACCCACGCCCGCGTCTTGTCGCAGGAGACGCGTCTGACCTCGTCCGGGCAGGGACCGCTGAAGTATCAAGCAGGCGTCTACTATGACAAGGAGGACCTCAGCGATACCTTTCTGTCGGACTTCGTCGACGCTTTCGCCACCGCGGCAGGACCCGGTTTTGTTGCAGACACGCGCTACCGCCAGCACGCGGATACGATCGCGCTCTTCGGCCAAGCGGATTATGCAATAACGAGGCGCCTCTCCGTTACTGCGGGCCTTCGCGGCGAGTACGAGCGCCGCACCCTGGACGACTTTTCGACCACAACCATCCCCGCCGTCATTGCGACCTTCGCCCCGGCGATCAAGCAGCACTATCCCCAGGTCACCGGCAAGCTGGAGGCCGATTACCGGCTGACCTCGCAGACGCTGATCTACGCCAGCGCCAGCCGCGGCGTGAAGTCCGGCGGCTTCACCGCCTACAACACCCAGTCGATCAGCCAACTGCAGCCGTTCAAGCCGGAGGTGCTCTACGCCTACGAGGGCGGCGTGAAGAGCCAGTTCCTGAACGACACCCTGCGCTTCAACGGCGACGGCTTCTACTACGACTACCATAACCAGCAGGTGCAGGACGCCATCTACGACCCGCCGTTCGGCGCCATCGGCAAGATCGTCAACGCCAACAGCTCCTTCATCTGGGGGCTGGAAGGCGAGCTGGAGTGGCGCCCCCTGCCCCAGCTCCAGGTCAGCCAGGCGATCAGCTACAAGCGCGGCGAGTTCCGCGACTTCGAGGGGCTGGACATCGCGCGGAGCTCGGCCGCGAACGCGGCGGTGTTCGACAACCGGGCCGGCCAGGACCTGGGCTTCCCCAAGCTCGGGTTGAACGGCTCGGCCAGCTACACACAGCCGGTGCTGGGGAGCTATGAGGTGGTCGCGCAGGCCGACTACGCCTATCGCGGCAAGCTGACGCCGGTGCTGCTCGGGCCCACCTTCGACGTCAGCGACTACTGGCTGGCCAACGCCACCCTGACCTTGCGGCCGGTGGGCGGGCGCTGGTCGTTCGGCCTCTACGGGCGCAACATCACCGGCGCCCGCTACGACCTCACCCGCAACTTCTTCCTGCAGGGCATAGACATCGCAGCCCCCGGCGCACCGGCGACCTTTGGCGGACGGGTCACCTACAGCTATTAGGCTCCAGTGTTGGCGGAGACGGGCGGCGGCGTGGGCTGGCGGAAGGTCATCGGGCTGGCGTTCCTGCTCATGGCGCAGGCCGTGCAGCCGGCCCGGGCGCGCGCTCCGGACACGCTGGTTGTCGGCCTGCAGCTCGAGCCGCCGACCCTGGACCCGACCTCCGGCGCGGCAGCCGCCATCAAGGACGTGGCCTTCCAGACGATCTTTGAGGGACTGGTGCGGCTCGGTCCCGGCGGATCGGTGCGGCCCTGGCTGGCTGCGGGCTGGAGCGTCTCGCCGGACGGGCTGACCTATCGCTTCCGCCTGCGCCCAAGCGTGCGCTTCCAGGACGGCGCGCCGATGGACGCCGCAGCAGTCAGCTTCAGCCTGGACCGGGCGCGGGCGGCGGCCTCCACCAACAGCCAGAAGACGCGCTTCCAGGCCATCGACAGCGTGCAGACGCCGGACCCGCTCACCGTAGTGGTCCGCCTCAAGCGCCGGTCCGCCACCTTCCTGGAGGTGCTGGGATGGGGCGACGCGGCGATCCTCTCGCCCCGCTCCGCCGCCCATGACGCGACAGCGCCCGTCGGCACCGGCCCGTTCCGCTTCGTCGGCTGGCGGCGCGGCGAGGCGGTGACCCTGGAGCGCAACCCTGCCTACTGGGGCGCCGGCGCCCATGTGCAGCGGCTGGTGTTCCGCTTCCTGGCCGACCCTACCGCCGCCGAAGCGGCGCTGAAAGCCGGCGACGTGGACGCCTATCCGGCCTTCCCGGCGCCCGAGGCCATCGCCGCCCTGGCCGGCGACCCGCGCTTCACCGTGCGCATCGGCACGTCAGAAGGCGAGACGCTGATGGCCATCAACGAGCGCCAGGGCCCCCTCGCCGACGTGCGGGTGCGCCGCGCCCTGTCCTACGCCATCGACCGGCGCGCGATCATCGAGGGCGCCCTGTTCGGCTACGGCCATCCCATCGGCAGCCACTATCCGCCCCAGGACCCCGGCTATGTCGACCTGACGGGCGTCTATCCGCACGATCCCGCCCGCGCCCGCGCGCTGCTGGCGCAAGCCGGCTATCCGCACGGCCTGTCGCTGACGCTGAAGCTCCCGCCGCCCTCCTACGCCCGGCGCAGCGGCGAGATCATCGCCGCCGAGCTGGCGCAGGCGGGCGTGCGCGTGCGGCTGCAGGATGTGGAGTGGGCGCAGTGGCTGGCCGACGTGTTCGGCCGCCACGACTATCAGCTGACCATCGTCAGCCACGTCGAGCCGCTGGACTACGACCTCTACGGCCGCAACGACTACTATTTCGGCTATGCGAGCGCGCAGGCCAAGGCGCTGCTGGCGCGCATCGAGGGCGCGTCGGACCCGGCCGACCGGCTGCGCGCGCTGCAAGACCTGCAGCGGCTGATCGCCCGCGACGCGGTCAACGTCTTCCTGTTCGAAGCCCCAGTGCTGGGCGTCTGGAGCGCCCGGCTGAAGGACGCCTGGGCCCCCACGCCGGTCGCCGTGTTCGACTACGCCGCCGCCCGCTTCACCGGACCGCCCGGGAGAGGCGCCACGGACCAGGCGGGCGGGGCGGCCGGGCCGGCGATCGCAGCCGTCGTCCTCATCCTCCTGGCGCTGGTCGCGGCGGCGCGCCGGGCCGGGCCGGTCTATCTGGCCCGGCGCGGGGCGGCCCTGGCGGCGACGCTTCTGGCCGCCAGCCTGCTTGTCTTCCTCATGGTGCAGGTCGCGCCGGGCGACCCGGCCCGCGCCATGCTGGGCCTGAGCGCCGATCCCGCCTCCCTGCACGCGGTGCGGCTGGAGCTCGGGCTGGAGGGGCCGGCGTGGCGACGCTATCTCGCCTGGATGGCCGGCATGACGCACGGCGATTTCGGAACCAGCTACACCTATCGCGTGCCCGTAGGACCCCTGATCGCCGAGCGGCTGGCGGTGTCGGTTCCGCTGACCCTCTACGCCATCGCCATGTCCACAACGGCGGCGGTGGCGGCGGCGCTCGCCTCGGCCCGGCGGCCCGGGGGCGCGGCGGACCGCGCGCTCGGCGTCGCAGCGGGCGTCGGGCTAGCTGTGCCGAGCTTCTGGGTCGGCATGATGCTCATCCTGGCTTTCGCCGAGGGACTGAGCGTCCTGCCGGCGGGCGGCTTCCCCGGCTGGTCGGCGGGGTTCGGCCCGGCGGTCGGCGCCCTGACCCTGCCCGCCGTCGCCCTGGCGGTCCCTCAGGCGGCCGTTCTGGCGCGGGTGCTGCGCGCGGAGCTGATCGCCGCAGGCGAGACCGAATACGCCCTGGCCGCCCGCGCGCGGGGCCTCACGCCCGGCGCGGTCCTGCTGCGTCACGCCCTGCCCAACGCCCTACCGCCCGCGCTCACCGTGCTGGGACTCCAGGCCGGCTTCCTGCTCGCCGGAGCTGTGGTGGTGGAGACGGTGTTCGCCCTGCCGGGGCTCGGCCGGCTGGTGTATCAGGCGGTGGGCGAGCGCGACCTGATCGTGGTGCAGGCCTCGGTGCTGGTGCTCGTGGCGGCTGTGGCCGGAACGAGCTTCCTGGCCGACCTCGCCGCCGCCAGCCTGGACCCGCGCCTGGCGGAGCGCCGCGCATGAGGCTTTCACCTTGAGCCTTTCACCCTGAGCCTTTCACCTTGAGCCCTTTCCCCTTGAGCTTGGCGCCGTGAGCCTCGCACCCGAGACGGAGGCGGTCGAAGCCGCCTCGCCTACCCCCGCCCCTGTGCGGCCGACCTCGGCGCCGGGCGGAGCCTTGTGGGCGGGAGCGGCGCTGGTCGGGCTGACCGCGTTTCTGGCCGCGCTCTCCTTCGCCTGGACCCCCTATCCGCCCGAGGCGCTGGACCTGCCGGCGCGCCTGTCGCCGCCGTCGTTGGCGCACCTGCTGGGGACCGACGCCTACGGCCGCGACGTGGCGAGCCAGATCATGGCGGGGGCTCGCACCGCGCTCGCGGTGTCGCTGGCCTCCTGCGCCCTGGGCCTGGGCGTCGGCGTTCCGCTGGGTCTGGTCGCCGCCGCCCGACGCGGCTGGGCGGACGAGCTGGTGAGCCGGGGCTCGGACTTGGTCTTCGCCTTTCCCGCGCTCCTGACCGCAGTGCTGCTGGCGGCGGCCTTCGGCCCTGGGGCGCTGGACGCGGTGGCCGCCATTGGCGTCGCCTCGGCGCCGGTGTTCGCCCGGGTGGCGCGCACGGGGGCGCTGCGGCTCTGGGCCCTGGACTTCGTGCTGGCGGCGCGCGCGGCGGGCAAGGGCGGCGGCCGCGTCACCTGGGAGCACGTGCTGCCGAACCTGGCTCCGGCCCTGCTGGTCCAGGCCACGCTGCAGCTGTCCCTGGCGGTGGTGGCGGAGGCGGGGCTGGCCTACATCGGCCTCAGCGCCCAGCCGCCCCAGCCAAGCTGGGGCCGCATGCTGGCCGACGCCCAAACCCTGTTCACAGACGCGCCCTGGTTGGCGGTGGTCCCCGGCCTGGCCATCGCCAGCACCGTGGCGGGGTTCGGCCTGCTCGGCGAGGGTCTGCGCCGCCGGTGGCGCCCATCTTGACCCCCTTGCTGCAGGTTCGCGGGCTCAGCGTCGCCTTCGCCGGCCGCCGCGTCGTGGACGGGCTGGACCTGGACGTCGCCGCCGGAGAGATCGTGGGCCTGGTCGGGCCGTCGGGGTCCGGCAAGTCGTTGAGCGCTCGGGCGATCCTCGGCCTGACGCCGCCCGGAGCCGAGGTGACCGGCAGCGTGCGGCTGGACGGGCGAGAGCTGGTCGGCCTGCCCGAACGCGCCCTATGCGAGGTCCGCGGCGGCGGTCTGGGCCTGGTGTTCCAAGAGCCCTCCACCGCGTTGGACCCGGTCATGCCCCTAGGCGAACAGGTGGCGGAAGGGCTGAGGCGTCGCGGAGCCTCCCGCCATGAAGCCCGAGTCGAGGCGCTGGCCTGGCTCGGCCGCGTGGGCCTCGACCCGGCGGCCGTGCCGCCTGGGCGACGGCCCCACCAGCTCTCCGGCGGTCAGCGCCAGCGCGTCGCGATCGCGGCCGCCCTGGCGCTGCACCCCGCCGTCCTCATCGCCGACGAGCCGACGACGGCGCTGGACGCGATCACCCAGGCCCAGATCGCCGCCCTGCTTGTAGGCCTGTCGCGGTCGCAAGGCCTGGGCCTGCTGCTGGTCAGCCACGACCTTCCCCTGTTGGCCGGCCTGGCGGACCGGCTGGTGGCGCTGCAGCACGGCCGGCTTGTCGTAGCGGGGTCGACGCTCGACGTGCTGGACGATCCCCGTTCCCGGCTGCGCACCTTGCGTCAGGCGTTCATACCGGCCCCGCGAACGGTCTTGGAGGCGGTCTCAGACGAGGTCACGTCGAGGCCCGTAGTGCTTGAGGTGGAAGGGCTTTGGCGCAGCTATACGGCGACTGGCGCAGGATCGTCGCTCTTCCGCAGGCGCCCGCCGGCGGGCGCGCCCGGGCTGCGCGACGTCAGTTTCAGGCTGCATGCCGGCGAACGGCTGGCGGTCGTGGGCGAGACGGGCGCCGGCAAGTCGACCCTGCTGCGGCTGGTTCTGGGGCTGGAGCGGCCGGACCGCGGACAGGTCCGGCTGCACGGCGCGCTGTTCTCGCCGGCTTCATCCGCAGCGCAGCGCGCGCTTCGGGCCGTCATTCAGCCGGTGTTCCAAGATCCCGCCTCCAGCTTCGACCCGCGCTGGTCGGTCGGTCGGATCGTGGCCGAGCCGCTGGCCCTGCTCGATCCCCCGCTAAGCGCCCAAGCGTCGACGGCCCGGGTCGAGGAGGTGCTGCAACAGGTCGGCCTCTCGCCTGGCGACGCCCTGCGTCCTGCACGCGCCTTCTCGGGAGGCCAGCGCCAGCGTATCGCCCTGGCGCGCGCCCTGGCGGTGCGGCCGCAGGTTCTCGTGCTGGACGAGGCGACCTCGGCGCTGGACACGGCGAGCCGCGCCGACATCCTGACGCTGCTGGACGGGCTGACCGCCACGACGGGGTTGGCCTGCCTGCTGGTCACCCACGACCTCGCCCTCGTGCGCGCCTTCGCCGACACCGTGGCGGTGCTGCAGGCCGGCCGCATCGTGGAGACGGGGCCGGTCGCGTCCGTGCTCGCCGCGCCCAATACGGCTTACACCCGCGCGCTCCTGACCGCGTCGCCAGACCTGGAACAGGTCATCGCTGAACGGCGTACACGCTAGAATATAATAGGTGGAAAGGCGCAGGACAGACCGGTCGAGCTTCCACGCGCCCGCACGTCGCCATCTTGTAGCGACGTCGGGTGAATATAAGTTTTGGGTGCGGGGACAGGATTTGAACCTGTGACCTTCAGGTTATGAGCCTGACGAGC
>CAXTEX010000047.1:11546-16363 GCA_964243445.1 uncultured Caulobacteraceae bacterium | reverse complement strand
GAACTGCAGGTTCTGGCGGGTGGTGAAGTGGCCGTAGCCCTTGTCGTAGGCGCGCCCGATCCGCGCCAGCCCGCGCAACTGGTCCGACGACAGCACGCCGTAAGGGATGGCGACGCGCAGCATGTAGGCGTGCAGCTGCAGATACAGACCGTTCATCAGCCGCAGCGGTTTGAACTGGTCCTCGGTCAGCTCGCCGGAGAGGCGGCGGGCCACCTGATCGCGGAACTGGGCCGAGCGGTCCTCGACGATGGCGTGGTCGATGGCGTCGTAGCGGTACACGCGCGCCCTCCTATTTCTTCAGCCGGATCAGGCCGAGCCGGCCTGACGAACGGGCGCCGCCGACCTGGGTGCGCAGGGCCTCGATGACGGCGCCGCCCTCGGCCTGCTTGCCCATGTCCGGGTGGATGGTCGGGCCGAGCGCGCGGACCCGCTCGCGGTAGCTGGTGGGCACGGCCACGCCGTCGCTGAGCACCAGGTCGATCATATAGGGATCGACCACGACGGTGGGCTGCGCCTTGGCCTCGGCGAGGGCGGTCTCCATCGCGGCCGGCGCCTCTATGGGATCGAACAGCTCCGCATCGGCGAAACGCCGGACCCAGGCGCCCGAGGCCCAGAACACGGCCTCCCCGTCGCGCAGGTCGCTGGCGGTGATGGCGGCCACGCTCATGCGCGCACCCTCCGCGGCCCGCCAAGCTGCTCCCGCTCCACCCTCGTCGCAGAGTCTTCCCCTGCAGGGAGGGAGGATCGGAGCGACGGCTCCATCTGGGCCAGGGCCGCCACCTCGCCGATCACCAGCACGCAGGGGCCGCAGAACGCCGTGGCCGCCTGCGCCAGCGTCGCCAGCGTGCAGAGCGCGCGGCGCTCCTCCGGCCGGCTGGCGTTCTCCACGATCAGCACCGGCGTGGCGCCGGAACGCCCTGCCTGCATAAGCCGCTCCGAGATCGTCGGGGCGGTGGTCAGGCCCATGTAGACGACCACGGTGTGGTTCGCCCGCGCCAGGGCGATCCAGTCCAGGTCCGGCTCGCCCGCGGCGCCGTCCGGGCCCATGGCCGCATGGCCGGTGACGAAGCTGACCGACTGCGCCAGGCCGCGATGGGTCAGGGGCGCGCCGCAGGCCGCCGCCGCCGCCAGGGCCGCGCTCACGCCCGGCACGACCTCGCAGTCCACGCCCGCGCTGCGGCAGACGGCCAGCTCCTCGCCGCCGCGGCCGAACAGGAAGGGATCGCCGCCCTTCAGCCGCACCACCTGCAGGCCTTCGCGGCCGAGCGCCACGAGCAGGCTGTTCAGGTCGTCCTGCGCCACGCTGTGATTGGCCTTGCGCTTGCCGACGTAGAGTTTGCGCGCGCCGGGCTTAGCCAGGGCCAGCACTTCGGCGGAGATCAGCCGGTCGTGCACCACGACGTCGGCCAGGCGCAGCACGCGCTCGGCCTTGCGGGTCAACAGCTCAGGATCGCCCGGTCCCGCGCCGACGAGCCAGACCTTGCCCGCCTGACCCGCGCGCGGACCGCCGCTCAGGCCGACGAGTCCGGCGTCGTGATCGGGCCGTCTCTGATCCATGGGCCAAGGTTCCTGACGCTCGAGCGGAGGCCGTGAAGGCCGTCCGCTCGCTGTCCGCAGGTGGCGCAAGCCGCCGCGGGACGCTTGCTAAGTGACCGCCCATGGGTCAAAGCGCAAGGCGGGCGGCCCTGGCCGGTCGTTTAGGAAAACTATCATGCAGCGCCGACGGCTGCCTCCGCTGAACGCGCTCCGAGCCTTCGAGGCGGCGGCCCGCCACATGAACTTCAGCCGCGCCGCGGACGAGCTCAGCGTGACGCCGGGCGCGGTCAGCCAGCAGATCCAGAACCTGGAGGACTACATCGGCGCGCCGCTGTTCAAGCGCACCTCCAAGGGCCTGTTGCTCACCGACGGCGCCCAGATCGCCCTGCCGGCGCTGCGTGAGGCCTTCGACCGGCTGGCGGAGGCGGCGAGCCAGCTGACCGCGGCGACCGACGGGCGGCGGGTGACGGTCTCGGCCGCGCCGTCCTTCGCCGCCAAATGGCTGGTGCCCCGTCTCGGCCGGTTCGAGGCCCTGCACCCGCAGGTCGACGTCTGGCTCTCGGCGGGTCTGGAGCTGGTGGACTTCGCCGAGAGCGATGTGGACGTGGCCATCCGCTACGGCTCGGGCCACTACGCCGGGCTGGAGGTCATGCGGCTGATGGGCGAGACGGTCACGCCCCTGGCCTCGCCCGGCCTGCTCGCCGAAAAGCCCCTGGCGGAGCCGGCGGACCTCGCTCACCACACCCTGCTGCACGACGGCTCGCCGGACGCTGACGAGAGCTGTCCGGACTGGGTGATGTGGCTGGCGGCGCGCAACCTGCGCGACATCGACGGCACGCGGGGCGCCCGCTTCAACCAGTCGAGCCTGGTGATCGAGGCGGCGGTAGGCGGGCGCGGCGTGGCCCTGGCCAAGGGCACCCTGGCCCAGGCCGACCTGGACGCCGGCCGCCTGGTCGCCCCCCTGTCGCGCTCGACCACGACGCTCGATCTCGCCTACCACCTGGTCCATCCCAAGGCCAAGGGGCGGCTGAAACAGGTGCGCGCCTTCACAGCCTGGGTGAAGGCCGAGGCGGAGGCGCACGAGGCGGGTCTGCGCACCCTGGATAACGGCGCAGGCATTTGAGCGCCCCGCTCAGGCGTGGCGGCTGCGCGGGCGGGCGTAAAGGACGTAGACGAGCAGGCCCAGCGCGTTCCAGGCGAAGAAGCGCCAGATGGTGGCGAACTCCAGGCTGGTGAACAGATAGAGACAGCCCGCAATCGCCACGGGTCCGATCACCCAGGCGGCGGGGGTGCGGAAGGGGCGGGGGCGATCCGGTTCGCGCCGGCGCATGACCAGCATGCAGACGGCCACGGCGATGAAGGCGCATAACGTCCCGGCGTTGGCGAGAGCGGCGATGTCCTTCAGCGACAGCAGGCCGGCGATGATCGCCACCGCCACGCCGGTCAGAAGCGTCACCAGCACCGGCGTGCCGGTCCGGACGTTCACCCTGGCCAACCGCTCGGGCAGCAGGCCGTCCCTGGCCATGACGAAGAAGATGCGGCTCTGGCCGTACATGAAGGCCAGGATGACGGTGGGCAGGGCCACGATGGCCGCCGCCGCGATCAGGGTCGCCGCCAGCGGATGCTGCAGGCCGCGCAGCACGGCGGCCAGGGGTTCGGCGCTGTCGGCCAGGGCGGTGTAGGGCGTGGCGCCCAGCGCTGCGGTGGCGACCGCCATGTAGATCACGGTGCAGGCCACCATGGAGCCGATGATGCCGATCTTCAGGTCGCGCGACGGGTTCTTGGTCTCCTCCGCCGCGGTCGAAACGGCGTCGAAGCCGTAGAAGGCGAAGAAGATGATCGCCGCCGCCGCCATCACCCCATGCGCCGCCCCATGCGCCTCCGACTTGACGAAGCCGAAGGGCATGAAGGGGCTGAACCGGTGCGCCTGGAACGCCGGCAGGGCCAGGGCCACGAAGCCGACCAGGGCTGTGATCTTCACCAGCACCAACACGATGTTGATGCGCGCGCTCTCCCGGGTGCCGAGCGACAGCACGCCCGCCACCAGCAGGGCGATCGCCGCGGCCGGCAGGTTGACGATCCCGCCCGCGCCCGGTCCTGCGAGCAGCGCCGGAGGGATGGGCCAGTGCGCTGCCCGGATGACCCCGCCCGCATAGCCCGACCAGCCGACCGCCACCGCGGCGCAGACCACGGTGTATTCCAGGATCAGGCTCCAGCCGACCACCCAGGCGACAACCTCGCCCAGCACCGAATAGCTGTAGGTGTAGGCGCTGCCGGCGGCGGGGATCATCGTCGCCATCTCGGCGTAGGCCAGGGCCGCGCAGGCGCACACCCCGCCCGCGATGGCGAAGGACAGGATCACCGCGGGACCGGCCATGCCGGCGCCCACGCCGGTCAGGGTGTAGATGCCCGTGCCGACGATGGCGCCCACGCCCAGCGCCACGAGGTGCGGCCAGCCCAGGGTGCGGGCCAGCTGCTCCCCGGAGGCTGCAGGCTCGCCGATAGGCCGGCGACGGAACCAGCTCAAAGGATTATATCCTCCCCTGCGAAGCGGCGGAGGGGGACCACCCGCAGAGTGGTGGAGGGGGCTCCCGCTTGGCGCACAGTGTCCGCTGGAGCCCCCCTCACCCGGCTTCGCCTGGTCCCCTCCCCCCGCTGCGCAGGGGGAGAAAAGCTTGCGGGCCTCACCCTCCCGCCGCGGCGCTCGCCCGGTCCAGGCGGTCGGCGTAGGCGTTCAGGGCGGCGGCGGTGAGGGCGGCGTAGCGGTCGGCCTCGTCGAAGCGGCGCTGCTCTATGGCTTCGCGCACGCCCGGCAGGGTCTTGACGCCGTAACCGGTCTCCAGCCCCGGCGCGTAGAGCAGGTGCCGATACCAGGGCCGGCCCGGCAGGCCGCCGTCGGCCATCAGCGTCTGGTCGATGCCCTGCACAGAGCGGCCGAGGGCGGCCTTCTGCGCCGGGCTGAGCGTGGCGCTGTCGTACAGGCGCTGGAACCGTGCTGCGCTGGACTTCAGCCGAGCGCTGGCCTGGTCCAGGGCGGCGAAGGCGATCGGCGGCACCTCGGCCTGGCGTTGCGGCGGCAGGTCGGTCTTGGCCGGATCGGCGGCCAGGCGGTAGGCGCCATTGTCGATGGCGGCGTCGCGGGCGGCCGTCTCCTCACGCTCGCGGTCGGCGAGCTTGTGCAGTTCGTCGACATAGCCGGCCACCGTGTCGGCCAGGCTGACGAAGTTGACCGGCGGCAGCTCGGCGTCGCCGGCCGCTTGCGAGAAGGCTTCCAGCACAGC
>CAXTEX010000047.1:0-11536 GCA_964243445.1 uncultured Caulobacteraceae bacterium | reverse complement strand
GACCGGCGGCAGCTCGGCGTCTGCGTAGCGCAGGGCGATGCGGCCGGCGGTCCTGGCCAGGGTGGCGCTGTACTTCATGCCCGGGTCGCCGAAGCGGACATAATGGTCGTGGGTGTCGTAGGCGGAGTGGTAGACGCCGCCGCTCTCGCCCTCGCCGCCATAGCCCACGTCCAGCGACGGCACACCCAGGTGCTGCAGGAAGGGCGTGTAGTCCGACCCCGAGCCCAGGGCCTGGATGGGCAGTTCGGCGCCGGACGCCGCCGCCTTGGCCAGGGCCTTGGCGTCGCCGCCGCCCCGCCCGCCCGAGCCCTCCTGGCCCTGCACCTGCAGATAGGCCCGCCGGCGCTTCAGCACGTCCACCCCGGTCTCGGGATCGGTCACGTCGGCGGAGGCCTGGTCGGCCAGGGTCTGCAGCTCGTGGCTGCCCTCCAGGTTCAGATAGCCGCGGTCGATGTTGTCGGAGTTCAGATACAGCACCGCCTTGCTGCGCAGCTCGTCGGCGTGCTGTTCGGCCCATTCGGTGGAGCCCACCAGCCCCGGCTCCTCGCCGTCCCAGGAGGCGTAGACCAAGGTGCGCTTGGGCCGCCAGCCGCCCTTGGCCAGCTCGCCCATGGCCTTGGCCTCGGCCATCAGCGCCACCTGGCCGGACAGCGGGTCCTCGGCGCCGAAGACCCAGCCGTCGTGGTGGTTGCCGCGCACGATCCACTGGTCGGGGAACTCCGAGCCCTTCATCGTGGCGATGACGTCGTAGACCGGCTTCAGGCTCCAGTCGGACCTGACCACCAGGTGCACGACGGCCGGCCCGGGGCCGATGTGGTAGGTCAGCGGCAGGGCGCCGCGGAAGCCCTGTTCCGCCACCGGACCGCCCAGCGCCTTCAGCAGGGGCAGGGCGTCGGCGTAGGAGATGGGCAGGGCGGGGATCTTCAGGATGGTGGGCGCCGTCTCGCGGGTCAGGCGATGCGCCTGCGGCGTCGCGCCCACGCCCGGCGTCAGCGGGTCGCCGGAGTAGTTGGTGATGTCCACCACCGAGCCGCGCTGCACCCCCTCGGCCGGGCGCTGCGGCCCCTTGGGATAGGCGTCGTCGGTGTAGTAGCCGTCCTCGTGCGGGTCGGAATAGATGATGCAGCCGATCGCCCCGTGCTCCTGCGCCAGCTTGGGCTTCAGCCCGCGCCAGCCGCCGCCGTAGCGGGTGATGACGATCTTGCCGCGCACGTCAACGCCCTGGCGCGCCAGGGTGCGGTAGTCGTCGGGGATGCCGTAATTGACGTAGACCAGGGGAGCGGTGACGTCGCCGTCGCCCTGGTAGGCCAGATAGGGCGGCAGCACGTTCGGCTGGATCGCCGGGGTCTGGTCGCCGGGCACGTCAGGCTCCTGCAGCCCCGCGTGGTAGGGCGTCGGGCCGACCAGATCGAGGCTGACCGTGATGGGCGTCGGATAGAGCACCTGGAAGGTCTCGATGTGGGCGTCCCAGCCGAAGCT
Organism: uncultured Caulobacteraceae bacterium; assembly: GCA_964243445.1. GTDB lineage: Bacteria > Pseudomonadota > Alphaproteobacteria > Caulobacterales > Caulobacteraceae > CAHJWH01. The sequence continues at coordinate 10,057 of CAXTEX010000047.1, read as the reverse complement.
CTTGAACTGGGCCAGCTGCCACTCGGCGTTCTCCCGGTCGTGGGGCGAGCCGACCTGGTTGGGGTGGGAGGCCATGCGCAGCAGCCAGCCGTCCAGCTCGCCCGGCGAGATCAGCCCGTCGAAACGCTGCTCCAGCGTCCGCTGGGCGGCGGCCTCGCCGGCGGTGAAGCCGAGGATGGCGCCGCGCCCGACCTGCGCCTGCGCCAGGACGGGCGCGGCGGCGGTGGCGAACAGTCCGAGGACGAGCGCAAGCGAGCGGATAGCCATGAACGTGACAGCCCTGAACACGTGACGGGAGCGTGACGATAGCGGGATTTCACGGTCCGGCTAGGGGCCGGATCGCCGCTCCGTCGCCTTTCGCCCGGCGGGGAGGGCGCGGTATGGCCGAGCTGTCCGCCATCCGCAGTCGCAGACGATCAGAGCCGGGCCTTGATCCCGTCCACCAGCGCATCGGCGGTGATCCCGAACGCCTGGTACAGCCGCTCGGCCGGCGCGCTGGCCCCGAAGCCCTGCATGCCGACGAACAGGCCGTCCGCGCCGATGAAGGCGTCCCAGCCGAAGCGCAGGCCGGCCTCCACCGCCGCCCGCACGGGCTCGCTGCCCAGCACCTCGCGGCGATGGTCCGCGTCCTCCCGCTCGAACAGCCGCCAGCAGGGGACAGACACCACCCGCACGCCGACGCCCTGCGCCTGCAGCCGTTCGCGCGCGGCGAGCGCCAGGGCGACCTCGGTCCCGGTGGCGAAGATCACCGCCCGGCTCTCGCCCTCCGCCGGTCGCAACGTATAGGCCCCGCGCGCCGACCGGTTGTCGGCTGCGGGCTCCAGCCTGACCGCAGCGGTCTTCTGGCGCGACAGGGCCATGACCGAGGGCGTCGTCCGGGCCTCCAGCGCCGCGCGCCAGCATTCGGCGGTCTCCACCGCATCGGCGGGGCGGAAGACGTTCAGGTTGGGGATGACGCGCAGCGCCGCCAGGTGCTCCACCGGCTGGTGGGTCGGCCCGTCCTCGCCCACGCCGATGGAGTCGTGGGTGCCCACGTGGACGACCCGCACGCCCATGAGCGCCGCCAGCCGGATCGCCGGGCGGCTGTAGTCTGTGAACACCAGGAAGGTGCCGCCATAGGGGATCACGCCGCCATGCAGGGCCATGCCGTTCATGGCCGCCGCCATGGCGTGCTCGCGCACGCCGTAGTTGACGTAGCTGCCGCCGTAGTCCGGCGCATCGAAGATCGCCGACCCCGGCACGAAGGTGTTGTTGGACCCGGTCAGGTCTGCCGAGCCGCCGACCAGCTCGGGCGTCGCCGGCGCCAGCGCCTCCAGCGCCGCGCCCGACGCGGTGCGGGTGGCCATGGCCGGCCGATCGGCCGCCATCCGGGCGATGTGGGCGTCCAGGGCGGCGAAGGCGTCCGGGGCGAGCTCCCCGGAGACGGCGCGGCGGAAGGCTGAGGCGTGCGGCAGGCCCTTCAGCCGCTGCACCCAGCGCGCCCGGGCCTCGGCGCCGCGTCCCGCCGTGTGGCGCCATGCGGTCAGCACCGGCGCGGGCATGACGAAGGGCGCGTGGGGCCAGCCGAGCTTGACGCGGGTGGCCTCGACCTCCGCCCGGCCCAGCGCCTTGCCGTGGGTGTCCTGGTGGCCCTCCAGGGTTGCGGCGCCCTTGCCGATCAGCGTCTTGCAGGCGATCAGGGTGGGACGGTCCTGCCGCCTGGCCCAACGCAGCGCCCGGTCGACGGCGGCGGGGTCGTGGCCGTCGATGCGCCGCGTCATCCAGCCGGCGGCGCGGAAGCGCATCAGCTGGTCGCCGCTCTCCGAGAGCGCCAGCGGCCCGTCGATGGTGATGCCGTTGTCGTCCCACAGCACCGTCAGCCGGGCCAGCCTCAGCCGCCCGGCCAGCGAGATGGCCTCCTGGCTGATCCCCTCCATCAGGTCGCCGTCGCCGCACACGACCCAGGTGCGGTGGTCGACCAGCCCGTCGCCGAAGCGCGCGTTCAACCGCCGCTCGGCCATGGCCATGCCGACGGCGGTGGCCAGCCCCTGGCCCAGGGGCCCGGTGGTGGTCTCCACCCCCGGCGTGTGGCCGACCTCCGGGTGGCCGGGGGTGAGCGAGCCCCACTGGCGAAACGCCTGCAGCGCCTCCAGCGTCATGCCCGGATAGCCGGTCAGATAGAGCAGGGCGTACTGCAGCATGGAGCCGTGCCCGTTGGAGAGCACGAAGCGGTCGCGGTCGGGCCAGGCCGGGTCGGCGGGGTCGAAGCTCAGGTGCTTGGCGAACAGCACGGTGGCCACGTCCGCCATGCCCATGGGCATGCCCGGATGGCCGCAGCCCGCGGCCTCCACCGCGTCCATGGCGAGCACGCGGATGGCGTCGGCCATGGTCTGGAGCGTGACGGGAGGCGGGGCTAAGGCTGGCGGCATGGGGATGGGGAGCGCGGACGCCGCCGGGGCGCGGCGCGCGGTGTTTGCGTCAGCGGGGCCGCAGGCGCAAGCGGCTGCGTGCTTTGGCGGACCGCCGACGCGCCGTATAGGTGAGTCGCACCGGCGGAGGGCAGGCATGGCGGAGCCGCTGACGCGCAGCGATCTGGGCGGCGAAGGTGCGGCGACGTCCGGCGGAACGCTGGCCGACGCCGGCCTGCGGCTGCAGCGGGCGCTGGCGAGCCTGGAGGCGGCGATCGGCGACGGCGCCGGCGACCGCCCGGCGGTCGGGCCGCCCGACGCTCCGCCGCCGGCCTATCTGGCCATCGAGCTGGAGACTTCCCGCTGGCGCGAGCGCGAACTGCAGGCCGCCGCCGCCGCCGCTTCAAAGGCGTTGGAGCGCGCCATGGCGGAGGTCAGCCGGGCGCTGCAGGTCGAAGCCACGGGCGCGGAACAGGGCTCGCTGGATTTGCCGCTTGAGTCCGAAGCCGGATCGCATGAAGACCCGACCCTGACCTCGCCGGAGGAGGACCCGACCGAATGAGCACCGTCAACGTCGAGGTCAACGGCCATCCCTTCGCCGTGGGATGCGAGGACGGGCAGGAGGCCCATCTGCGCGCGCTCGCCGGACAGTTCGACCGCCAGGTGCAGGAGGTGTCGCGCGCGGTCGGCCGCGTCGGCGACCTGCGCCTCTTCCTGATGGCCGCGCTGATGACCGCCGACGAGCTGGCCGACACCCGCGCCCGCCTAGCCCAGGTGCAGGCCGAGCTCGCCCGGCTGCAGTCCGACCAGGCGCGGTCGGAGGCGCGCGCCGCTCAGGCTCTAGACGCGGCGGCGACGCGGATCGAGGCGTTGGCCGCCAAGGCGCGCTAAACCTCGCCTGACGGCTTGAGACCGGCCCGCCGCAGGCCTACCTTGCTCTTTGGCGGGTCTTGCTGCGGTTCGCGTCGGAGGCCTCATATCCCGGGACCCTAATCAACTCTCTTGGGAGCTGTCCCTGTTCGGGTTCCTGGACCCGCGCAAACGGCGCCCACCTGGTTCACCAGGTTCGAGTGGATTGAACCGCCTCCACGGTCCTTCGCGGCGCCGCCACCCTTCACCTTCCCTCTGGCGCAGGGGAGCGGAGATTGAAGGCTGAGCTCCGATCCGAGCTGCGCGCGATCCGGCGCAGCTTGCATGCCAGCCAGCCTGATGCGGCCGAGCGGCTGGCCCGGATGTTCCCGGTCACGCTGACGCCCGCCGTCGCCGCCCTCTATCGGGCGGCGGGCTCCGAGATCAATCCAGCGGCCCTGGCGGACGCGCTGTCCCGGCGCGGCGCTCGCATCGCCCTGCCGGTGGTCGTGGCGCGCGATGCGGCGCTGGCTTTCCGCGACGCTAAGGTCGATCCGTACGTCGCCGACGCCCTGGGTCTCCTCGCCCCGCCGCCGCATGCTCCCATGCTGCGCCCCGACCTCATCTTCGTCCCCTTGCTCGGCTTCGACCGCACCGGCGCGCGCCTCGGCCAGGGCGGCGGCTATTACGACCGGACCCTGGCCGCCTTGCGCGCCGAAGGGCCGACGGTGCGCGCCATCGGCCTGGCCTACGCCGGCCAGGAGATCGAGCGCGTCCCCACCGACGCCTTCGATCAGCGGCTGGATGGCGTCCTGACCGAGAACGCCTATCTGGACTTCACCGGAGACCGTTGAAGCGATGCACCCGAGCTCATGAGACTGGCCTTCTTCGGCGATGTGATCGGGCGGACGGGGCGGGAAGCCCTCGCCACCCACCTGCCGGCCCTGAGGCGCAGGCTGGGGCTGGAGTTCGTGGTGGTGAACGCGGAGAACGCCGCCGCCGGTTTCGGCATCACCGCCAAGACGGCGGAGGAGCTGTTCGACGCCGGCGCGGACTGCCTGACGCTCGGCAACCACTCCTTCGACCAGCGCGAGGCGCTGACCTACATCGACAGGGAGCCGCGGATGCTGCGCCCGCTGAACTACCCGCGGCTCAGCCAGGCGCCTGGTCGCGGCGCCTGGATGTTCGATGCGCCGGGCGGGCGGCGGGTGCTGGTCATGAACGTGCTCGGTCGGGTGCACATGGACAGCCTGGACGACCCCTTCTCGGCGGTCGACGCAGAGCTGGAGGCCTGTCCGCTGGGCGTCGGGGCCGACGCCATCATCGTGGACATGCATTGCGAGGCGACCTCGGAGAAGATGGCCATGGGCCATTTCTGCGACGGGCGCGCGAGCCTGGTGGTGGGCACCCACACCCACGTCCCCACCGCCGACGCCCAGGTGCTGCCGGGCGGCACCGCCTACCAGACCGACGCCGGGGGCTGCTGCGACTACGACAGCGTCATCGGCATGGGCAAGGACGAGGCGGTGCGCCGCTTCTCCAGCCGCCTGCCCGGCGCGCGCTTCCAGCCCGCATCGGGGCCGGCGACCGTGTGCGGCGTCTATGTCGAGACCGACCCGCGTACCGGCCTGGCCGTCCGCATCGAGCCGATCCGCATCGGCGGCCGTCTGGCGGCCCACGTGCCGGAAGCGGCGCGCGAGCCGGCCTGACGCCCCGCAGGGCTGCGGGCCGGACGGATGACGCGACGGCGCAGGAAGGCTAGAACCTCGCACCCGAGGCGTTCTGCGTCTCCCAACCCCGCTAGACGATATCCATGGCCGGTCATTCCAAGTTCAAGAACATCCAGTTCCGCAAGGGTCGCCAGGACAAGATCCGCTCCAAGCTGTTCTCCAAGCTGTCGCGCGACATCACCCTGGCCGCCAAGACCGGCGTCCCCGATCCCAAGGACAACGCCCGCCTGCGCCTGGCCATCGTCGCCGCCAAGGCGGAGTCCATGCCCAAGGACGTCATCGACCGGGCCATTAAGAAGGCCGCCGGCGGCGAGGCCGACACCTATGAGGAGATCCGCTACGAGGGCTTCGGCCCCGGCGGCGTCGGCCTGATCGTCGAGGTGCTGACCGACAACAGGAACCGCGCCGCCGCCAATGTGCGCGCCATCTTCGGCAAGAACGGCGGCGCGCTGGGCGAGACCGGCTCGGTGGCCTTCATGTTCGACCGGCTGGGCCAGGTGGTCTATCCCCCCGCCGTCGCGGGCGAGGACGCCATGGTGGAGGCCGCCATCGAAGCCGGCGCCGAGGACGTGGAGAGCGACGAGGACGCCCACACCGTGTACGCCGCCTTCGAGGATTTGGGCGCGGTGGCCGAGGCGCTGGAGGCCCGGTTCGGCGCGCCGAAGTCGACCGGCGTCGTGTGGCGGCCCAAGTCGCTGACGCCGGTCAGCGGCGAGCAGGCGGCGAGCCTGCTGAAGCTGATCGACTTGCTCGACGACGAGGATGACGTGCAGACGGTCTATCCCAACGCCGACATCAGCGAGGAGGAGATGGAGCGGCTGAGCGCGTGACAACGGCGCCTCGGACCAGACCTTTCGGAAAAGCTTACCTATCCTTCATTTGACCGCGGCCTGCAGACGCAGTGACTTCCACTCGCGCTCCGGTTCAATGATGTCCTGAACGCAAACACGTCCGCGCCCTTCGCGTCGACGCCGTCCGGGAACGAGGTTTCGCGTGCAGCTGGCTGGCCGGATCGGAGGACGCGCGGCAGGCGTCGGCTCTGCGCCTGCGGCGGCGCTTGCGGCCATGCTCCTCGCCACGAGCCTTCTGGCGGGATGCGCGGGCGGCGGGCTGTCCAAGCCTTCGACCGCCGTCCCCGTCGCCTATCAGGGCCGCACCGGCGTCGACGCCGCCCTGCCGCAGCAGGCCCTGGACGCCTGGTGGCGGCTGTACGACGACCCCCAGCTCACCGCGGTCGTGGAGGAGGGGCTGCGCAATAACTACGATGTGCGCACCAGCCTGGAGCGCATCCGCGAGCAGCGCGCCGCGCGCGCCCAGACCCTGTCGGCCTACCTGCCCCAGGGCGACCTGCTGGGCCAGGCGCTGGAGCAGAACATCTCCCAGAGCTTCGGCGGCGTGGGCGTCACCACCAATCTCGGCACGACCACAACGACCACGACCACGGGGTCCAACGGCTCGAGCGGGACGACGGGGGCGAGCGTCACCTCCGGCGGCACGGCCTCGTCGGGGACGACGGGTATCACCGGCTCGACCAGTTCGACGGGCGCGGAGCTGACGCCCTCGGGCGCCACCCAGACCTACGCCGGCGGCTTCACCATCGCCTATGAGGTCGACCTGTTCGGGCGCCGGCGCGCGGCCAAGCGGGCGGCCGACGCCGACGTGCTGGCCCAGCGCTTCGACGCCGAGGCGACCCGCTCCAGCATGGCGACCAGCATCGCCAACGCCCTGTTCCAGGCCAGAGGCGACGCGGCCCAGCTCGCCGACGCGCGCGAGACCCTGCGCATCGCCCATCTGCTGACCGTCGGCGCCGACCTCTCCGCCGCCCACGGCCTGACCTCCACCTCCGACGCCGCCCGGCTGGAGAGCGACGAGGCCACCGACGCCGCCGAGGCGACGCGGCTGGAGGCGGTCTCGCGCGCCTCGCGCCGCTCGCTGCTGGACCTGATCGGGCGTGGCGCGGCCTCCATCGAGACGCTGGTGGTCGAGCCGATAGCCAAGCCGCCGCCCGCGCCGCCCGCCACGACGCCTGGAGAGCTGCTCGTGCGCCGGCCGGACGTGCGCAGGGCCCAGGCCCAGCTGCGCTCCGCGGCCGGCCAGCTCGATCTGGACAAGCTGCAGCTGTTTCCCGACTTCTCGCTGCAGCCGGGCATCCAGCTGGTGAAGTCCACCGGCTCCTTCGACGAGTTCAGCAGCATCTGGTCGGTCGGGCTGAACGCCAGCGCTCCGGTGCTGGACCGCTTCCGCCTGCTCGACATCATCCACGGCCAGCGCGCCCGGGGCGAACAGGCCGTGATCGCCTATGAGAAGGCCGTGCAGGACGCCTATCGCGACGCGGAGAACGGGCTGAACACCCTGGACTCCGATCGTCGGCGCGTCGCCAGCCTCCAGGTCGCCGTGAACCGGGCGCTGTTCGCCTTCAACGCCAAGAAGCGCGGCTACGATCTGGGGCTGGCGGACCTGACCACCCTGCTGACGGCCGAAGGCACGCTGCGGGCGGCGCGCAGCACGCTGACGACGGCGCAGGTCGCAAGCCTGATGGACTCCGCCACCCTGTTCCAGGCGCTCGGCGGCGGCTGGACGCCCCCGGCTCCGCCGCCACAGCGTCGCGCTTACGCCGAGATTACGAAGAGATAATGGCTAGGCCATGGGGAAGATTGCTAGAGGAACGCAGGCGCGAGCGCCGCAGGGGCGCGGCGCCGATGCGTCAACTGCACGCGCAGGGGTCGACATGATGCTCGCTCAACGCCTGCCAATGTCCCTGCGCCCTGTATCCCTGCGCCCCGCATCCCTGAGCGTCGCGTCCCTGGCGGCCCTGAGCCTGCTCGCCGCCTGCCACAAGCCGGCCGCCACCGCCGCCACCACCAACGCGCCGGCGCCCCTGACGGTGAGCGTGACCCCGGTGCGCACCGCCTCGCTCAGGGGCGGGGTCACCGCCTCGGGCCTGCTCATCCCCAAGCTGGAGGCGGCCGTCACCAGCGAGCTGACCGGCTTCCGCGTCGCCAGCGTCATGGTCGACCAGGGCGCCCATGTCGCCGGGGGCCAGCCGCTGGCCACGCTGGACGACACCCTGCTGCGCGCCCAGATCGCCCAGCAAAAGGCGGTGGTGGACGAGCAGAAGGTCTCAGCCGAACGCAGCGTGGCGGAGGCCCAGCGGGTCGCCGGGCTCGACAACCAGGGCGTCCTGCCCCAGGAGCAGATCGTGGAGCGCAGGCTGGCCGCCCGCGGCGCCGGCGCGGTGGTCGCCGCCGCCCAGGCCCAGCTGAACGACCTGCTGACCCGCGAGGCGATGATGACGGTGCGCGCGCCTGTCGGCGGCCTGGTGCTGGAGCGAACGGTGCGGCCGGGCGACATCTCCTCGCCGACGGCGGTCATGTACCGCATCGCCGCCGACGACGTGATCGAGCTGAACGCCGAGGTGTCGGAGGGCGACCTGGCCGGCATCCACCCCGGCGATCACGCCGTGGTCACCCTGCCCGACAACTCCACCGTGGACGGGGTGGTGCGGGTGGTCAGCCCGGAGGTGGACGCCACGACCAAGCTCGGCCACGTGCGCATCACCCTGCCGCCCCGCGCCGATCTGCGCCCCGGCGGCTATGGCAAGGCCAGCTTCACCACCAGCGGCCGCAACGCCGTGGTCATTCCGGAGAGCGCCCTGCGCTTCGACGCCGACGGCGCTTCGGTCATGACCCTGGGTCCGGACAACCGGGTGCACCGGGTCGGCGTACGGACGGGCGGCCGGGCCAACGGCCTGGTCGAGCTGGTCAGCGGGCCGCCGCCGGGCGCGACGGTGCTGCTGGGCGGGGGCGCCTTCGTGCTGGACGGGGACACCGTGCGCCCCCTGCGCGTCGCCGCGGCGCAGGTCGGGACATCGACGCCATGAAGCTGCGCATCTCGGCCTGGGCGATCCGCAACCCGCTGCCCGTCGCCCTGCTGTTCATCACGCTGGTGCTGTGCGGGTGGCTGTCCTACACCCGCCTGCCGATCCGCCAGTCGCCCAACGTCATTTTTCCGGCCGTCAACGTGGGCGTCACCCAGAGCGGCGCTGCGCCCAGCGAGATGCAGAACCAGATCACCCGTCCCATCGAGGACGCGGTGGCCGCCATCCCGGGCGTCAAGCATATCACCAGCCACGTCAGCCTGGGCCTGTCCAACACCTCCATCGAGTTCGAGCTGGGCACCGACCTGCAGAAGGTCACCGACCAGGTCCGCACGGCGGTGGACCGCGTCCGCGTGCAGCTGCCGCCCGGCATCGATCCGCCGCTGGTCGAGCGGGTCGACATCAACAGCCAGTCCATCCTGATCTACGCCATCTCCTCGCCCTCGCTGTCTCCGGTCCAGCTGTCCTGGTTCGTCGACAACACGGTCTCTCGCGCGCTGCAGGGCCTGTCGGGCGTGGCGCAGGTCAATCGCGAAGGCGGCCAGGATCGCGAGATCAACGTCACCCTCAATCCCCAGCGCATGGCGGCGCTGGGCGTCACCGCGCCCCAGGTCAACCAGGCGCTCTACGCCTACAACGTCGACGAGACCGGCGGCCGCGCCGACGTGGGCGGGCGCGAGCAGACCGTGCGCGTGCTGGGCCAGGCGGCGACGCTGGACTCCCTGCGTCGCCTGACCATCCCGGCCAACGGCCGCTACGTCCAGCTTTCCGACGTGGCGGTGATCGGCGACGGCCAGTCCGAGCCGCGTGGCTTCGCCATGTTGAACAACCGTCCGGTGGTGGGCTTTTCGGTCGACGAGACCACCAACGCCAGCGAGCTGAAGACCGAGGCCGGCGTCAAGGCCGCCGTCGCCAAGCTGGTCAAGGCGCACCCGGAGATCACCTTCACCCAGATCATCGACACGGTGGACAGCACGGCGCTGAGCTACGACGCCACCGTCCACGTGCTGCTGGAAGGCATGATCCTGGCCGCCGTCGTGGTGTTCTTCTTCCTGAAGAACTGGCGCGCCACGGCCATCGCCGCCACCGCCATGCCGCTCTCCCTGATCCCCACCTTCACGGGCCTGGAGCTGCTGGGCTTCAATCTGGACGTCATCAGCCTGCTGTCCCTGACCCTGGTGATCGGCATCCTGGTGGACGACGCCATCGTGGAG
>CAXTEX010000046.1:0-16693 GCA_964243445.1 uncultured Caulobacteraceae bacterium | reverse complement strand
GGTCAGGGCGTCGGGTATGGCGGTGATGACATTGTCCAGCCCGTCGGTGACATAGAGCGTCCCATCCATTCCCAGCGCCTCGCCGGTGGGGCCGAGCAGGAAGTTGTCCTTGTCGGCGCGCTGGGAGAAGCCGTCGCCGACCACCGTCTCCTCGGCGATCTGCGGCGGCTTGCCGTCGGGCACGTCCAGCCTGATGCGCAGCACGCTGGCCTTCTTGATCACAATGGGCAGCTTGGTCTTCGGATCGATCACGCTCGGCGCCGGCAGGCCCTCGCCCGCCATGCTGATGAACAGGGTGGCCGTGGAGCCTTCGTCCCGCACCGCCATATTGCCCCAAGGATCGATGATGTGGGCGCCGGACCAGACCTCCACCGGCTTACCCTCCGGCGAGAAGACGATCAGGCAGCCGTCGCCCTTGGTCGCGGTGGTGCCGTCCTTGCTGGGGGTCGAGCCGACGATCACCCAGCCGGTCTTGAGCATGGTCATGGAGGTGGTCAGGCCCACGCCGCCCGGGCATTGCGACAGGGTCTGAGGCAGCCTGGCGAACAGGGTCGTCTGCTTGGTGGAGGGACGGTAGAGCACGATGGTGGTGCCGGTGCCCTGCAGGTTGGACAGGTTGTTGAAATTGTCGATCAGCACGTCGTCCTTCTGCACCTTGCCCGCGCTGACCGGCGCGACGACGATGGCGTAAGGGTTGATGTCGCCGTTCTCCGTCACGCTGGAGGTCAGCGTGGTGTGGTGACGAACGGTCTCCAGATAGCCCCTGGGTGCGGCGTGCGCCGTGGGCGCGAGGGTGAGCATCAAGAGAGCCGCCATCGTGCTGAGGGCTTCGAGACGCAATCCTGTGGATCGCTCCTCAGCATGACGATCCTTCTCGTAATCTCCTGCCTTCGTCATCCTGAGGAGCGCCCTCAGGGCGCGTCTCGAAGGACGCAGGCCGTCGCCGATGGTCAGGGCGGCTCCGTCAGAACAGGACATTGGTGCGCACTCCGAAAACGGCTTCATTCTTCACGCGCTGCAGAGGCTGGTCGGGGTTCGCGATGCCGCCGCCGGGACTGAAGCTATATTGGAAGTCGGGCTGGACCTGCCACCAGGGCCGCACCTGATACTGATAGGTCGCCTCGATGTAGGTCTCGTCGTGACGGATGGGCGAGTAGGCGGTCGGATCGGCCGCCTGGGCGACGGCCGCGGCGTCGCGATCGGCGAGGGCCGCCTGCTTGCTCACCTTGGCGTAGCCGAAGCCTACGCCCAGGGTGTCGTCGGGGCGGTTGGCGAAGGGGTCGTGGTAGTTGACGCCCAGGTTGGCGCTGAGCGTCAACAGGCTGCGGTCGGACTGGGGCGAGCCCAGCACCCGGGCGAAGACGCTGACGGAGCGGTTGGGATCCTCTTCCTCGCGCCACAGCATCTGGTCGGCCACGCCATAGACGGTGTACTCGCCGCGATGGCGCTGCGGCTGGCCGTCGCTCACCGGGGAGGCGAGGGGCAGGCCGGTGTCGTCCAGGCGCAGGTCGGCGAAGCTCTCGGAGTCGTAATAGGCGCCGATCTTGTAGGTGTGGCCGAGCGGCGCGCCGCTGCCGGGCAGCACCAGGGCGCCGAGCGCCGGGTAGGTGTACTGCAGCTCCACAAACGTCAGCGTGCCTCCCGTGGTCGGGAAGCTCGTGCCCGACGGGTTGCGCTTCTGCGGATCGCCGGAGTTGTCGTTCACCGGGCTGCCGTTGAACACGCCGACCAGGATGTTGATCGGATCGACCGGGCGCCAGCGCACCCGCACGCCGGGCGTGGAGAGCGGATAGGCTGGCCCGCCGCCCGGCAGGTTCAACGACGGGACCGCCGGCCAACCGAAGGCGGTGTTGACATAGAGCAAGGCGTTGGGGCTGACGATGAACTCCTGGTCGAGGCTCTGCAGCCCGACCCTGACGTCGGCGCGGTCCTCGCCCAAGAACTTCTGGTCGTACCAGAGCTCCCACAGCCGGGTGGCGCGGTCGGCCTCGATGCCGCTGGCGGTCTGCAGCGTCTCCAGGTGGTCGGTGGACAGGTTGCGGCCGTGCACCTGGAGCGCGCTGACGTTGAACAGGCCGCCGTAGACGCCGAAGGCGCGCTGGGTGTTCAACTGCAGGATCGCCTGGGTCAGGCCGTCATAGTCCACGCCGTGGCCGGCGCCGCCGGTGGCGTCGCCGAGCACTTCGCTGGTCTCCTGGATGGCCAGGGAGACGCCGTACCTGCTGAGTGCGGTGCGCACCCCGAACAGGTCGCCGAGCAGGAAGTTGCTCCGGTTCAGGCTGGACAGGAAACCGCCGAACCCCTGCGGCGCCCCCGAGCCGGCGTCCGTGGAGCTGATCGGCACCGACAGCGGAGGCGGCGCAGCGGAGGCCGTCTGCGTCAGGGGTCCCGCCAGGACGGTCAGCCCCCCGAGCAGTCCGGCCGCCCAACGCCCCCGCGCGTGGCCGCTCGTATCCCGTCTGCGTATCACGATCGATCCGGTCCAATCCCGCCCCCGTCAGCGGGTCGAACCGTTCTATATGCAAGTGACTTTCAGACGCAATGAAATTGCGACGCGCTCGCAGAATGGCGTCGCTTCGTGTCAGGCGATCTCGGCGTCAGGCGACCTTGCTGAAGTCCGGCGCGCGCTTCTCCATGAAGGCCTGCATGGCTTCGCGCGCCTCCGGCGAGCGGAGCTGGCGGGCGAACACCGCACTCTCCTTGTCCATCCGCTCGGCGATTGTATCCGGATCCTCGCGGAGCAGGCGCTTGGACTGGCGCATGGCTTCGGGCGGCTTGGCGGCCAGGCGGCGGGCGATGTCCAGGGCGGCTCCCTGCAGCTCCGCCGGCTCCACGACGCGGTTGACCAAGCCGAAGGCGAGGGCGGTCTCTGCATCCAGCGACTCGGCCAGCAGCAGCAGTTCGGCGGCGCGCTGGTGGCCGATGCGGCGGGGCAGCAGCAGCGAACTGGCGGCCTCGGGCACCAGGCCCAGGTTGACGAAGGGGGTCTGAAAGCGGGCGCACGTGCTGGCCACAACCAGGTCGCAGTGCAGCAGCATCGTCGTGCCGATGCCGATGGCCAGCCCGTTCACCGCGGCGACCACCGGCGTCCCTATGGCGCTGATGGTGCGCAGGAAGCGCGAGACGGGCGAGGCCGTGTCGGCCACCGCCGGGCGGGTTAGGAAATCGCCCATGTCGTTGCCTGCCGTGAAGGCGTCGCCCTCCGCCCCGATCAGGATGGCGCGCACGTCCGGATCCCGATCCGCGGTCTCCAGGCCGTCCGCCAGGGCCGAATACATGGCCGCGGTGATGGCGTTCTTCTTTTCCGGACGGTTCAGCCGTAGCTGCGCCACGCCGTCCGACGCTTCGTAGGTCACTTGCTCCGGCATCTTCGGCTCCCTGCCGGCCCTGTTTGATCGGCCCGCTGAGGTCTTATAGCCGAAGCTACGGCAGTGCGCGCGCGTCCGAGCGCCGCCTAATTAGGAGACGCCCGTCGAGACTGGCGCTTCAGCCGACCGGCCCGCGGCCGACCTCAAGCGGCCGCCAGCACGCCTTCGGGCCGGTGGAACTGCAGCGAGCCGTCGTCCAGCTTGCTGAACTTCAGGTCGAGCAGGTCCAGGGCGTAGTTCTGGCGCAGCTTCCACGGCGCCTTGGAGCCCTGCTTGGGAAAGTTCTGGATCGAGCGCTGCACATAGCCGGAGGTGAAGCTGAGCATGGGCTCGTCTATCACCGTCGGATCGCTGCGGCGCGGGACGGCGAAGGCGTAGCCGCGCTGGTCCATGTAGTTCAGCAGGCGGCAGACGTAGTCGCAGGTCAGGTCGCACTTCAGGGTCCAGGACGCATTCGTGTAGCCGAAACAGGACGCCAGGTTGGGGACGTCGCTGTACAGCGCGCCCTTGTAGCTCATCGACTGAGACAGGGTCAGCGCCGCGCCGTCGACGCTGATCTCGACCCCGCCGAGGAGCTGCAGCCGCAGGCCCGTGGCCGCCACCACGATGTCCGCCTCCAGCATGCGGCCGGACTTCAGCCGCAGGCCCTTGGGCGTGAACCGCTCGATGTGGTCGGTGACCACCTCCGCCTTGCCGCCGCGCAGCGCGGTGAACAGGTCGGCGTCTGGGACGAGGCAGACCCGCTGGTCCCAGGGATTGTAGGGCGGAGTGAAGTGGGAGGCGACGTCGTAGTCCGGGCCGAGCTGGTCGCGCACCCAGCCCAGGATGCGCGCCTTGGTCTGGCTCGGGCGCTTGCGGGCTATGTTGTAGAACAGCATGCTCTCGAGCACGTTTTTCCAGCGGATCAGGCCGTAGGCGAGCTTGGTCGGCAGTCGCGCGCGCAGCCGGTCGGCCACCGGGTCCTGCGCCGGGCGCGAGACCACATAGGTCGGCGTCCGCTGCAGCATGGTGACGTGCGCCGCGGTTTCCGCCAGGGCCGGCACCAGGGTGACCGCAGTCGCGCCGCTCCCGATCACCACCACCCGCTTGCCGGCGTAGTCCAGATCCTCGGGCCAGGACTGGGCGTGGATCACCCGGCCGCCGAAACCCTCGACGTCGGGGAAATCGGGCATGTAGCCGCCCGAATAGTCGTAATAGCCGGTGCAGGTGAACAGGAAGCCGCAGGTGAGGCGAGCCGGCGCCGGAGCCCCGTCGCGCTCGACCTGCAGGGTCCAGGACGCCGCAGCCGAGGACCAGTCAGCGCGCGTGACCTTGTGGCCGAAGCGGATGTGGCGTTCGATGTCGCCCTCGCGGGCCGTCTCGCGGATGTAGTTCAGGATGGAGGGGCCGTCGGCGATGGCCTTGGCCTCCTTCCAGGGCCGAAAGGCGTAGCCCAGGGTGTACATGTCGCTGTCGGAGCGGATGCCCGGGTAGCGGAACAGGTCCCAGGTGCCGCCGATGGCTTCGCGGCCCTCCAGGATCAGATAGGTCTTGCCTGGGCACTGGGTCTGCAGGTGGTGGGCGGCGCCGACGCCCGACAGGCCGGCGCCGACGATGATGACGTCGTAGTGGGTCGGCTCCATCAGGGTCTCCCAAAGGCTTGCGCGGCCATGCGCGCGACGAACTCGGCGACCTCGGCGGAGCGTGTGACCGGGATCATGTGGCCGGCTCCGGCGATCTCTTCATAAACGAGGCCGGGAACCTGGGCGCTCATCACCCGCCCGTGGACGGCGGCGTCCAGCACGCGGTCGTCGGTCCCGAACAGCACGCCGACCGGAAGCTTCAACCCGCCATAGCGGGCCGCGAAGCCCGGCAGGTCCTCCGCCACGGCCATCAGGTCGGTGGAGGTCGAGTAGAAGGCGCGCGGACGAAGGCCGAGCAGGCCGCCGCCGCGGGTGGCGTAATCGGCGGGCGGCGCCTCGGGTCCGAACACCTCGGCCAGCAACGTCCTGCCCGTCGCCATGGTCATCGGCGTGGCCAGGGTCCAGGCGATCAGGCGACGCAGCAGCGGCGAGCGGATCGCCAGCACGCGGAAGGCGACCGGAATGGCTTCCTGCGGCTGGGTCAAGGGCGACAGCAAGGCCAAGCCGCTGATCGTCTCGGGGTGCTGCAGCGCCACCGCCAGCGACAGGGCGCCGCCCAGGGAATGGCCGACCAGCAGCGGCCGCTCCAGACCCAGCTTGGCGATGACGCCGGCCACCACGGCCGCCTGCACGCCCAGACGCGCCGAGGCGCCCGGCGCGCGGTCCGAATAGCCCGCGCCCGGCCGCTCCATGACCACCACACGGAAGCGGTCCTTCAGCCGGTCGACCAGGGCGTAGGTGAAATTGGCCATCTGGCCGCCCAGGCCGTGCACCATCACGATGGCGGGGCCGGAGCCGACGTCGAGGTAATGGATGCGGTTGCCGTCCACGTCCACGAAGCGGCCCTGGGGCGGCAGGGAAGCCTCGACCTGGCGCGTCAGGGCGGCGGAGAACAGGGCGAGCGCCCCGCCGACAAGGCCGATCGCGGCCACGCCGCCGACGAGGGAAGTCGTCAGGCGGTTCATGCGCGCACCGCCCGGCTGAGCAGTTTCCAATAGGAGACGGGCGCGATCCGCTCGGCCGCGGCGGCGATCCGGGCGTCCATGCCCACGATGACCCGCGGGCGGCGACGTTCCGCCGCGCCGATGATCTTCTCGGCGGCGATGGTGGGCGACAGGGTCAGCTTGGACTCCATGGCTCGCACGCGGACCTCCAGCTCCTCCGGCGGCGCGCCGGCCGGGATGCGGGCGTTCCGTGCAATCGCCGTGGCGACGCCGCCGGGATGCACCACCGTCACGCCGACCGACGAGCCGTGCAGCTCGTGGCGGAGGGACTCCGAAAAGCCCCGCACGGCGAACTTGCTGGCCACATAGGCCGTCTGACCCGGCGGTGCGATGATGCCGAAGATGCTCGACAGATTGACCAGCCGCGCGTCCGGGCTGGCGCGCAGCGCCGGCAGGAAGGCGCGGGTCATGCGCACCACGCCCCAGAAGTTGATGGAGAACAGCCACTCGAAATCGGCCGGCGCGACCTGTTCGAAGGTCCCGCCGATAGCCACGCCCGCATTGTTGACCAGCACGTCCACGCCGGGGTGTTCGGCCAGCACCTGTTCGGGGAAGGCCGAGACGGCTGCGGCGTCGGAGACGTCCAGACGGTGGCGGGTGACGCGCACGGCCGAACCGATCTCCTCGACGGTGTCGGCCAGCCCCCGTTCGTTGATGTCGGCGAGCGCCAGGTTGCAGCCCCGCCGCGCCAGGCCGACGGCGACGGCGCGGCCGATGCCGCTCCCGGCGCCGGTGATCAGGGCGGTGCGCCCCTGGAGGTTCATCCGACCTGACACGCGGCTCAGCTCCCGACCTGTTGGCATTCCCGTCGATACGCGTTAGTTTACATACATGTCAACTAATACCGAGTCGGGTGATCGCCGGCGCAAGCCGGAGGTGGTGCGCGGCTTGGCGCTCGACGCCGGACGCCGGCTGCTGGCCGAAGGCGGTCCACGGGCGATCACGCTGAAGGCGGTCGGCTCGGCGATCGGCACGTCGCACGCCAATCTGATCCACCATTTCGGCTCGGCGGAGGCCTTCCAGGGGCAGCTGGCCCAGTCGATGCTGGAGCGGCTCACCCGCACGGTGACGGGGCTTGTGGAACGCCACCGGCACGGGGCTATCGACCTGCGCGCCATCGTGGACACGGTGTTCGAGGCCTATGGGCCGGGCGGCGTCGGCACGCTGATGGCCTGGTCCGCCCTGACCGGCGAGGCGCGGGTCGCCGACGGCCTGGCGCGCGAGATCGCCGCCCTGGTGGCCCTGGTGGAGCAGCTCATCTCGGCCCCGGACGCCGCGGCCCAGGCGCGTGAGAGCGTGCGGCTGCTCACCTCCCTGGCCTTCGCCGACAGCCTGATCGGGCGCCCGCTCGCAGCCATGCTGGGCGAAGGCCCGGACGAGGCGCGCGAGCGGGCGGTGCGGCTGCTGGAGCGGCTGGGCTGAGGCGTGCGGTGACGGCGCGCCTCCTCCGCCGGGTAGCGAGGCCGTAAGAGCCTGCCCTGCATCCATCGAGACGCCCTCTGCGAGGGCTCCTCAGGATGACGAGCGTTGGAGATCATCCTCCCTCGTCATGCTGAGGAAGGCTGCGCAGCAGCCTGTCTCGAAGCCCGCAGCGGCTTCAGTCCTCGATCGCGCTGTAGACCATGCTCTTTATCTGGCCGCGGAAGTTGAACGTCGTCGAGGGCAGGAGCTGAGTCAGGAAGATCACCACCAGGTCCTGCACCGGGTCGATCCAGAAGATGGTGGAGGCCGCACCGCCCCAATAGTAGTCGCCTTCGCTCGGCGAGCCGGCGCGCACGCCGTCCACGGTCATGGCGAAACCCAGGCCGAAGCCTATGCCCGCCGGCGTCGTCTCCGAGAAGCTGTCCAGGGCGATTTCGGCCAGGGAGACGCCGCCGGCCAGGTGGTTGCGGGTCATGAAGGCCAGGGTGCGCGGACCGATGATCCGCGTCCCGTCCAGCTCGCCGCCCCGCCGCAGCATCTCGCAGAAGCGGTGATAGTCGGCCATGGTCGAGACCAGGCCGCCGCCGCCGGAGAAGAAGGCGGGCTCCTGCAGGTAGGGGCTCTGCTCCGGATCGTCCTGCAGCACGGTGGTCTTGTCGGCGCGCCGGGCGTAGCAGGCGGCGAACCGATCCGCCTTCTTGGCAGAGACATGGAAGGCGGTGTCGCTCATGCCGAGCGGGCCCAGGATCTCATCCTGCAGGAAGCGGTCGAACCGCTGGCCGGAGAGGCGCTGGACCAGGGCGCCGATCACGTCGGTGGCCAGGGAGTACATCCACTGCTCGCCGGGCTGGTAGCGGAGCGGCAGCCGGCCCAGCTTGCCGATGAAGGCGTCCAGGTCCTCCTCGCGCTCGCCGCGCACCCGCAGCGCCTTGTAGGCGGCGTCCACTGGATGACGGGCGGCCGGGGCGCCGACCGTCTCCAGCAGGGTGCCGTAGGTGAGCCCGGAGGTGTGGCTGAGGATATGGCGGAAGGTGATCGGCTTGCGGCACGGTTCGGTCTGCATCGCCTCGCCGTCGCCCGAGACCCAGACCTTCAGGTCGCGGAACTCCGGCAGCACCTTGGCCACCGGATCGTCGATCTGGAACAGGCCGCGCTCCCACAGCATCATCAGCGCCACCGAGCTGACCGGCTTGGTCATGGAGTAGATGCGCGAGATCGTGTCGTCGGCCCACGGCCTGCCGCGCTCCCGGTCCATCTGGCCGAAGCTGCGGGCGTAGGCGACATGGCCATGGCGGGCGACAAGCGCCTGACAGCCGGCGATCTTGCCGGGGTCGACATACTGGGTCTGCAGCAGGTCGGTGATCCGCTCCAGCCGCGTGGTGGACAGTCCGCTCTTCATGGCCTCGCTCCTCCAGTGTTCTTCTCTCCTCCCCATCGCCGATGGGGAGGTGTCGCCGAAGGCGACGGAGGGGCCGCGCAAAGCGCGGAAGCCGCCAACGCTTCCGTCCGGCTGCGCCGGCTCCCTCCCGGCTTTCAGCCGTACTCCCCCATCTGCGACGGGGGAGATGAGTGAAGACCCTAGTAGCCGCTCATCCTGGCCAGGGCGTCGGCGTGGAAGTCGGCGTCGCCGAACATCTCAGCCAGTACGCGCCCGCGCTTCATGTAAAAGCCGATGTCGTATTCGTCGGTCATGCCGATGCCGCCGTGCATCTGCACGCCCTCCTGCACAGCCAGGGTGGTCGAGAGACCCGCCATGGCCTTGGCGACATGGGTGGCGCGCTCCGCCTCCGGGTCGCCCGCGTCGAGCAGCTGTTGCGCCTTGAGCACCGCGGCGCGGGTGACCTCCAGCTCGGAATACAGGTGGGCGGCGCGGTGCTGCAGGGCCTGGAAGCTGCCGATGTGCGCGCCAAACTGCTTGCGCGACTTCAGATAGTCGACGGTCATGGCCATGGCCCCGCCGGCCACGCCCAGCATCTCGGCGGCGGCGCCGGTGCGCACCGCGCCCAGCACCCGGCCAAGACCCGCCCAGCCGCCGTCAACCTCGCCCACCACCGCGTCCGCATCCAGCTCGACGCCGTCGAACGTCAGGCGCGAGGCGAGGCTGGCGTCGGCCAGCCGCTCGGGCGAAGCGCTCAGGCCGGCCGTGTCCTTCTCCACGGCGAACAGGGTGATCCCGTCGGTCTCTCCCGGCGCGCCGGCGGTCCGCGCCGCGACCAGGATAAGATCGGCGACGTGACCGTGGGCGACAAACCGCTTTTCGCCGGTGAGGCGAAAGCCGTTGCCGGACCGCTCCGCCTTCAAGGCGATGCGGGTGGGACGGTGGTGGGCGCCCTCGTCGATGGCCAGCGCCGCCACCGCCTCGCCGGCGACGATCGGAGGCAGCCATCTCCGCCGCTGCGCCGAGGACGCGCCCTTCAGGGCGGCGACCGCGCCGACCGCTGTGGACAGGAAGGGCGAGGGCGTCAGGTTGCGCCCGATCTCCTCCAGCACGATCCCGGCCTCGACCTGGCCCAGCCCCATGCCGCCGTCCGCCTCGTCTACGGCGACGCCGGTGAAGCCCATCTCGGCGAACCGCTTCCACAGGTCGGGGGAGAAGCCCGTGGCGTCCTTGGCGTCGCGCAGCGCGCGCATGTGGCCGACCGGGGCCTGCTCGGCCAGGAAGGGGCGCGCGGTGTCGGCCAGCATGGTCTGGTCGTCGTTCAGGAACAGGGGCAAGGCGGTCAGGCTCCCGGCAGCTCGAGGATGCGCTTGGCGATGATGTTGAGTTGGACCTCGGAGGTCCCGCCCTCGATGGAGTTGGCCTTGGTGCGCAGCCAGGCTCGCGCCCGCCCGCCGTGGCCGCTCCCCGCGCTCTCCCACTCCAGGGCGTCGGAACCGCCGGCGGCCATGATCAGCTCGTGGCGATCCTTGTTCAGCTCGGTGCCGTAGTATTTCATCATCGACGGCTGGGCCGGATGGGTCTTCCTGGCCTTCAGCTCGTCCACGAAGCGCTCCGACATGGCGCGGAAGGCGGCCGCCCGCACCTCGAACAGGGCGATGCGGGCGCGCAGCACCGGATCGTCCAGCCGCCCGTCGGGCTCAGCCCCGATGGCGTCGAGCGCGATGTGCGGCAGGCCGCGCTCGCCCATGGCCGACAGCCCCATGCCGGAGATCATCTCGCGCTCGTGGCCGAGCAGGTATTTGGCCACGTCCCAGCCGCGGTTGAGCTCGCCGATCAGGTTGGCTTTTGGCACCCGCACGTCGTCGAAGAAGGTCTCGCAGAAAGGCGAATAGCCGGAGATCAGCAGGATCGGCTTGGTGGAGACGCCGGGGCTCTCCATGTCGAACAACACGAACGAGATGCCGCCCTGCTTGGCCGACTTGTCGGTGCGGACCAGACAGAAGATCCAGTCCGCCTGGTCGGCGTAGCTGGTCCAGACCTTCTGACCGTTGACGATGAAATGGTCGCCGGCGTCCTCGGCGGAGGTCTGCAGCCCGGCGAGGTCGGAGCCGGCGCCTGGCTCCGAATAGCCCTGGCACCAGCGCAACTCGCCGCGGGCGATCTTGGGCAGGTGGTCCAGCTTCTGCGCCTCGGTGCCATACTTGAGCAGGGCGGGCCCGAGCATGGAGATGCCGAAGGAGTTCAGCGGGCTGCGGCAGCGCAGCTTGGCCATCTCCTCGCGCAAGGTCTTGGTCTCCGCCGGCGACAAGCCGCCGCCGCCATAGGCCTTGGGCCAGTCCGGCACCGTCCAGCCGCGTCCGGCCATGGCGTCCAGCCAGGCGCGCTGAGCCTCGCTGAGTTTCTGCTTGCGACCGCCCCAGCAGACGTCCGCCTCGCTCCGCACGGGCTTGCGGATCTCTGCCGGGCAGTGGGCTTGCAGCCAGTCCCGCGTCTCGGCGCGGAAGGTCTCGATGGGGTCGACGGCGACGTTCATGGGTGCAGGGCCTCTACGTCACTCTCCTCCCCCGCGCGGCGGGAGAGGAGATGGCTGTTCGATACATACTCACGCGTTGAACTTGGCCTTTTCCGCGGCCTTCGACTTGAGCAGCGAAGACATGCGGAAGCCCTTGGCCATGTGAGGCGCGTTCTTCTCCAGGCCTTCGACCACCTTGTCCAAGCCCACGGTGTCGGCCCAGAACATCGGGCCGCCGGTCCAGGCCGGCCAGCCGTAGCCGTTCAGCCAGACCACATCGATGTCGCTGGCGCGCTGGGCCATATGCTCCTCAAGGATGAGCGCGCCCTCGTTGACCATCGGATACAGCAGCCGCTCCAGGATCTCCTGGTCGCCGATCTGGCGCTGTTGCTCGCCGGATTTCTCGGCGAAGCCCGCGATGATCTGCTCCACCTCCGGCGAGGGGGTGCGGTTGCGCTTGTCGTCATAGTCGTAGAAGCCGCGTCCGTTCTTCTGGCCGCGCCGGTCGCGCTCGCAGAGCACGTCGCGCAGGGTCTCGCCCTTGGACGTCTCCTTGTTCCAGCCGAGATCGAGGCCCGCGAGGTCCGACATCTGGAACGGTCCCATGGGGAAGCCGAAGTCGGTCAGCACGCGGTCGACGTCCCAGGGCTTGGCGCCTTGCATGATCATCCTGTTGGCCTCGCGCTGGCGGGGCGAGAGCATGCGGTTGCCGATGAAGCCGTCGCAGACCCCGGCGACCACGGCGACCTTGCCGATCTTCTTGGCCAGCGCCATGCAGGTGGCCAGCACGTCGGGCGCCGTCTTGGCCCCGCGCACGATCTCCAGCAGGCGCATGACGTTGGCCGGCGAGAAGAAGTGCAGGCCGATGACCGACTCGGGCCGCTTGGTGGCCAGGGCGATCTGGTCGACGTTGAGATAGCTGGTGTTGGAGGCCAGGATCGCGCCGGGCTTCACGATGGCGTCGAGGCGGCCGAACACCTCCTTTTTGACGTCCATGGTCTCGAACACCGCCTCGATCACCAGATCGCAGTCGGCCAGGTCTTCATAGGCGAGGGTGGGCGACAGCCTGCCCATGGCGGCCTCGACCTGATCGCCGGTCAGCCGGCCGCGCTTGGCGGTGTTGTCGTAGTTCCTGCGGATCACGCCCACGCCGCGCTCCAGCGGCGCCTGTTCGCGCTCCACCATCACCACCTCGATGCCGGCGGAGAGGAAGTTCATGGCGATGCCGCCGCCCATGGTGCCGGCGCCCAGGATTCCGACCTTCTTGATCGGGATCAGCTTGGTGTCGGAGGCGATGTCGTCGATCTTGGCCGCCGCCCGCTCGGCGAAGAAGTTGTGGCGCAGAGCGGCCGACTGGGTCCCGCCCACAAGCTTCATGAACAGCTCGCGCTCCTTGGCTATGCCTTGCGCGAAGGGCAGGTCGACGGAGGCCTGGACCGCCTGGATGCAGGCCTCCGGCGCTTCGAAGCCCTTCAGCCGGCGGGCGTTCTCCTGGCGGAAGCGGTCGAACACGCCGGGGTCCACGCCGCTGATCTTGTCGGTGCGCTTGCTGGTGACCGGGTGGTCGCCGCGGCCGGCGATCTCGCGGGCGTAGGCGATGGCGTCGGCTTCGAGCGAACCCTCGCCCACGATCTTGTCGACCAGGCCCATGGCCTGCGCCTTCTCGGCGGGGATGGGGTCGCCGGAGACGATCATCGGCAGGGCGGCCTCCACCCCGATCACCCGGGGCAGGCGCTGGGTGCCGCCGGCGCCCGGCAGGATGCCGAGCTTGACCTCCGGCAGGCCGAGCTTGGCCGAGGGGACCGCCACTCGGTAGTGGCAGCCCAGGGCCACTTCAAGCCCGCCGCCGAGCGCTGTGCCGTGGATGGCGGCGACCACGGGCTTGGCCGAGCCCTCGATGGCGTCGACGACGTCGCCGAGCCCGGGGCTCTGCGGCGGCTTGCCGAACTCGGTGATGTCCGCGCCGGCGAAGAAGGTCCGGCCATGGCCCACGATCACCACGGCCTTGACGCTGTCGTCGGCGGCGGCGGTCTTGATCGCATCCGCCAGGCCGCGGCGCACCGCGACGCCCAGCGCGTTCACCGGCGGGTTGTCGCTGACGACGACGAGAACGTCTCCGTCCTTGTGGGTCTCGATGACCGCCATGGCCCGTCTCCTGTCAGCATCGTCGCTTCGATGTCTTGGAGCGCTGCATACCCGGTTTTCGAGCTTTGGACAGCCCCGGTCGGCGTGCCCCAGCCGGCCCGAACTTGTCACGGCCTCAAATCGACAATATCAGGCTTTCAAAAGACGGCCGACAGACCGCGCTTAGGATTTGCCGAGCCGCGCAGAAGATCAGGAGGAAACGTGACGCTTCTGGATGCTTCCGGCGAACCGCCCCCGCCCTCCTGGCCCGCCGCCACCCTGGCCGAGGTCCAGGCCGTGCTCTGCGCTCCGGGGCAGAAGTTCGAGATGGAGACCGTCGAGGTCGACGGCGTGCCGACGCGCAGCTGGAAGAACCAGCCGCCGAACCTGGCCGCCCTGGCGCGCATGGCGCGTGCGGCCCATGGCGAGCGTGTGTTCGTCGTCTACGAGGACGAGCGGGTCACCTATGAGGCGCTGTTCCGGGCCAGCGCGGTGCTGGCGGCGGAGCTCGCAAGGCTGGGCGTCGGCAAGGGAGACCGGGTGGCGTTGGCCATGCGCAACCTGCCCGAGTGGCCGGCGGCCTTCTTCGCCATCACCAGCCTGGGGGCCATCGCCACGCCCCTGAACGCCTGGTGGACCGGGGCGGAGCTGCAGTACGGCCTGGCCAATTCCGGCAGCCGCGTGCTCGTGTGCGACGCCGAGCGTTGGGATCGCGTCTCGCCCCGTCTGGCCGATCTGCCCGAGCTGGAGCATGCCCTGGTCTCCCGCGCGACCCAGCCGCTGGCCAGCCCCGCCCGCCGGCTGGAGGACGTCATCGGTTCGCCGGGCGCCTATGCGGGCCTGCCCGATGCGGACCTGCCCGCCATCGAGATCGCCTCCGACGATCCGGCGACCATCTTCTATACGAGCGGGACGACAGGCTCGCCCAAGGGGGCGCTCGGCAGCCACCGCAACATCCTCGCCTGCGTGATGGCGGCCGCCTATGTGGGCGAACGGACCTGCCTGCGCCGGGGCGAGGCGGTTCCGCCGCCCAACCCGCGCACCATGCTGCTGGTCATCCCGCTGTTCCACGTCACCGCCTGCCATGCGGCCCTGATGGGCACGATCGCCAGCGGCGGGACCCTGGTGTTCATGCACAAGTGGGACACGATCAAGGCCTTCGAACTGATCCAGCGCGAGAAGGTCAACGCCACCGGCGGCGTCCCCACCATCGCCTGGCAGCTGCTCGAACACCCGGAGCGCCACAGATACGACCTGAGCTCGCTCGAGAGCATCGCCTATGGCGGCGCGCCGTCCGCGCCCGAACTGGTCCGCCGTATCCGCAGCGACCTCGGCGCCCTGCCGAGCAACGGTTGGGGCATGACCGAGACGTCGGCCACCGTGACCAGCCACGGCTCGGAGGACTATCTGCACCGCCCCGACAGCTGCGGCCCGGCCCTGCCGGTATCGGACCTGAAGATCATGGCCCGCGACGGCTCCCATGAGGTCCCCGTCGGCGAGGTCGGCGAGCTGTGGGCGCGCGGGCCCCAGGTCGTGAAGGGCTATTGGAACAACCCGCAGG
Source organism: uncultured Caulobacteraceae bacterium (assembly GCA_964243445.1). Lineage (GTDB taxonomy): Bacteria > Pseudomonadota > Alphaproteobacteria > Caulobacterales > Caulobacteraceae > CAHJWH01. The sequence continues at coordinate 1,699 of CAXTEX010000046.1, read as the reverse complement.
CCAGCGCGGCGACCTTCGTCGACGGCTGGTGCCGCACCGGCGACATCGCCCGACTGGATGCGGAGGGCTTCTGCTTCATCGTCGATCGCAGCAAGGACATCGTGATCCGCGGCGGCGAGAACATCTACTCCTCGGAAGTGGAGAACGTCCTCTACGAGCACCCGGCGGTGACGGATGCGGCGCTGATCGGCCTGCCCCATCGCACCCTGGGCGAGGAACCCGCGGCGGTGGTCCACCTCGCGCCCGGCGAACACGCCGGCGAGGCGGAGCTGCAGGCCTGGGTCCGCGCGCGGCTGGCCAATTTCAAGGTGCCCGTGCGCATCCTGTTCAGCGAGGAGACCCTGCCGCGCAACGCCAACGGCAAGATCCTCAAGACCGACCTGAAGAAGATGTTTGAATCCGCCGCGCCGATGGCGGCCGCGGAATAGCCGACGATTCGAGGTCGCACCGCCGGTCTCGAGTCTGGCGGCGGTCAGCCGAAGATGGCCACGCTCTGCATGCCCGTGGCGACCGCCTCGCCGTCGTGGTTCCAGACCGTCATGGTCTGGCTGCTGAAGCCGTCGCGGGCCTGGTCCGCCTGGGCTTGGAGCAGCCACCAGCCGTCGCGGGTCTGCGGCCTGGGCGTCAGCAGATTGATCAGCCAGGTGGTCGAGCTGACCGGCGCAGGCGTCGCCAGCATCGCCATCGCCGCGGGCGGCAAGGCGTCGGCCATGGCCAGCAGCTCCGTCGTCGCATCGAGGCCCTCGCGGTCCGCAAGCCGCGCCCAGCGCAGCAGCCGCGGCTCGGGAGTCTCGCTGCGGGGCTGGGCGTGGCGGTACTCCAGATTGGCGGCGAACAGCTTGCCGGTCATGGCGCGGCCGGCCGGGGGGGCGTCCTCGGGGCGGGGGACGGCTAGGGCGGCGGCGGCGGCGTGCTCCAGCGTCGACGTCCGCCCCGCCGCGAACATGAAGACCGCGCTCAGGCCGAGCCCGGCCTCCCCCGACACCTCCGCCCGCACGAAGGCGATCGAGCGGCCCCGTCTCAGCACCTCCGCGCGGGCGTCCAGGCGACCAGCGAGCGGTCCCACGAAGGCCACCTGGGCCGAGCGCAGGGGCGCCAGGTCCGGCTCGACCGTCCGCGCGGCCTCAAACGCCAGCGCCGTCGACAGTCCGCCATAGACCGTCCGGCCCTGCATCCAGCCCTGCGGCGCCTGCGCGGCGAGCCGGCCGGGTCGCCGTTCGGCCCCGTCGAGCAGGTCCGCCAAGCTCAGGCGGCCGCCCGTCGCCCCGCCCTGGCCGCCAGCCTCGTTCCCGACCATGTCGTCCCCTACCGCCCTGTGACCGCAGCGTGCGAAGGCCCGGCATGAGGGGCCGCAGAAATCACGGCCCGCCCCGCGCGGCAAGTCGACGCCCTCGATGAGGATCGGAGCCGAGATCGGCCGTACCGGGTATTGGAGAGGCGCGTTGCGCGGCTGTGGCGCACGGCCCATGGATCGGGCAGTATCGCGCCATGACCTCCGAAGCGGGTCCCGCCACGCCCCCCTCTCCGTCCGCCGTCGGCGTGATCATGGCCGAGCCGAGCCGGTTCGAGCGCAAGCGCGAGCTGATCCTGGACGCTGCGACCCAGCTCATCAACGAGCGCGGCGTCAAGGGCATGACCTTCGTAGAGGTGGCCCAGCGGGTGAAGCTGAACACCGCCAGCGTCACCTACTACTTCCGCC
>CAXTEX010000045.1:6545-16800 GCA_964243445.1 uncultured Caulobacteraceae bacterium | reverse complement strand
TGTTGAGTGAAGCCGATCATGCCCGCATCGCTTCGGCGGTCGCCGCGGCCGAGGCGAAGACGACGGGAGAGATCGTCTGCATCCTTGCGCACGAAGTATCCAACTACCGCGAGGTCCCGCTGGCCTGGGCGGCCGCGATCGCCTTGATCGGGCCGCCGCTGGCCTTACTGGCTGGCCTCACGCCCCAGACGATGACGTTTTGGGCTCACGACTGGAGCTCTGGCGCTGGACCGGGCGTATCCATGGCGCGGATGCTCGAAGCCTACGGCCTGCTCCAGGTGGTCCTGTTTGCGATCGTGGCCGGTCTGGCGTCCATCCCGGCCGTGCGCCGCCTCGTCACGCCTTCCAGCCTAAAACGCCGACGCGTGCATGCCGTCGCCTTGCGCCAGTTTCTGGCCACCGGCCTGCACGCCTCTCCCGGACGGACGGGCGTGGTGATCTTCGCCGCCGAACTGGACCGACGGGTGGAGCTCCTGGCCGATGACGCCATCCACGCCGCCGTCGGCGAGACGGTCTGGAATGCAGCGATCGCGGCGGTGCAGGACGGCATGAAGTCCGGCCGTCCCGCCGACGGCTTCGTGCGGGCTGTGGAGCTCTGCGGCGAGGCCCTGACGGCGCACTTCCCAAGCCAAGGTCCGCACGAGAATATCCTCGGCGACCGCTTGTTGGAGATCTGAGCGGCGGGCTGAGCCATCCGCGAGGTCACTCGACCTTAACCCTCAGCTGTTCCCCTGCAGCCGTTCGCGTGCAGGACGGCCATGGACCTCAGCAACCCCCTCCAGCTGACCGCCGAGCAGGCGGTCGGCGACGTCGCCCTTCACGGCCGCCATCTGTTTTCTGACCCCCTCGATCCCGCTGCTGCGGCGGCTCTGCTGGCCGATATCCTCGCCACGCGCCGCTTCGATGAGACCCTGTTCCTGAGCGAGGCGGCCTTCGACGCCGACCCGCAGCACGTCGGCGTCAATCCGCGACCGGGCCGAAACCTGCTCGATCGCTTCGAAGCCCAGCTCGGCTTCGTCGAGCTGGCCCGCCCGATCGTCGATGCCTTGAGCACGCTCCTCGGCGCGGACTATGAGGTGCTCAACCGCAAGATCGTCTGCGGCGTGCCTGCCCAGGCCATACCGGCCTGGCTAAAGCGCCGAATCGCCGGAAACGCGGTGAACAATCTGGGTCCCTACGTCCGGCCTGAGATGCGCGACGTGACCTACTTCTACGGCATCGATTTCCACCAGGACCTGATCGACTACAAGGACCGGGAAGCCGACTTCCTGACCCTCTATGTCTATCTGCATCCGGTCGGCCCGCAGGATGCGCCGCTCTATCTGCTGGACGGCAGCCACGCCCTGGGCGCTTCGGTGTTTCCGCACGCGTTGGAGCGAGCCGGCTCCGACGCCTGGCGCTACCGCAACGGCGAAGTCGGGGAGACACGGGTGCGCCAGCAGGTGCTGACCGGCGGGACGGGCTTTGCAGCCCTGTGGCACGCCTGCACCCTCCACGGCACCCAGCCCGACGCCGCCGATCACGAGCGCATCTCTTTGCGCTACCTGTTTGCACCGAAGCGGCCGGGCGGTCGGATCGACGAGGTGAACGCCGGGCTGAGGGGACCGCTGCGACTTTGCCAGACGCGCAGGGATCTTGGAGACGACGGGGCCGCACGGCTGAAGGTCAACACCGTCAATCAGGCCTGATCGTCGTGCTCGCGATCCTTCAGGCGCGGATGAGCTCCACCCGACTGCCGGGCAAGGTGATGGCGCCCATCCTCGGCCAGCCCATGATCGGCCGCCAGATCGAGCGGCTGCGTCGCGTGCGGGGGATCAGCCGCATCCTGGTGGCCACCAGCGTGCGCGAGGACGACGACGTGCTGGCGGGTTATTGCGAGGGCGTCGGCGCTGAGATCTTTCGCGGCGATCTTTCCGACGTGCTCGACCGCTTCCACGCCGCCCTGGTCGCCGCCGGCCAGCCCGAGCACTTCCTGCGCCTGACCGCAGACTGTCCCCTCGTCGACCCGACGGTGGTCGACCTCTGCATCGCGCGCCACCTTCAAAGCGGCGCCGACTACACCCACAACTCGCCGGGCTGGACCTTCCCCAAGGGGTTGGACGTGGAGGTCTGCCGCACCGAGGTGCTGGACGCGGCCTGGTGGCAGGCGGTGGCGCCCTATGACCGCGAGCACGTGACGCCCTTCGTCTACAACCGCCCGAACCGCTTTCGCATCGAGCGGGTCACCCGCGCCCCGCCGCTGCGCTTCCGCTGGACAGTCGACACGGAGGAGGACTTCGCCTTCGCCTATGACGTCTACTCCGCGCTCTATCCGGGCAAGCCGGATTTCAGCACCGACGACATCTTGGCTTGGCAGGCGCTCCATCCTGAGCGGGTGCTCGTCAATGCGGTCGAGGCCGCATGAGCTTGCGCCTGCGTCGCCTGCGCCGTGAAGACGGCCCGCAGGTGCTGGGCTGGCGCAACACGTCCGAAGTCTCCCGCTACATGTACGCAGACCATGAGATCGGCGCCGCCGAGCATCGGGCCTGGCTCGAAGCGGCGCTGGAGCGACCGGACCGCCGATACTGGATCATCGAGCTGGACGAGCAGGGCGTGGGCCTCGCCAACCTCGCGCGCATCGACGCGGGCGCCCGCCGTTGCGACTGGGCCTTCTACCTTGCCGATCCCGTCGTGAGGGGGCGCGGCGTCGGCGCGGCCGTGGAGTATCTGGTGCTGGGCCACGTCTTCGAGACCCTGAAACTGAACAAGCTGTGGTGCGAGGTGCTGGCCGACAACGCCTCCGTCGTCCGCCTGCACGAGCGCTTCGGCTTCACCCGAGAGGCTCTGTTCCGCGACCATGTCCGCAAGGGCGACGTGTTCCACGACGTGGTGGGGCTGGGCCTGCTGGCGCGCGAATGGCCGCCCGTCAAGGCGAGATCGCAGGCGCACCTTGCCATGAGCCATGACGTGGAGGGGCTGAGCCTGGAGACCTGATAGGCAAGCGCGTCGGTCGACGTCTGGCCCTTCAGGCGCCCTGCTTGTGCGCCTAGGCCGTACGGCTTAGTTAAAGCCATCGGCGAGCCGGCCTCAGGCGCCCGTCGATCCCTCTACCGCCGCAGAGCGCCTTTCCATGTCCCGACCCGATCTCCCCTCACCCCTCGCCCGGGCGCTCGACGCGCGCGGCTACGCCGACCTCACGCCTGTCCAGCTGGCGGTCATCGAGCCGCAGGCGGCCGGGCGCGACCTCCTCGTCTCGGCGCGGACCGGCTCGGGCAAGACCGTGGCCTACGGCTTGGCGCTGGCCGCCGACCTGCTCGGGACCGGCGAGACCCTGTCTGCGGCCGGTGCGCCGCTGGCCCTGGTGATCGCCCCCACGCGCGAACTCGCCCAGCAGGTCCAAAGCGAACTGGATTGGCTCTACGCGCCTGCGGGAGGGCGGGTCGTCGCCTGCGTGGGCGGCATGGACCCGCGGCGCGAGGCCCGGGCGTTGAACGCCGGCGCACACATCGTCGTCGGCACGCCGGGCCGCCTGCGCGACCATTTGGAGCGCGGCCAGTTGCGCACCGAGGCGCTGCGGGCCGTGGTTCTGGACGAGGCCGACGAGATGCTGGACCTCGGCTTCCGCGAGGAGCTCGAGGCGATACTGGACACCACGCCGACCGAGCGGCGCACCCTGCTGTTCTCCGCCACCCTGCCCAAGCCCATCGTGGCCATGGCTCAGCGTTATCAAAGCGCCGGAGCCCTGCGCATCACCGCCACGTCGGGTGAGACGGCGCACGCCGACATCGACTACCGCGCGGTCTCAATCGGCTCCCACGAGATCGAACGGGCAGTGGTGAACCTTCTGCGCTTCTACGATCCGGATGCGGCCCTGGTGTTCTGCGCCACGCGCGAGGCGGTGCGTCGGCTGCACGCCAATCTGGTGGAGCGGGGCTTCGCCGTCGTCGCCTTGTCCGGCGAGCTCAGCCAGAGCGAGCGCACCCATGCGTTGCAGGCGCTGCGCGATCGCCGGGCGCGGGTGTGCGTGGCCACCGACGTGGCGGCGCGCGGCATCGACATCCGCGACCTGGACCTCGTCATCCACGCCGAACTGCCTCATGACGCCGAGGTGCTGCAGCACCGTTCCGGCCGCACGGGCAGGGCGGGGCGCAAGGGCGTATCGATCCTGCTCGTCCCCCATCCCCGCCGCCGGCGGGCGGAGGGCCTGCTGCGGCTCGCCCATGTGCAGGCGACTTGGGAGAGCGCGCCCTCCGCCGAGGCGGTGCGCGAGCGCGACCAGGCCCGACTCACGGAACAGCTTCGTCCCTCAGGCGAACCGGCCGAGGAGGACCTCGTCATCGCCCGGGCCCTGCTTGATGGGACGGACGCCGAGCAGGTGGTGGCGAGCCTGGTGGCCGCTCGCCGCTCCGGCCTGCCGGCGCCTGAGGAGCTGGCCGAGGCTCAGGCCTTCCAGCCCACCGCCGCGGCGCCGGCGCGGGCAGGCTTCGAGGGGTCGTCCTGGTTCCGCATCGACGTCGGTCGCACCCGCAACGCCGAGGCGCGCTGGCTGCTCCCGCTGATCTGCCGTCGGGGCGGGGTCACCAAGGCCGAGATCGGCGCCATCCGCGTCTTCGATCGCGAGACCCGGTTCGAGATCGCTCGCGCCGCCGCCGAGCGCTTCGCCGCCGCCATCGCCGAGGGTCCCGACGAGGGCGGCCGCATAACGCTGCTCACCGAACCGGACGCCGCGCCTGCCCGTGAGCGCAGGCGGCCGCCGCCGCGCTCAGCTGACGGCGTTCCGCCCCGCAAGGCCGCTGACAAGCCGCGCCCGCAGAGCTCCAAGCGTCAGATGTCCAAGTTCAAGGGCGGTCCGCGTAGCTGAGGCTCCGGCTCAGTCGACCAGCGTCACCATCAGCGGCGTATGGTCGGACGGCTTCTCCCAGCCACGGGGCCCGCGCTGCACTTCGCTCGCCTGCAGTCGGTCGGCGGCCTGGGGCGAGAGCAGGGCATGGTCGATGCGGATGCCGTGGTCGCGCTCGAAGTTGTTCCGGAAATAATCCCAGAAGGTGTAGGCGTGCGGTTCCGCGCCGACGGCCAGGTGCGCGTCGGTATAGCCGAGGTGGGTCAGCGCGCGATGCGCGGCGCGGCTTTCCGGCTGGTAGAGGGCGTCATCCGCCCAGCTTCTGGGGTTGTCGCAGTCCAGCGGCAGGGGAATGACGTTGAAGTCGCCGGCCAGCACCGTGGCCTCCTCCAGCGACAGCAGGTCGAAGGCGTGGGCGTGCAGCCGGGCCATCCAGGACAGCTTATAATCGAACTTGTCCGTACCGATCGGATTGCCGTTCGGCAGGTAGATCGAGGCGACGCGCACCGGCGAGGGCGCCTCGACGACCGCTTCAATGTAGCGCGAGTGGGTGTCCGCATCACCGCCGGGCAGGCCGCGGCGCGCCTCCTCCAGCGGGTGTTTGGACAAGATCGCCACCCCGTTGTAGCTCTTCTGGCCGTGCACCAGCACGTTATAGCCTAGCGCCTCCACCGGCTCACGCGGGAAGCGCTCGTCCACGCACTTCAGCTCCTGCAGGCAGACGACATCCGGCTGTTCCTCCTGCAACCAACGCAGCAAGTTCTCCAGCCGTGCGTTGACGGAATTCACGTTCCAGGTGGCGATGCGCATGACGCCTTGTAGTCCTCATCCTGAGCTTGTCGAAGGACGAGGGCGGGCTCGCGACGTTGGGCGGTCTGCGTCGCCTCGTCCTACGACAGGCTCAGGATGAGGCGATGAGGCGCGGTCGCCGAGAGCTCAGACCGAGAAGCTGACGCCGCAGCCGCAGCTGGACTTTGCGTTGGGGTTGCGCACGCGGAACTCCGCCGCCGCCAACTCCTCGACAAAGTCGATCTCCGAGCCGGCGAGGAAGGGCACGGACACATCGTCGACCAGGGCCTCGGCGCCGTCGCGCTCCACCCGCAGATCGTCCGCCTCGCCCGCTTCGACCAGGTCGAACAGGTACTGGAAGCCTGAGCAGCCGCCGCCCTCCACCGCCACGCGCAGCATCAGTCGCCGCCCCTCGGTGGCGCCGATGTCGTGGATGCGGCGGGCGGCGGATGCGGAGAGCGTGATCGGAGCGGCGGCCATGGCGCAGGTTGCCTCAAGCTGGCGGAAGCGGTGCAGGACTTATATGAGCGCCGCGAAGCTCCGGCGGAAGACGCCGTGCATCAGGACAGCGCCTTGACCTCCGATGCCGCAGTCCAAGCGCCGCTCCGCGCGCCTTACGCCGAACATCCGGCCCGGACCCGCGGCCGGCTGCATCCCGAGGGTGAGAGCGCCACCCGCACCGCTTTCGCCCGCGACCGGGACCGGGTGATCCACTGCTCCGCCTTTCGCCGGCTGAAGGAGAAGACCCAGGTCTTCGTGGCGCACGAGGGCGACCATTTCCGCACCCGCCTGACCCACAGCCTGGAGGTCGCGCAGATCGCGCGCTCCACCGCCCGGGCGCTCGGCCTGGACGACGACTTGGCCGAAGGCGTGGCCCTGGCCCACGATCTTGGCCATCCGCCCTTCGCACATGCCGGCGAGGACCAGCTGAAGGCCTGCATGGAGCCGTACGGCGGCTTCGACCACAACGTCCAGACCTTCCGGCTCCTGATTCGGCTGGAGCGGCGTTACCCCCAGTTCGAAGGTTTGAACCTATGCTGGGAGACGCTCGAAGGCGTCGTTAAGCACAACGGCCCGGTCGCCGACCGGATCGATACGCCGGCGTTCGCGCCCATCTTGGCCTTCAATCGCGAGATGGATCTGGAGCTGGATACCTACGCCTCGGCGGAGGCCCAGGTCGCGGCCCTGTCCGACGACATCGCCTACAACAACCACGATGTGGACGACGGGCTGCAGGCCGGGCTGTTCGGCATCGACGATCTTCTCGACGTGCCGTTGATCGGTCCCGTGCTGCGCGGCGTGCTGGCGGATTGGCCGGGGCTGGAGCCGCGGTTGACGCGGCTGGAGGCCGTGCGGCGCATGATCGGCGTCATGGTCGGCGATGTCCTGGCGGAGACCCGCGCTCGCTCCGCGGCCGGCGCGGTGGCGAGCGCGTCCGACGTGCGCAGGCTGGGGCGGCCGTTAGTGGCCTTTTCCCCCCTCCTGTTCGAAGACTTGAAGCAGCTGCGCGCCTTCCTGCATGAACGCATGTACCGCCATCACCGGGTGAACCGCACCCGCAGCGCCGCGCGGCGTATCTTGCGCGAGCTGTTCGCCCTCTACATGGCCGAGAGCGACGTCATGCCGCCGGCCTGGTTCGGCCGAACCCAAGGCGTGGACGAAACCAAGCGGGCGCGGGCGGTGTGCGACTACATCGCCGGCATGACCGACCGTTTCGCCATCGAGGAGCACCGGCGGCTCTTCGGCCTGGAGAGCTGGCGTTAGGGATCGGTTAACTCAATTCCCGTCTCGTCGAGGGTGAGACGATCCGGCCGTCCCGCTGCGGCGCGCGACCGGGTTACAATGCGTGAAGTGCTGCGATTCGGGCGCGCGCCCGGAGCCGCACGCCGCCCGGAGTCAGTCGCATGACCGATTACGACCGCGGGGCTTATACGCCCCAGACCGACGCCCCGCTGGCCTTCGACCCTAGGCGGCCGAGCGAGCGGCGACCGATGCCCATGGCCCTGATCGGCAGCGCCGTGGTGCTTGTCATCCTGCTGGCCGGGGTCGCCATGGTCTATCGCGGCGGCGTCCGCCATGCGGGCGAGAGCCCTCGCCCGGTCGGCGAACCCGTCATGGCGGTGAAGACAGCGCCCACGGCCGCCCAGACCGCCGCCGCCACGCCGCCCGCCAATCTCGACGTCTATTCGGCGGGGCAGTCCAACACCGTGAGCGGCGCCTCGGCGAACCAGACCGGCGATGCGCCGGCCTTCGCGCCTTCGGCGGAACAACCCGCCGCCCGTCCGGCCCCAAGCGCCGCGACCGTGGCCATGCTGTCCAAACCCTCCGCGCCGACGCACATTGAGCGCCCGTCCACCCCGGTCGAGGCCGCCGCCAAGCCGACGCAGCCGACGCAGCCCGCGCACGTCAAGCTCGCCAAGGCGGCGACCGCGACGGTGAAGACCACCGCCGCCGCCAAGACCACGACGCAGACGCATGCGGTCAGCCGCGCCAAGCTCGACGAGTCCGAACTGGCCGCGGCCGGCGCGACGCGCACCGTGGCCGACGCGGACACGCCGCCCTCCGACGCGGACGCTCCCATGACGCACAAGGCCAAGCCGGCCGAGACCTCCGCGGCGCCGACCGCTGCGTCCGGCAAGGCGGTGGTCCAGATCGGCGCCTTCTCGTCCACCACCCTGGCGGACAAGGGGTATGCGGACGTGTCCGCTACCTTGCCGGAGCGGATGAGCGGCAAGGCCAAGCACGTGCAGCCGCTCGATAAGGACGGAAGCACCCTCTACCGCACCTGGCTGTCGGGCTTCGCCTCCCGAGCCGACGCCCAGGCCTTTTGCGAGGCGCTCAAGGCCAAGGGCAAGACCTGTCTGGTGAAGGGCTGAGACTGCATTGAGCGCCGCCTGCATCCTGGGCTGCAGCGGCCTGACGCTCACCGGGGAAGAACACGCCTTCTATCGCGACGTGAAGCCCTGGGGCTTCATCCTGTTCGCCCGCAACATTGAAGCCGCCGATCAGGTGCGCAGGCTTAGCGACAGCCTGCGCGAGGCGGCCGACGACGAGACGGCTTTGATCTTCGTCGACCAGGAAGGCGGACGGGTCCAGCGGCTGAGACCGCCGCTCGCGCGGTTGCGTCGTCCTGCCGCCCTGTTCGGCGAGCTCTACGCCCGCGATCCGGAGCAGGCGGTCGAGGCTGTGACGTTGAACCATCGGCTGCTGGCGCACGAGCTGTCGGCGCTGGGCATCGACGCCGACTGCGCTCCCTGCGTCGACCTCCGCCATCCTGAAGGCCACGGCATCATCGGCGATCGAGCCTTCGGGTCCGACATCGCGCGCGTGGCGGCGCTCGGGCGCGCGGCGATCGACGGTTTGCTCGCCGGCGGCGTCGCGCCCGTCGTCAAGCACATCCCGGGTCATGGTCGCGCCCAGGCCGACAGCCATCTGCACCTTCCGGTCGTCGACACGCCGTTGGCGGTGCTGGAGGAAACCGACTTCGAGCCGTTCCGGGCGTTGGCGGATGCGCCTATGGCCATGACCGCGCACGTGACCTTCACCGCGATAGACGCGGACGCCTGCGTCACCCTTTCGCACCGGGCGATCTCCACGGTGATCCGCGGCCACATCGGCTTCGACGGGCTGCTCATGTCCGACGACCTGTCGATGAAGGCGCTGGGCGGCGGCTTCGGCGAGCGGAGCCGGCGGGCGCTGGACGCCGGCTGCGACCTCGTCCTGCACTGTAATGGCGAGATGGCGGAGATGGCGGAGGTGGCGCAGGCCTCGCCCGCCCTGTCCGGTCGCGCCGCCGAACGCGCCGCCGACGCCCGCGCGCTCACCCGCCGCAGCCAGCCCTTCGATCCCGCCGCGGCCGAGGCGCGGCTGGATGCGCTCGGGCTCGCAGGTCACGAACGCGCCGCCCGGCCGGAGTTCCCCTGACCGCCGCCTTCCAACCCGCCCTCGACTTCGAGGCGGCGGAGCGCGCCTCCCACGCGGGCGAGGCGCTCGTGCTGGCGCTGGACGGCTACGAGGGCCCGCTTCACCTTCTGCTCGCCCTGGCGCGCAGCCAGAAGGTTGACCTGCTGCAGATATCCATCGCCCGCCTGGCCGAACAGTATCTGGCCTTCGTGGAGACCGAGCGGGGGACGCGTTTTGGCCTGGCGGCGGAGTATCTCGTCATGGCCGCGTGGCTCGCCTACCTGAAGTCGCGCCTGCTGCTGCCCAAGCCGCAGGCCCAGGGCGACGAGGAGCCGGCGGCGGCGGAGCTGGCCGAGGCGCTGGCCTTCCGCCTGGCCAAGCTGGACGCCATGCGTCGCGCCGCCGACGCCTTGAAAGCCCTGCCGCAATTCGGCCGCGACGTGTTCGGCCGCGGCGCGGTCGATGGACAGGTTCGCCCCGCTGCGGCGCCGCCCGAAGGCCTCTACGACCTCATGTCGGCCTATGTGGGCGCCCGACTGCGTCCGCAGGCCGTGGAATACCGGCCGCCCGCGCGGGTCGAGGCCTATTCGATCGAGGCGGCGCGCGAGCGGCTGCGCGCGCTGCTGCCCCAGCTTGGCGACTGGACAGCGCTTGAGAGGGTGACGCCAGCACCGGGCCAGCTTGGCGAGGCCGGTCCTGTCCACGCGTCCTACCTCGCTTCGACCTTTTCCGCCGGGCTGGAGA
>CAXTEX010000045.1:0-6535 GCA_964243445.1 uncultured Caulobacteraceae bacterium | reverse complement strand
CATGCTGGAACTGCGCCAGCGCGAGGCCTTCGCCAGCCTGTATCTGCGCGCACGTCGCGAGGCCGCCGCTTGAGCGCCGACGACATCCTGGAGGCTCTGGAGCTTGAACGGCAGGTCGAAGCCCTGCTGTTCGCCGCGACGGCCCCGCTCTCCCCCGCCGATCTCGCTGAACGGCTCGGCGAGCGCGCGGACGTGGCCGGAGCGCTCGCCGACCTCGCCGCGCGTTACCAGGGGCGTGGGGTGCAGCTGCAGGGCGTGGCGGGCGGCTGGCGCTTCGTCACCGCGCCGGACCTGGCAGGCCTGCTGCAGGAGCATAGGGAGGAGCCGCGCCGGCTCTCCCGCGCGGCGATGGAGACGCTGGCGGTGATCGCCTACCACCAGCCCGTCACCCGCGCCGAGATCGACGCCGTGCGCGGCGTCGGCCTGAGCCGCGGCACGCTCGACGTCCTGCTGGAGGTCGGCTGGGTTCGCCTGCGTGGTCGCCGCCGCTCCCCTGGTCGACCGGTGACCTACGCCACCACAGACGCCTTCCTGGAGCACTTCGGCCTGCAGGCGCTCTCCGATCTGCCAGGCCTGCCCGAGATGAAGGCCGCGGGCCTCCTCAGCCTTCATCTCCCGCCAGGTTTCAACCTCCCCACCCCCGCCAGCGCCGTGACGAAAGAGGAGGACCCGCTGGAGGAAGGCGATCGTCCGGAGTTCGTGCAGGACTTCTTGGGCATGGACGGCTAGCGCGCACGCTCTGTGCCGCCTCACCCCTGTGCGGGGGAGGATGGCCGCCGGCCAACCTTGCGCCTCCGCCCCGCTGCTGTAGAACCGGTCGCCTTCCAGGACAGGGCCCGCATGGACCGGATCGCCATCACCGGCGGCGCACAGCTTCAGGGCGAGATCCCCATCAGCGGCGCCAAGAACTCGGCCATCAAGCTGATGGCGGCGAGCCTGCTGTCCGACGAGCCCCTGCGGCTCACCAACATGCCCCGCTTGGCCGACACCCGCTTCCTCGGACGCCTGTTGCAGCGGCTGGGGACCGAAGTGACCGAGAGCCAGAACGGCTCAGGGCCTGAGACCCTGCTGCACACGCCCGAGATCGTCAGCGCCTTTGCGCCCTACGACCTGGTGCGCAAGATGCGCGCCTCGTTCAACGTGCTGGGGCCGCTGATCGCGCGCACCGGCCACGCCAAGGTCAGCCTGCCTGGCGGCTGCTCCATCGGCGCCCGCCCAGTGGACCTGCACCTCAAGGCGCTGGAGGCGTTGGGCGCGCGCATCGACCTGCACGAGGGCTATGTCTACGCTCAGGCGCCGCGCGGCTTGAAAGGGGCGCAGATCGACTTTCCTTTCGTTTCCGTCGGTGCGACCGAGCACACCCTGCTGGCCTGCGTGCTGGCGGATGGCGAAACGGTGATCACAGGCGCCGCCTGCGAGCCTGAGATCGCCGACTTGGCCGACTGCCTCAACGCCATGGGGGCCAAGGTTGAGGGCGCGGGCACGTCGACGATCCGCGTCACCGGCGTCGCCCGCCTGCACGCCGCGACCCATGCGGTGGTGCCCGACCGGATCGAGGCCGGCACCTATGCGCTGGCCGCCGCCATGGCGGGGGGCGAGGTCACGCTCACCGGCGTACGGCCCGACCACATCGCCGTCCTGCTCGACAAGATGGAGGAGGCGGGGGTGGGCGTCACCCGCGCCAAAGGCTCGGTCACGCTGAAGCGCAACGGCGCGCGCCTGCACGCGGTCGACCTGTCCACCGATCCCTACCCTGGCTTCGCCACCGATCTGCAGGCCCAGTTCATGGCCCTGATGACCTTGGCGCAGGGCGAGAGCGTGATCCGCGAGACCATCTTTGAGAACCGCTTCATGCACGCGCCCGAGCTCACGCGGCTCGGGGCCGACATCTCCGTGCAGGGCGGGGAAGCGAGGGTGAAAGGCGTCGACACGCTTGAGGGCGCCCAGGTGATGGCGACCGATCTGCGCGCCTCGGTCAGCCTGGTGATCGCCGGGCTCGCGGCGCGGGGCGACACCATCGTCAACCGGGTCTATCATCTGGATCGCGGGTTCGAGCGGCTTGAGGCCAAGCTGTCGGCCTGCGGCGCCCAGATCCGGCGCATCTCCGACGACGAGGAAGGCTGACCCATGGGCGAGGACGCCGCCAATCCCTGCCGGCCGCTCCGCCTGCTCGCGCAGGATGTCGACGACCTGCAGATCATCTCCGCCGCCCTGCAGGACGCCATCGCCCACGTCGGCGACATCCGCTACGAGCCGAAGGCGCGGACCCTGACCATCATGTTCAACCGCTATCGCTGGGAAGCCGCCGAGGGCGTCTGCGGAGAGCGGGTGGTCGCGGCGCTGCAGTTCGGCGACGTCGAGCGGGTGCGCCACCGCGGCTTGGCCAGCGAAGACCCTGGCGCCCTCGTTTCGTGCCTGGCGCTCGACTTCGAGGCCGCCGAGCCGCCGGGCGGCCGCGTCATGCTGCGCTTCTCCCACGGGGGCGACCTGGCCGTGGAGGTCGAGTGCATCGACGCGGTGCTCGCGGACGTCTCCGACGCCTGGCCCGCGGTCGGCGCGCCGGATCATGAGGCCGCCGGTTTGGTCGAAGGCGCGTCAGCGACCGAGGACGCCTGAGCCATGCGCCGCTTCGACGCCTCCGACCCGGAGTTTTCCGCCGGCTTCCGCGCCTTCCTGGACGAGCCGCGCGGATCGCCGGCCGACGTGGACGCCGCCGTCGCCGCGATCATCGAGGGCGTGCGCACCCGCGGGCTGGAGGCGGTGCTGGAGTACGCGGCCCGCTTCGATGGCGCAGTGCTGACGGCCGACACCCTGCGCGTCACGCCGGAGGAGATCGCCGCGGGCGTCGCCGCCTGCGCGCCTGATGTGCGTGAGGCTATCGCCTTCGCTGCGCGCCGCATTCGCGACTATCACGAACGCCAGCGGCCCGCCGACGCGCGCTTCACCGATGCGGCGGGCGTGGAGCTCGGCTGGCGCTGGACCGCGCTGGAGGCCGTGGGCGTCTACGTGCCGGGCGGTCGTGCGGCCTATCCCTCCACCGTATTGATGAACGCGGTGCCGGCGCAGGTCGCAGGCGTGGACCGTATCGCCATGGCCACGCCTCCAGGAAGGATCGAGCCCGCCGTGCTCGCCGCCGCCCACGAGGCCGGCGTCACCGAGATCTGGAAGCTTGGGGGCGCCCACGCCGCTGCGGCCCTGGCTTTCGGGGCCGGACCGATCGCCAAGGTCGACAAGATCGTGGGTCCTGGCAACGCCTATGTCACCGCCGCCAAGCGGCGTCTGTACGGCGTGGTGGGCATCGACGCCCTGGCAGGCCCGTCCGAGATCGTGGTGGTGGCGAGCGGCGACAACGATCCCGACTGGATCGCCGCCGACCTCCTCTCCCAGGCCGAGCACGACCCCGACGCCCAGTCCATCCTGATCACCGACGACGCCGCCTTCGCCGCAGCCGTCAGCGCGGCCGTTGAGCGCCAGCTCGCGGTTCTAGCGACGGCGCCGGTCGCCCGGGCCTCCTGGCGCGACCACGGCGCCATCGTGGTCGCCCCGCTCGGCGAAGCCCCCGGCCTGGTCGATCTGATCGCCCCCGAGCACGTGGAGTTCTGCCTCGACCAGCCCGAACGGCTGGCCGACCGGGTGCGCCACGCCGGAGCCATCTTCCTAGGGCGCCACACGCCCGAGGCGCTCGGCGACTATGTGGCCGGCTCCAATCACGTCCTGCCCACCAGTCGCGCCGCCCGCTTCTCCTCGGGTCTGTCCATCTACGACTTTCTCAAGCGCACCTCGGTGGCGCGCTGCAGTCCCGCCGCCTTCTCCGTGCTGGGGCCGCCGACGCGGGTGCTGGCGCAGGCCGAGGGCCTGCCCGCCCACGCCCGCTCCGCCGCCTTGCGCCTGGCCCCCGAAGCGGCCGCCCAAGCGGCCGAATGAGCGAGACGCTTCACAAGCTGGAAGCGGTGGAGATCGACGAGCAGTCGCTCGCCCCCGCCACCCGCGACGTGGAGCACGAACGCCAGGTGGCCATCTTCGATCTGCTGGAGGAGAACCACTTTCGACCCGAGGGCGCCGAGGGCGGCCCCTACGCCCTGAAAATCTCCCTGCTGGATGGTCGCTTGGCGCTGGACGTCACCGCCCCGGGGTTCGAGCGCCGCCACCTGCTGTCGATGACGCCCTTCAAGAGCATCATCCGCGACTACTTCATGATCTGTGAGAGCTATTACGACGCCATCCGCCACGCCGCCCCCGCCCAGATCGAGACAGTCGACATGGGCCGGCGCGGCCTGCACAACGAGGGCTCCGAAAAGCTGCGCGAGCGGCTGGACGGCAAGATCACCATCGATTTCGACACCGCGCGGCGCCTGTTCACCCTGATCTGCGCCCTGCAGAGGCGGCCCTGAGTGGCGCGCCTGCCGGACGCCGTGCTGTTCGCCTGCAACCTGAACCGGGTGCGCTCGCCCGTGGCCGCAGCCCTCCTGCGCCAGCGCCTGGGCGCGCGTGTCTTCGTCGACAGCTGCGGCCTGAAGCCGGGGGAGGGCGTGGACCCCTTCGCCGTGACCGTCATGACCGAGGTGGGGCTGGACCTTAGCGGCCATCACGCCAAGGGTTTCGACGAGCTGGAGGACGACAGCTTCGATCTGGTGATCTCGCTCACGCCCGAGGCGCAGCACCGTTCCGTAGAGCTGGCTCGCGGCCGGGCGGTGGAGCTGGAATACTGGCCGATCCTGGATCCGACGCTGGAAGGCGGCTCCCGCGAGCAGCGCCTGGCCGCCTATCGCGCCATGCGCCAGGAGATCGCGCGCAGGTTGGCTGAGCGCTTCCCCGCCGCCCAGGCCGTCGGCGGATGAGCAGAGGCGGGCCGCCCTTGGTGCTGGCCAGCGCCAGCCCGCGCCGCCTGGCCCTCCTGCGCCAGATCGGCGTGGAGCCGCAGGCGTGCGACCCCGCGGAGCTGGACGAGACGCCGCTGCGCGAGGAGCTCCCGCCGCGCTTAGCCGTGCGGCTGGCGCTGGCCAAGGCCGCCCTGGTCGCCGAACGCTGGCCAGACGCCCTCGTGCTCGCCGCCGACACGGTGGTGGCGGTCGGCCGCCGCATCCTGCCCAAGGCCGAGACCGATGAGCAGGTCCGCCGTTGCCTGGAGCTGATCTCCGGCCGCGCGCATCGGGTCCATACCGCCATCGCCGTCCGCGCGCCGGACGCGCGCATATCGCACCGGCGGGTCGACTCCCGCCTGCACGTAAAGCGGCTGACGCAGGGCGAGATCGAGGATCATGTCGCGAGCGGGGAGGGGCGCGGCAAGGCGGGCGGCTACGCCATCCAGGGCCGCGCCGGCGGCTTCGTCATGGAGTTGCAGGGCTCCTACAGCGCCGTCGTCGGCCTGCCGCTCTACGAGACGTTGAACCTGCTGCAAGGCCTGGGCTGGCGCGGGTGAGCGGTGCGCGCCGCGCCTTCTTGGACCGCTCGCCGGGAGAGACCCGGGCGGTCGTGACCCTCGACGGGCGGTCTGAGCGACTGTGGATCGTGCGCGAAGACGACGCGACGCCGCGACAGGGCGCCCGCTATGCGGCCCAGGTCGAGGCGGTCTCCGCGCGTATGGGCCTTGCCCGGCTCGATCTCGGCGGCGTCGCGGGCGCGCTGCGGTTCGGCCGGGACGCCGCTCCGCCCCAGGTCGGCCGACGCCTCGAGGTGGAGGTCACAGCCGAGCCGGCTCGTGGCAAGCCCGCAGCCGTGCGCGCTTTCGACGGTCTGACGCCGCAGCGCTGCGGCCTGATCCAGCCCGGTCCGACGATCGAGGCCCAGCTCGCTCAACTCGGCTTCCTGGACCCCACGACGGGCGAGGAGGCCCGCCAGGCCGCCGACGACGCCCAGGTCGAGGCGACGGCGGTCATCCACGCCCTGCCAGACGGCCTGACCCTGGCTGTGGAGACCACCCGCGCTCTAACGGCGGTGGACGTCGATCTGGCCGAGACGGGCGCGCCCATCTCGGTGTCCATCGCCAATCTGTCGGCGATTGGGCACGCTGCGCGCCTGCTTCGGCTGCAGGCGGTCGGCGGGCTGACGGCCATTGATCTGATCGGCTTTCCCAAGGCGGCGCGGGCCCTGCACGTTGCCGCCGTGGAAGCCTTCGCCGTCGACGGCCCGGAGGTCGTGATCGCAGCCGTCAGTCGGTTCGGGGTCATGGAGCTGGCCAAGCCGCACCTGCGTCAGCCCCTGCGCGAGCAGCTGCTCGACCGCGACGGAGGACCCAGCGCGCGCACGGCGGCCCAGGCGGTGGTGCGCGCGCTCGAACGGCAGGGCCGCTTCGATCCCGGAGTCCGCCTGGTCGCGGTGTGCGCTCCGGAGGTGTCGGCCCTGGCCGCGCCGTGGGTGGCGCGCCTGGGGCCCCGCTTCAGCGTGCGCGGGGAGCTTGGCGCGAAGCGTCAGCCGCCCGATATCCGCTCTGCATGAACGTAAAGACCTGCGCCATCTGCAAGCGCCCGGCGGTCGACCCCGCCTATGCGCCCTTCTGCTCCAAACGCTGCGCCGATCTGGACCTGCAGCGCTGGTT
>CAXTEX010000044.1:8500-16812 GCA_964243445.1 uncultured Caulobacteraceae bacterium | reverse complement strand
CGAACCCGCGATACGGTTTCCCGTATACACACTTTCCAGGCGTGCGCCTTCAACCGCTCGGCCACCCCACCACGAGTCGCGTCCGCTCGGTGCGCGGACGCGCCGAGCCGGTCGGAGGGGCCGGAGATATACCGACCGCGCTCCGCACTGCAAGCTCCGCTGGCCGACTGCTGCGCGCCCGGACCGCTCACCCTATATCTGGCTCAGCTCAACCCGAAAGCCGCGCCATGCTGTTCAGCCGCAAGCCCGCCGATCTCCCCACCGTCTCCGAAGCCCTGAAAGGTCGGGCCGACCCGATTCCGACCAGCGCGGCGCACTTCGTCAACGGCCGGGCGCTCAAGGCGCCCTATCCCGCCGGGCTGAAATCGGCGCAGTTTGGTATGGGCTGCTTCTGGGGCGTGGAGCGGATCTTCTGGCAGACGCCGGGCGTGTGGGTCACGGCTGCCGGCTACGCCGGCGGCGCGACGCCCAACCCAACCTATGAGGAGGCCTGCAGCGGGCGCACCGGCCATACGGAGGCCGTGCTGGTGGTGTTCGACCCCGCACAGGTCAGCTATGAGGCGCTGCTGAAAACCTTCTGGGAGGGCCACGACCCTACCCAGGGCATGCGCCAGGGCAATGATCGGGGTTCACAATACCGCTCGGCCATCTACACCGACGGCCCGGACCAGGCCGAGGCGGCGCGGGTGTCGCAGGCGGCCTACGCCGCTGCGCTGAAGGCGGCCGGACGAGGGGCGATTACGACGGAGATCAAGCCGGCCGGGCCTTTCTATTTCGCCGAAGCCTATCACCAGCAGTATCTGGCCAAGAACCCGGGCGGCTACTGCGGCATAGGCGGCACAGGCGTCACCTGTCCGATCGGGGTGGGCGTGGCGGCCTGACGCCCGCCTCCTCCGGCTAGCCTATGGCGTCGGCGGTCCGGCTCCGCCATGATCGCCAACCGGGTTGAGCGGGTTTGGGGAGAGGCGTGCTCGAAAGCTATCTTCGTCGCACCATCGACGTGGGCGACCTGACCGTCGATCAGGGCGACGGCAGGATGCACCGCTTCGGCGACGGCGGCGGGCCGCCGATCTCCATCCGCCTCGCGAAGGGCGCGGCCCTGAAGATCGCCATGAACCCCGAGCTGAAGCTCGGGGAATGTTTCATGGACGGCGAGCTGGTGTTCGAGCAGGGCGCCATGTTCGAGATGCTCGAGCTGGTCGCCCGCAATCCGCGGTTCTGGCGCAAGCCGGACACGGCGGTGCAGCACTGGCGTGAAGCCCTGGGTCGGCGGCTCCAGCAGATGAACGGCCGCCGCACCGCCCGGCGCAACGTCGCTCATCATTACGACCTGTCCTACGATCTCTACAGCCGGTTCCTGGACGCCGACATGCAGTACTCCTGCGCCTACTATCTTGACCCGCAGGACACGCTGGAACAGGCGCAGGCGGCCAAGAAGGCCCACATCGCAGCCAAGCTCCGCCTGCCGCAACGGGGTCGGCTTCTCGACATCGGTTGCGGCTGGGGCGGGCTCGGTCTGACGCTCGCGCGCATGTCGCCGGAGCTCGACGTGCTGGGCGTGACCCTGAGCGCGGAGCAGCTGGCGGTGGCGGAGCGGCGCGCCCAGAGCCAGGGCCTGTCCAACCGGGTGAGCTTCCAGCTGCGCGACTACCGCGACCTGCGCGGGCCGTTCGACCGCATCGTGTCGGTGGGCATGTTCGAGCACGTCGGCCTGCCGCACTTCCAGGAGTTCTTCGACACCGCAGCCCGGCTGCTCAGCGACGACGGGGTCATGCTGCTGCACGCCATCGGCCGCCACACCCCGCCCGGCGTCACCCAGCCCTTCATCGCCAAATACATCTTTCCGGGCGGCTATGTGCCCTCCCTCTCCGACGTGCTGCCGGCGATAGAGCGGGCCGGGCTGTGGGTCACCGACGTGGAGGTGCTGCGCCTGCACTATGCGCAGACCCTGCGCGAATGGCGTCGCCGCTTCGAGGCCCAGCGCGCCGAAATCGCACAGATCTACGACGAGCGCTTCTGCCGGATGTGGGAGTTCTATCTGGCGTCGAGCGAGGCGGCCTTCCGCTGGTTCGGCATGATGAACTTCCAGATCCAGCTGACTAAACAGGTCAGCGCCCTGCCCATGACGCGTGACTACATGGTCTTGGAGGAGCAGCGGTTGGGGCGGGGCGGCACCACGGCCGCCAATGAGGGCTGGGCGGCAACGGGCTAGTCAGACCGCAGCGGGGAGGCCCGGAAGCCTCCCCGTCCTCCGCGGTCTGCTTCAGCCGTGGAGCTTCAACGTGATCTCGGCCACGTGGCGGCCCTGGAAGCGCGCGGCCCCCAGCTCGTTCTCGCTCGGGCGGCGCGAACCATCGCCCGCCGCGATCGTGGTCGCCCCATACGGCGTGCCGCCGCTGACCTCGTCCACCCCGGTCAGCCCCGGATAGCTGTAGGGCAGTCCCACGATGACCATGCCCAGGTGCATCATGTTGGTGATGAGGCTCATCAGGGTGGTCTCCTGGCCGCCGTGCTGGCTGGCGGTGGAGCCGAACGCCGAGCCCACCTTGCCGTTGAACACCCCGCGGGCCCACAGGCCGCCGGTCTGGTCGAGCAGGTTGGCCAGCTGGGACGCGATGCGGCCGTAGCGCGTGCCGCAGCCCATGATGATGGCGTCATAGTCCGCCAGCTCGCCGACCGTGGCGATCGGGGCGGTCTGATCGAGCTTATAGTGGGCGGCGCGCGCCGCCTCCTCGCTGACCAGTTCCAGCGCGCGACGGATGTCGACGTGCACGCCGCCGACCTCGCGGGCGCCTGAGGCGATCGCCTCGGCCATGGTCTCGATATGGCCATAGGCGGAATGATAGAGGACCAAGAGCTTCGCCATGAACGCCTCCGTACGCCGCCGAAAGCGGCCGAATGATACAGTCACTGTTACAGTTTGCCGCGCCTCTGATCAAGCCGTTTTGCGCGGTCCGCAGGTGCAGGCCGGACGTGCGGGGAGGGATGATTGATCGTGAGCTACGACGCGGAGGCGCTGATCCTCACCTTGACGCAGGAGGCCGGCAGAGGTCGCAGCATTACGCCCGAACAGGTGGCCAGGCAGCTGGCGGCGCCGGACTGGCGGGGCGTGCTGCCCCAGGTGCGCGCTGCGGCCGTGGCGCTGGCGGGAGAGGGGCGGCTGGTGATCCTGCGCCACGGCCGGCCAGTGGATCCCCAGAGCTTCAAGGGCGTCTATCGCCTGAAGGCGCCCGATGCATCCGGCTGAGGCGAGATCCGCGACCCGGCGGCGCGCCCTGTTGGGCCTATGCAGTGCGGCGGCCCTCGGCGCATGCCAGCCCCTCGTGCAGGCGCGCGGCCCGTCCGCCCTGGCGCTTGAGCCACGGCTGGACGCGGACGCCTTCACCACCCAGGACGGCTCGCGGCTGGCCATGACGGTGTGGGACGCCACGAACGGGGAGGGCGCGGCGGTGGAGCCCTGGGCGGTGATCGTCGGCCTGCACGGCATGAACGACTACTCGGCCGCCTTTGGACTGGCGGGCCCGTACTGGGGCGCTCGCGGGGTGACGACCTACGCCTATGACCAACGCGGCTTCGGGCGGTCCGGTGAGCGCGGCGTCTGGGCGGGCGAGGCTCTGCTGACGCAGGACCTGCGCACCGCCTGCGTCCTCGTGCGCGCCCGTCACCCCAAGGCCATCCTGGCCGTGGTCGGCGAGAGCATGGGCGGGGCGGTCGCGATCGTGGCCGACGCTTCGGCCTCTCCGCCTGCGGTGGACAGGCTTGTGCTGGCGTCTCCCGCGGTCTGGGGATGGCGCGAGCAGGGCCTGCCCAACGACGTGCTGCTCTGGGTCGGGGCGCACGTGGCGCCCGGCTCCACGGTGACTGCACCGGACTGGCTGGCGCGGCGCATCCGCGCGTCCGACAACCTCGCCGAACTCCGCCGCATGGGGCGCGACCGCCACATGATCTTCGACACCCGGATCGACGCCATCTACGGCCTCGTCGACCTCATGCAGGAGGCGGAGGACGAGGTGGGCCGAGTGAAGGCGCCGGTGCTGTACCAATACGGGGCTCATGACGAGATCATCCCCGCCCACGCCGCCTTCCGCGCCGCCCAGCGGTTGAAGCCCGGTGATCGCAGCGCCTACTACGACACGGGCTGGCATCTGCTGCTGCGTGACCTGCGCCGGCGACGGGTGCTGGAGGACGTCCTGGCCTTCATCCGCGATCCGGCGGGTCCGCTGCCGTCCGGCGCGCCGCCCATTCCATCGCAGTCCCGGCGGGTGGGTCCAGGTCCGCAGGCGCTCGGCTAGGCTTGCCGCGGTGGGACGGAGCCGATACGTCCGCGCGCACCTCATGACCTCGAAAGTTCGCAATGACCTTGTTCGATTCGGCTGCATTCGAGGGCCATGAGAGCGTCCAGGCCTTCCATGACGAAAAGACCGGCCTCAAGACCATCATCGCCATCCACTCCACCGTCCGCGGACCTGCGGCCGGGGGATGTCGCATGTGGCCCTATATTTCGGCCGAGGCGGCGCTGGACGACGTGCTGCGCCTGTCGCGGGCCATGTCTTACAAGAACGCCATGGCCGACCTCGATCTCGGCGGCGGCAAGGCCGTGATCATCGGCGACAGCCGCACGGACAAGTCGCCCGCGCTCTTCGAGGCCTTCGGCCGCGCGGTGGAGGCGGTCGGCGGTCGCTACTGGGCGGCGGAGGACGTAGGCACGTCTCCGGCGGACATGGTCCACGCCCGCAAGCACACCCGCTACGTCGCCGGCTTGGACGGCCATGCCGCCGCCTCGGGCGACCCCAGCCCGATGACGGCCGAGGGCGTGTTCCGCGGCGTCAGGACCGCCGCCCGCCGCGTCTACGGCTCGGGCCTGGACGGACTGACGGTGGCGATCCAGGGCGTGGGTCACGTGGGCGCCATCCTCGCCCACAAGCTGCACGCGGCGGGTGCGCGGCTGGTCATCGCCGACGTCGACGCTCAGGCGGTGCAGACCGTCGCTGAGGCCACCGGAGCGCGGATCGTTGCGCCGGACGCCATCTTCGACGTCGATGCGGAGGTCCTCGCGCCCTGCGCCCTGGGCGGGGCCATCAATGCCATCACCCTGGGTCGTCTGAAGGCCAGGGTCATCGCCGGCGGGGCCAACAACCAGATCGCCTCCGCCGACGTGGGGCAGGCGCTCTTCGAACAGGGACTGCTGTACGCCCCCGACTACGTCATCAATGGAGGAGGGATCACCAATGTCGCCGGGGAGATCCGGGCGCTGGAGACGGGCGAGGCGTTCGACCCGGCCTGGGTGGAAGCCAAGCTGGGCCGCCTGATGCAGACCCTGGACGATATCTTCGACTTGTCCGCCGCGGAAGGACGTCCGACGAACGTGGTGGCGAACGAGATGGCGCGGGCGCGTATCCAGAGCCGAAGCGCGCTCTGACCGTCGCGCGTCTTAAACGGACGAGAGCTCGTCTCCAGACCTTGCCGGAGACGAGCCACGCCAAGTCTCAGGTCAGCTGAGACCCGACACCTTCAGTCCTGTTCGGGGTCATGCGCCTTGTGGTCTGGATGGGTATGACGCTTGCCTGCGTGCCCGTCGGCGATGTCGGCCAGGGTCTGGTTGGCGCCGTGGGCGTAACCTTGCTCGCCGCCCGCCGAGGGGTCGGAAGACGGGGGCGCCGGCCGGGTGGGATCGACGCCTTGACCGGCCGACGGCGGCCCGACCGCTTGTCCGCCGCGACCCACGCGCCAGCCTTCGAACTCCTTGCTGAAGGCGGAGTGGCGTTCGTTGCGCCAGCTCCCGTAATCCTCGTCGTAGCGGCGGGCCTGCTCCTCGCGCCAGCGGGCGTAGTCGCGATCGTGCGACCCGAGCTGGGTGTCGCGCCAGTGTTGATAGCTGACATGGTGCTCGTCCCGCGGCTTGGACCGATCCGCCTGGCGGGGCGGCGCCTGGCCGAAGCTCCCGGTGTCATACCCCGCCGGCCCGAAGCGTCCGCCGCCTTGCCCATAGTCCAGGCCTTGGTTCAGGGGCGCATAGCCGGCCTGACCCCACTGGGAGTTCAGATTGGGCTGTCCCCAGCCGCCCACATTGGCGCCGCTGTATCCGCCGAGGCCGCTGTCGGACGATCCGCCCGCCGCTTGGCCGAAGGCGGTGTCACCGCCTTGGCCATAGCCTCTCGCGGCCGCGCCGCCCGGCTCGAAGGGAGCGGGACCCTGCTCGTAGCTCGCCGGACGCGAGTCGCGAGCCTGGCGGGCGCCCCCGTCGCCGCGGTCGGAGCGCGGGTCCCGATCGATCGGCCGCCCGCCGGGCGGGCCGGCGGCGCCTCCGTCCATGCGAGCATCGGGGCTGCGGTGGTCACGATCCCAGTCAGCCATTTCCGTAATCCTTTGTGCGTGTTGGTGTTATGGAAACCGTGGCGGCCGGGCGACGGTTCCAGACAAGCGGCGGGCGGGGGTTTACCTCGCGTGACCGGATTGCTACGAACGCCTGAGACGATTTGTCCACGGAAGAGCGTGATTCATGTGGATGTCCCCTCTCGCGTCGACCATTTCGCGGGAGCCTTCGACGGCCCACACCGATCAACCGCTTGGTGAACAGCTCAAGACGCATTTTGACAGCCTGACGGTCGAGCCCCTGCCGGATCGCCTGCTTCGCCTCACGGAAGCCCTGGAGGCGGCTTTCGAACGGGGCGAGTTCCAGTGCGGCGGCCGTCCTGCGCCCTCCCGATGAGACCTCACTCCATCATGGGTGCGAGACCGACCGTGGCCTCGGCGAAGGTGTCTTCCACGCCGTCGGCGTCCATGATCCGCAGCAGCCTGGCGCGGGCGCGGTTGACGCGGCTCTTGATCGTGCCCAAGGCGCATCCGCAGATTTCAGCCGCTTCCTCGTAGGTCATGCCGGCGGCGCCGACCAGCACCAGGGCTTCGCGATGTTCGTTGGGAAGCTGAGCCAAGGCGGAGCGGAGCGAGCGGACCGCAACGCTCCAATCCTGCGTCGGCGCGGCGCTCAAGGTCGCGGCATGTTTCCCGTTTTCGTCGGCCACCTCGCGGCGACGACGGACCACCGCGGTGTAGTAGGTGTTTCGCAGGATGGTGAACAGCCAGGCTCTCAGATTGGTGCCCGGCTCGAACTTGGTCCTGTGGGTCCAGGCCTTGATGAGCGTGTCCTGAACCAGATCGTCGGCGTCGGCGCTGTTGTGGCTCAGCGACCAGGCGAAGGCCCGAAGCGCGGGTATGAAACCGATGACATCTTCCCGCCATGTAGAGGGATGACCGATCAGTCCCGCCCCATCGGATTGTGCGTTTCGTTCACCAGCCGCCCCCTGCGCGCCCACAACCTCCATAGGATGGGGCTGCTCGGTTGTCTGCACGGCGCCAAGGTCTTGCGACTCTGTCATCTGCACTCGACCGAAACGCGCCTCACATCGAAGCGGAGAAGAAACGTGCGCTTTCGGCGTCCGTTCCCCTGTCTTAGCCTCCCTCAAGTAGGATGAAGACGTCGTGACACCGCTCGACACGCCAGCCACGACGGACACCTTAACATTTGCTGTTGAGGCTGTTGATATCGGCCGCACTCATTTGCGTGAACGCTTCGCCTACGTTCGCGCCATGTCCCGGACGCTGGCCGCACCGTTGTCGGCCGAGGACATGGGCGCCCAGTCGATGCCGGACGCGAGCCCGGCCAAGTGGCATCTGGCTCACACGGCCTGGTTCTTCGAGACCTTCCTGCTCCTGCCGCGGGGGCGCGAACCTTTCGATCCGGCGTTCCAATACCTGTTCAACTCCTATTACGAGGCCCTGGGCGATCGACAGCCGCGCGCTGCGCGGGGAGTGATCACCCGTCCCGGCGCCGCGGAGGTGATGGCCTACCGCGACCATGTCGACGCCGCCATGGACGCCCTGCTGGCCGATCCCGGAACGGATCCGGACCTTGCCGCCCTGGTGATGCTGGGGCTCGCCCACGAGGAGCAGCATCAGGAGCTGCTCCTCACCGACATGCTCCACCTGCTGTCGCAGAACCGGCTGAAGCCCGCCTATCTGCCGTGCGGGGAGAGCGTCCTCGACCTGGAAGCAGGAGCCGTCTCGCCGCCGGAGTTCAGCGTCTTCGACGGCGGGATCGTGGAGATCGGCCACACCGGTCCCGGCTTCGCCTTCGACAATGAGACCCCGCGTCATCAGGTGCTCCTCCGTCCCTACGCTCTGGCGGACCGGCTGGTCACCAATGCGGAATGGCTCCTGTTCATGAAGGACGGCGGCTATGAGCGGGCCGACCTGTGGCTTTCCGCCGGATGGGCCTGCCGACAGGGCCAGGACAGACGCGCCCCGACGGATGA
>CAXTEX010000044.1:7963-8490 GCA_964243445.1 uncultured Caulobacteraceae bacterium | reverse complement strand
ACTGGCAGGCCCCGATGTATTGGGAGGAGCTGGACGGGCGCTGGCAGGTCTTCGGCCTGCACGGCCTGCAGCCGCTCCGCCCCCACGCGCCAGCGACCCATGTCAGCTTCTACGAGGCCGACGCCTTCTCCCGTTGGAGCGGAGCGAGGCTTCCCACCGAGGCCGAGTGGGAACACGCCGCCACATTCGCCGGCCGATCCGGAGCCGTCCTGGACGACGGCGCTCTGGAGCCGCAGCCGAATCTGGGCGGTCCGCTCTCGCAGATGTTCGGCGACGTCTGGGAATGGACGTCCAGCGCTTATCTCGCCTATCCCGGCTTCAGGACCGCTCCGGGCGCCGTCGGCGAGTACAACGGCAAGTTCATGATCAATCAGATGATCCTGAGAGGCGGCTCCTGCGTCACCGCCGCCGGACACGTGCGCCCCAGCTACCGCAACTTCTTCCAGCCGCATCAGCGTTGGCAGTTCAGCGGGTTGCGGCTGGCGCGCGACCCGTCATGTGGTGATCAGGCCGCTGGCGAGCGGCCC
>CAXTEX010000044.1:0-7953 GCA_964243445.1 uncultured Caulobacteraceae bacterium | reverse complement strand
GGCCTCAGCTGGGTTTGCGACGCGCGCCCTGGGACGCCTCTCCGCCCTTGCGACCCGCGGCGGCGGCCAGCTCCCGGTTCTGGGAGAAGCTGCGCTTCTCGTTCGGGACGCTTTCGCCGCCCTTGCGGGCGATCTCACGCTGCTTGGTGCGATCCATGGAGGCGAAACCGCGGCTGGACTTGCCGCCCTGCGTCTCGGACTGCTGAGACATCCGTCTCTCCCTGACTTGGCTTACGAAACTTGGCCGGTAACCCGACGCCGAGCGGCGAAGTTCCCCAACCAAGCTCCGACTTTCGGCCCCGATCAGTCGTACGGCCGCCCGTCATCCGGAACGGCGGGGCTGGCGGGCGCCTCTTCCGGCGTCGAGGGCGGATAGACCTCGGGAGAAGGTTCGGGAAGGGAAGGCGCGGGCAGGTCGGACATGGTCACTCCCATTGATACAGTCCCGAAACGCTGAACCCGGAGCCTCGGTTCTGCACAGATGCATCGTCGGTCTTTGCGTTCATCCGGCCTTGGACGCGGGACGGGAAGCCCCTGCGGCGGATCGCGCGGCGAGCCGTCCCGGCGTCGGCCCTATCATGGCGCCGGCAGGACCTGATCAAAGGCCTGCAGGGGTCGGAACCTTGGACTTTTGGCGTCGTTCCAGCCTTGAAGAGGTCCAGGGCGCAGACGAACCTCGTTCGCCCGGTCTGGGCGATGGAAGGCCTATGTCCAGGCAGATCAGCCGACATGCCCCCTATCTGAGACGATACGCCCGCGCCCTGACGGGCTCCCAGGCGGAGGGCGACGGGCTGGTCCAAGGAGCCCTGGAGGGTCTGCTGTCCGGCGCGGTCCAGCTCCACGAGCAACTCCCCGTGCGCTCAGCCCTGTATGCGGCCCTGCACGACACCTGGAGCAGCGCGGCGGACGGGCAGCCGGCGAGTGCTGCATCCGGAGCCGACCTGCGCCTGCAGACGCTGACGATGCCGCAGCGAGCGGCCCTGCTGCTCACCACCATGGAGGGGTTCAGCACCGCCGAGACCGCCGACGTGCTGAAGTGCGGCGACGAGGAGGTGGAGGCTCTGCTGGCCGCCGCCGAAGCGGCCCTGCGCCGCCAGCTCGCAGCCCGGGTGCTGATCATCGAGGACGAGCCGATCATCGGGCTGGACCTCACCCGCGTCGCGCGCGAACTGGGCCACACCGTCGTGGGGGTGGCCGCGACACGAAGCGAAGCGGTGGCCATGGCCGAGGAGAGTCGGCCTGAACTGCTTCTGGCCGACGTGAGGCTCGCCGACGGCTCCAGCGGCATGGATGCGGCCGCCGACATCCTGAAGGCGATCGACATTCCGGTCATCTTCATCACCGCCTTTCCAGAACACCTGCTCACCGGCGATCGGCCGGAGCCGGCCTTCCTCATCACCAAGCCGTTCCGAGAAGACACCGTGAAGGCCTTGATCGGCCAGGCCTTGTTCTTCCACGACGCGCCCCGGGAGGCGGTCCAGGCCTAGGAACCGCCAATCCCCTGCGGTGTTCTCGAAAACATCTTGGCCTTGGAGATGAAAGACATGACAGACGCGACGCGCGATGCGGTCGACACCGCAGCCGACCAGACCGACAAGGGCGTGCGCAATCTTTCGGAGACGGCGGACCAGCTGAAGAAGGTGGTCGCCGACAAGGCCGGCGTCGCCAAGGACTGGACGACCGATCGGGCCGGGGTCGCGCGGGACTGGGCGCTCGATCAGTCCGACGTGTTGCGCGACACCGTCCAGACCAAGCCGTTCATCACCGTGGGCGTATCGGCGGCCTCGGCGTTCGCGGCGGGCCTTGTGCTCGGCATCCTGCTGACGCGGCGCTGACCGCACCTGCCGCGTCTGGCCTGGCCCGCCGCTGAACCTGAACGCAGGCTCGCTCAGGGCGGCGGCGTATCCTCGGCGCCGGTCTTGCGGCGTCGGGCCGCTTCCTTTCGCCGCTTGAGAATCTCGATCTGCAGGGGCGTTTTCGGCAGGTCGACCAGGGTCAGATAGCCTCGGCCCGTCTTGTCCAGTACGTCGAAGCGGCCATCGAGGGTCGTGGCGAACTCCGCCCGCGTCACGCGACCGTCGAACTTGGCGTCCGCCGCCGTGATCGGCTCCGGGGCGTTGATCAAAGAATAGACGGCGGCCCCCTGCACGCCGACGCCCCTGGATGCGGCGTTGGGCCGATCCGACTCGCGCCGGCGGGCCGGCGGCGGACGGTCTTCGGTGTTGTTCGGGTCGCCAAAGGTGAGATCGGGATTGCCGCCTTCCTCAGCATGCAGGCTCTGGATGCGCGGCAGGATTTCCGGGGCGACCGTCTGCTCGTAGTCCTGAACCTCCAGACCGTCGATCACCCCGTCATGGTTGGCGTCGAGCCGGTCGAAGAAGGCGAGGCCGTCGGCGCGCAGCTCCTCGCGGGAAAGCCGCCCGTCGTGGTTGGTGTCCGCTCGGGCGAACCAGGTCGCGACGGGGTAGGGGGCGTCCATGGGCGCGCGAAACGGCTCGCCCGCCGGGCTGATGAAGACGTTGGGCAGCCGGCGCGGCGGACCGCCGCCGGGGGCGCGGCGGGGTTCGTCGTCGCTGGCGCAGGCGCACAGGGCCGAACAGAGTAGGATCAGCGCCAAACGCGGCAGGGCCTGGGTCATGCGCGATCTAGGGGCGAGGCGTCGACCAAGGCAAGCGGCTCAAAGCGGCAGCCGGACGCAGGCGCGAAGACCGCCGCTGGCCCGGTTCGACAAGGCCGCCTCGCCGCCGTGCGACCGGGCGACGGAGCGCACCACGGCGAGCCCCAGCCCGACGCCGCCGGTCTCGCGCGAACGGGAAGGCTCCCCGCGATGGAAGGGCTCGAACACCCGTTCCCGCTCGAGCTCGGGGATGCCCGGCCCGTCGTCGTCCACCTCGATCACCGCGGCGCCGTCCTGGCGATAGACCCGGGCTACGGCGCTCGACCCGAACTTGACCGCATTGTCGAGCAGGTTGGCGACTAGGCGGCGGAGCGCGATCGGGTCTCCATCAATGACGACGGGCCCGGGACTGTCGGCGCTGACGTCCAGGCCCGTTTCGGCCATCTCCACCGCGACGCTTTCCACCAGGGAGGACAGCTCCAGACGACTGCGCTCGCAGGGCTGCGTCGCGTCGCGCACGAAGGCCAGGGCGGAGGAGATCATCGCATCCATCTGGTCGACGTCGGCCACCATCTTGTCACGCAGCGCGTCAGGCGCGCCCTCCACCCGGAACCGCAGCCGGGTGAGCGGCGTGCGCAGGTCGTGCGCCACCGCGCCCACCATGGCGGTGCGGTCGTCGACATAGCGGCGCAACCGCTCCTGCATGTCGTTGAAGGCGCTCGCCGCCTGCTGGACCTCGGGCGGGCCCTGCGGTCGCAGGGGCGGGGCGCGCGGGTCGCGGCCGAGGCGTTCGGCGGCGGCCGCGAACTGGCCGATGGGCGCCGCCAGCCTGCGGGCGAACAGATAGGCGAGCGGCGACAGGGCCGCGGCGCTCAACACAAACCAGAGCAGGATCCTGCGCTGCCAGGCCGTGGGGAAGGGTTCGCGCGACGCCGCCACCAGCCACCGGCCGTCGCCACGCTTCACCGCCACCTTGAAGGGCGCGAACAGCAGGTGTTCGTCGCGGGAGCGGAAGCGGGTGGCCAAGGCCCCGCGCGGGGGGCCGAGGCCGAAGCGGGCGGGCTCGCGCGAGACGACGACGTCCCCCGGCGCGAGGTTCAGCCTGTGCTGGATGTCGCCCATGGCCTCCAGGGTGGAGCGGCCCAGGAAATAGGTCGGCGGCGGCTGGTCGGAGACGCTGATGGCCAGGGGCACGCCTTCGGCGGAGATGACGGGAGCGCCCTGCAGGGCGGAGACCACTTCGCTGACGCGGAAGATGGCGGGCTGGGGGGGCGGCAGGCTGAAGATGATGGCCAGGTTCACCGCCTGGGCGGCCACCAGGCAGACCAGGACCAGGGTCAGCACCTGGACGAACAGGGAGGCGTGCAGCCGCGGCAAACGCCAGCGCGCGCCGGCGGCCGCCGCTGCGCTCAACGGCGCGCGACCTTGGGCATGAACAGATAGCCCTCGTTGCGGATGGTGCGGATCAGCTCCGAGCCGCCGCCGTCGTCGAGCTTGCGCCTCAGCCGGCTGATCTGCACGTCGATGGCGCGGTCGTAGGCGTCGCTGTCAGGCCCCCGGGCGAAGTCCAGCAGCTGGTCGCGGGTCAGTACCCGCTGGGGGTGTTCGACGAAGGCGCGCAGCAGCGAGAACTCGCCCCCGGACAGGTTGACGATCACGCCCTCTGGCGTGCGCAGCTCGCGGCGCACCATGTCCAGCCGCCAGCCGTTGAACTCGCAGCGCGCGCCCAGATGCTCCATGGGGTCGGGCCGCTCGCCGCGGCGGCGCATCACCGCGCGCACCCGGGCGAGCAGCTCCCTCGGATTGCAGGGCTTGGGCAGGTAGTCGTCGGCCCCGAGCTCCAGGCCGACGATGCGGTCGGTCTCCTCGCCCATGGCGCTCAGCATGATCACCGCCGGGCCGCCCTCGTCGCCGGAGAGGCGGCGGCAGATGTGCAGACCGTCCTCGCCCGGCAGCATGACGTCGAGCACCACCAGATCGGGCGCCGGCCCCAGGGCCATGAGCCGGTTGAGCTCCACGGCGTCGCCGGCGGTGTCCACCTCGAACCCGTGGCGGATGAGGAATTCGGACACCACGTCGCGGATGCCGGGATCGTCGTCCACCACGATCACGCGGCCCAGGCCGCCCGCGGTCCTCGTGGTCTCCTGGGCGGTCGCGGCGGTCATGGGCGTGAAGATGACAGGCCAGGCCGGCGCTGCGATGTCAGCGCCGACACATGCCCGGGCCATGAGGTCGGAGCGGGCGTCAGCGGTTCAGACTGTCGCCATGGCCCGGCGCCAGCGCCTCGTTTGGTCCCGGCCCCACGTCCAGTATGTCCAGGCCCTGGGCGAGACGGGAGTTGCGATAGCCGTATCCCGCATAGATGGCCAAGCCGACCAGGCCGTAACCCACCAGGATCATCAAGGGGAGGGGGTCGCCCTTGAAAGCCTTCTGCACGATGGGCAGCAGGTTGAACATGGCGAGCGCCAGGCAGGACACGATGCCGAGCACCGCGGTCGTGACCCCCCCGGGCACCCGGAAGGGCCGGTGCATCTCGGGGTGGCGGCGGCGCAGATAAATCACCGACAGGCAGACGATGGAGAAGGCCAGCGCGGTGCCCAGGGAGACGAGGTCGCTCAGAAGGTCGATGGGCAGCAACGCGGCGGCGACGGAGATGAAGACGCCCAGCAGGATGGTGCCGGTCCAAGGCGTCCTGAGCTTGGGATGCAGGGTGGCGAACACCCGCGGGAGCAGGCCGTCCCGCGCCATGGTGTAGAAGATGCGGGTCTGGGCGTAGAACAGCACCAGCATGACCGACGAGAGCCCGGTGAAGGCGCCGAGGTCGATGGCCAGCACCACCAGGTTGATGTGGCCGCCCACGCCCAGGGCGTAGGGGACGATCGCCCAGGTCGGGTTCATGCGGTGGATGGCCACCGCGATCGGGGCCGGGCTGGCCAGTTCCTTGTAAGGCACCACGCCGGTCATCACGAGGGCTACCGCCATATAGATGAGCGTGCAGATGAACAGCGAACCGAGGATGCCGATGGGCACGTCGCGGCTGGGGTTCTTGGACTCGGCGGCGGCGGTGGAGACGGCCTCGAAGCCGACGTAGGCGAAGAAGATGATCGCACCCCCGCGCAGCACGCCGCTCCAGCCGAACTCGCCGAAGTTGCCCGTGGTGTTGCGGGGCAGGAAGGGATGCCAGTTGGCCGGATTGATGTAGCTCACGCCGATGACGACGAAGGCGGTCAGGACGACGACCTTGATCACCACGATGACGTTGTTGACCTTGGCGGACTCGCTGATGCCCAGGCAGAGCAGGCCGGTGACCGCAGCGATACCCAGGGCGGCGACCAGGTTCAGCGTTCCCGTCGGCTGGAAGACCGTCTGACCGGCGGCGTTGGGGAACGCCTGCAGCAGCGGCGTGGCGAACATGGGCGTCATGTGCCCGCCGACCAGCAGGGTGGGGAAGTCGAAGCCCAGATCGTGCAGCAGCGCCACGACCTGTCCGGACCAGCCGACGGCGACCGTGGATGTGGCCACCCCGTATTCCAGCACCAGCAGCCAACCCATGACCCAGGCCGCCACCTCGCCGAGGGTGCCGTAGGCGTAGGTGTAGGCCGAGCCGGAGACCGGCATGGCCGCCGAAAGCTCCGCATAGCAGAGCCCCGCGAAGCCGCAGGCGACGCCGGCCACCACGAAGGACAGCAGGATCGCCGGGCCGGCGTTGGCCGACGCCACCTGGCCGGTGAGCACGAAGATACCGGCGCCGATGATCGCGCCGACGCCGAGGCTGGTGAGATTGAAGGCGCCGAGGGTGCGTTTCAGGCTGTGGCTGGCGGCCTCAGCCTGGATCTGGGCTATGGACTTCTTCAGGCCGAACCGGTTGCGCCGGCCTGCTTCAACGGACGCCATGCCTGATATTTCCCCGAGACGACGCGTCGAGGCGGCGTCGATGAAGCTTTGATGGCGACGTTAGAGACCCCCTTCCTCCCGCGCAACGGGGCGCGGCGTTTGCGCCCGCCGGGGCTGGGCGCGCAAGGTTGAGAGCGCTGGACAGGCTGCCGATCCATCAGGTCCTGCCCAAGCTTGAGGCGACGCTCGCGGCCGGCACGACCGCGGTGCTCGTCGCGCCGCCCGGCGCCGGCAAGACCACCGGCGTGCCCCTCGCCCTGCTGCACGCGCCCTGGCGAAGGGACGGGCGCATCCTGGTGCTGGAGCCTCGCCGGCTCGCCGCCCGCGCCGCCGCCGCGCGCATGGCCTCGACCCTGGGCGAGCCGGTGGGGCGCACGGTCGGCTACCGCGTGCGCCTCGACGCCCGCGTCTCGGCCGCGACCCGGATCGAGGTGGTCACCGAGGGCGTGTTCACCCGCATGATCCTGGACGATCCGGAGCTGGACGGGGTGGCGGCGGTGCTGTTCGACGAGTTCCACGAGCGCAGCCTGGACGCCGACACCGGCCTGGCCCTGGCGCGCGACGCTCAGACGGCCCTGCGCGAGGACCTGCGGCTGCTGGTCATGTCGGCGACGCTCGACGGGGCGCGCGTGGCCGCCCTGCTCGGCGGCGCGCCCGTGGTGGAGAGCCTGGGCCGCGCCTTCCCGGTGCAGACGCACTACCTGGGCCGCGACCCGGCCGCCCGGCTCGAAACCCAGGTCGAACGGGCGGTGCTGAGAGCCCTGGGCGAAGAGGCCGGCGGCGTGCTGGTCTTCCTGCCGGGCGCGGCTGAGATCGCGCGGGTCCGAACGGCCCTGGAAACGCGGCTGGCCGGTCGGGCGGACGTGCAGGTCCACGCCCTGTACGGCGCCCTGCCGCCGGAGCAGCAGGATCGCGCCGTCGCGCCGGCGCCGGACGGCGTGCGCAAGGTGGTGCTGGCCACAGCCATCGCCGAGACGAGCCTGACCCTGGAGGGGGTGCGCGTCGTGGTGGACAGCGGCGTCTCCCGCGTCCCTCGCTTCGAACCGGCGAGCGGACTGACCCGGTTAGCCACGGTGCGGGTCAGTCGTGCGAGCGCCGACCAGCGCCGAGGTCGGGCGGGACGCACCGCACCCGGCGTCTGCTACCGGCTCTGGGACGAGGCGGAGACGCGGACCCTGACACCCTTCAGCCGCCCCGAGATCCTGGACAGCGATCTTTCCGGCTTCGTCCTGACGCTGGCCCAGTGGGGCGCCAGGTCGGCCGAGGGCCTGGCCCTGCTCGACCCGCCCCCGGCCGCGGCCTTCGCCGAAGCCCGGCGGCTGCTGCAGGACCTGGACGCCCTGGATCGGGAGGGCGCGCTGACGGCCCACGGCCGCCGCCTGGCGGAGCTGCCGGCGCCGCCCCGGCTGGCGCATCTCATGGTGCGCGGCGCGGAGCGGGGC
>CAXTEX010000043.1:0-17668 GCA_964243445.1 uncultured Caulobacteraceae bacterium | reverse complement strand
TAGTAATACCGTTTTAATTCAATCAGTTAGGACTGTTTTGAACAATCGAGTGGGAATGAGCCAAGGTCTGGCTTCGATCAGTCTCTCGCGAGCGGATTTCGTATGACCGCCGGCTTGATGTCGGTGCGGGCGAAGTCGTCGCCCTTGTACAGCAGGGGCTCGCCGGTGGCCTTGGCGAGGGCGTAGGAGAAGCAGTCGCCGAAGTTGAGCCCGGCCGGATGCCGCCCCTTGCCGAAGCGCCGAAAGGCCTCAACGGCGAGATCGACGTGCTCCGCGCTGACACTCGCGGTCTGGATCGTGGCTCGCACAAGAAAGGCGCTGAGATCGCTCAAGCCCCGCTCGCCTCTCCGGCTCAAGATCACCATGCTCGTCTCGAAGACGGTGGCGGCTCCCACTATACGGGTCCGATCCGCCGTGATTGCTTGGATGAAGGAGCCTTGCTCCGGCTCTCCCAAAAGGATGGCCACGAGCGCCGAGGTGTCGACCACCATCAGGACGGCAGGCCGTTCTCGTCATAACCAATGATTTCCTCCGCAGTCCGGTGATCCAAGATGGGTAGGGCCGCACAGTGTTTGGCGATCTCCTCAAGCTCTCTCGCCAAGCTAGAGTCCTCATCACGCTTCAACGTCTCTCGACGCAGCCGCTGCACAAGGGAATTGCGCACCGCCTGGGTCAGCGTCTCACCCGTCAAGCTGGCGAGCTGGTGAGCCAAGCTGTCTGTTTCAGGATCGTCGAAACTGAGCGCCGCCATGGCAGCCTTCCTTTAGAGAGATCAAGAGCGGACTCATACTCGATGCCAGGATTGCTGTCGAAGCGACCAGCGAACCGACCTCGCTCTCCAGCGATGGCCATAACGTGGTACGACTGTAGGCTTATGAAGCTTGGCTAACGTTTGCTGAAGCGTTGCATCCCGGGCTCCAAGATCCATCGCCTTCGGCGGCTCTACTGGCTCAGCCTTTCGGGTATCCGAATTGATGCCGCTGAACGTCGACCAAGGGTCAGGCGGCCGTCGTCGTCCTCAGTTGGTCAAGCACGGGCAGAAGGTCGGCCGGCTCCGGGCGTTTGGTGTAGTCGGGGTTGACCTCGGCGTAGGCGATCACGCCATCCTGTCCGATCACGTAGCGGCCGGGCATCGGCAGGGTCCAGCTGTCCTCGCCGTTGAAGGTGGGCAGCGGGCCGCCAAGCTGGCGGTGCACCTCGCGCATCTCCTCCGGCACGACCCAGCGCAGGCCGAAGGCCGCGCCGACCTCGCCGCCGTGATCACTCAGGATTGGGAAGTGGAGGTCGTTCTCGCGCACGGACTTGCGGTTGTTGGCGCCGGTCTGCTGGGAGACGGCCGCGAGCGAGGCGCCACGCGCGTTGATGTCGCCGAGGGCGGCCTGCAACGCCTTAAGCTCGATATTGCAGAAGGGGCACCAGACGCCGCGATAGAAGCTGAGCACCAGCGGTCCGGCCTGCAGCAGGTCGGCGGACGCGACCATCTTCCCGTCCGGATCGGGCGGGGTGAAGCCCGGCGCGCGATCGCCCACCTTCAGGGCCCGGTCGGCCTGACCCGACGCCACCAGGCCCGCGATCGTGCGCCCCGAAATCGCGCCGAACTCGGGCTTGAAGGCGGCGGGCCTGGGCGCGGCCTTGTAGGCGTCGAGCGATTGTTGGAGCGTCATGACAGAGCCTCTCTGTAGCGTTCGATACAAATACGCTGCCAGTCGTGGAGGGGTCAACGAGAAACTTTATCGGTCGCTACAGGTCGGCTATGATGGAGCATGACGCGCACCATCGCCTTCGATTACGGGCAAGCCTTGGACAAGGCGACCGGGCTGTTCTGGCGCAAGGGCTATGCCGCAACCTCGCTGCGCGACCTGCTCAAGGTCATGGGCATTGGCGAGGGCTCCTTCTACAACACGCTGAAGAGCAAGAAGCGGCTCTATGTCGAATGCTTGGACCGCTACGAGGCGACGGAAGGGCAGAAGCGCGGGCGCGCCTTGATGTCGGCGCCGACGGCCCGCGAGGGCGTGCGGGCGCTGTTTGGCGTGGTGCTGGACTGCCTGGACGATCCGCAGACGCCATCGCGACTCTGCATGATGGCGGCGATGATATCGCAGGAGGTGCTGGCCGATCCCGACCTGCGCCGGCGGGTCGAGGGCGGCATGTCGGCGCTGCAGACGCGGCTGGCGGGCCGGCTGAGCCAGGATCGGGAGATGGGCCTGCTGCCGGCGGAGCTGGACCCGTCTACGGTCGCCTGCGTGATCACCACCTATGCCCAGGGCGTGTGGCGCATGGCGCTGGTCGACTACGACCGGGCCCGTTTTGAGCGCCAGATCGACGCCTTCCTGACCGGGCTCGGCCTCTAGCGGGCTCGGCCTCTGATCCAGCCCCTGCCGCTCAGCTCCCCACCGCTACGGTGTTGTCGTCGGAGTTGCGGTCGATGGCCTTGTTGTAGGGGTCTACGCCCGCGAACTTCGGCGCCCGATCCACGGTGAAGGTGAAGCTCGAGCGGCCGCTCTTCACCTCCAGGTGCTTGAACAGGATCACGTCCTTGGGGCCGAAGTCGGGCTTGCCGGGCTCTCGGGCGAACAGCCCGATGTCGAAGGGCTCGTTAAGCTGAGCTTCGGTCTCCTTGCCCTGGCCGTTGGCGTAGAGCTTCTTGGCCGAGACCTGCAGGGTCACGTCGTAACGGCCGTCCGGGCGCTTCTTGGAGGCGGCGTGCACGGCGCGCAGGTCGTAGAGGGTGATCTTCTCGAACAGGTCGGTGATGAGCTGCTGGTATTGCGGCCCGACCTCGGCGCGCAGGTCCGCGACGAAGTCCTTGGACGCCGGATAGGGCGCGCCTTTGAAGGCGTAGTCGTGGATCAGGTGGCGCAGCGCCCGGTTGACCGGCTCTTCGCCGAGCTCGTCCTGCAGCCGGTACATGACCAGCGAGCCCTTGCGGTAGTGGATGTAGCCCTGGTCCTCCACCCGCTCCAGCGGCAGCTCCTCCACCGCCTCTCCGCCGCGCGAGCGCAGGTAGCTGTCCAGCTCGAACTTGAGGAATTTCCTGATCTGGTCGGGGCCGTAGAGATGCTTCATGGCCATCAAGGCGGAATACTGGGCGAAGGTCTCGCTCAGCATGGAGCCGCCCTGCATGTCCGCGCCGATCACCTGGTGCGCCCACCACTGGTGGCCGAGCTCGTGGGCGGTGACGTAGGTGACCATGTCGATCTTGGAGCGGTCGGCCGCGTCGACGATGAAGCCGATGCCCTCCGAATAGGGGATGGTGTTGGCGAAGGACTGGGCGAACTGGGCGTAGTCCGGGAACTCCAGAATGCGGACCTGGCGGAACTGGTAAGGGCTGAAGTTGGCTTGGTCATAGTCCAGGCCGACCTCCAAGGCGTGGATCATCCGATCCACGTTCCAGGGGTGCTGGGGGTCGTAGTATACGGAAAGCGCCACGCCCTTGTAGGCGACCGTCTTCAGCGCATAGCGGGCCGACTGTATGGAAAAGAAGTTCAGGATCGGCGCATCGGTCCTGAACTCGGAGACGTGGCGACCGCCGCCGATCCGGTCGGCGACGCGGTAGCCGGGCGCCATTGGGGTCTGGTCGGCGTCGGTGGAGACGGTGATGTCGCTGCGCACCCAATCCGCGTCGTGGGTGATGCCGTTGAAGCGCCGCGCGCTGTCGTCTTCCAGCTTGGGCGGGCGCAGGTCGGGCGACAGGTGGTATTTGCGTCGCTTGGCGCGGTCCTTCAGCAGCCCGTTACGGTCCATGCCGATGATGGGCGCCAGCGCGAAGCTGTCCAGAAAGGTCCCGTTGCGCAACACCAGCCCGGAGCCGCCGCTGGAAGGGTCGAGCTTGTCGTCGCCGCTGTTGCGAAACCCCTTGCGGCCGACGCGAGTGGTGAAGGAGAGAGAGCGCCTCTCGCCGGGTAGGAGCGGACTGTCGAAGGCGAAGATGCGGTAATTGAAGCGGTCGTAGCTCTTCAGCGGCCGCCCGCCCTCCACAGATAGGGCCTGGACCTGCAGGTCGGGGTCGAAGCGGACGTGCAGGGCGCGGATAGGCGCTACGGTCTTGTTCTGGAACATGTATACGCCACGGCTGATCGCGTAGCGACGGCCTGGATAGATATCGACGGCCAACTTCACGTCGGTGATCTTGGGCTGGGGCACGCGCTCGTAGGGCAGGAGGGCCTTCTCGTAGTCTGCGGAGAGGCGGTCGCGGTCGAGCTGGGTGCGGTAGGGATTCCAGACGTTGGTGTTCAGATAGATGAAGCCGCCGACGCCTCCTGCGCCCATGAGGGCGACGGCGAGCGCCGCGCCTGCCGGCCCGAACAGACGCTGCGGAAGCCGCCTCAGGCGAGGGCTCAGGCGCGCGTCCGCACCACGCCGCCACAGCGCGGCCGAGACGACGCAGAGCGCCAGGGCGATCAGGCTCCAATAGTCCTGAAACCAGGTGCGAGCCACGCCGGCGACGCCCTGGTCGTTCATGTCCGACAGGGGGACGTCAGGAGAGCCGCCGTAGATGTAGAGGTTGTGCTCCAGACCCAACTTGGGCAGCACGATGGTGGCGATGATGTAGACCACCATCAGCCCCCAACCGAAGAACTTGTGGGGGACCAGCGTCTGCAGGAATATCGCAAGCACCGCGATCAGGGCGGCGTTGACGGTTTCGGGCAGCAGATACCAGCCGAGGTATTTGCCGAACTCGAAGTGCGGGAAGCCGCGGATCAGCTGCACCGCCACGGCCGCGAGAATGCTGACCGCCAGCATGGCGAACAGGACGCCGATGATGGCCACGATCTTGGGGGCGGCGAACACCCAGTCCGGCGTCGGCGTGGCGTCGACCAGGACGTCGGTGTTGCGGTCGCGCTCGCGCCAGACCAGCTCGCCCGCATAGTAGATCGACACCACCAGGGGGATGAAGGTGAAGCTGCCGCGCAGCACCTGGATCAGCACCCGGGTGACCGGGAAGATGTTGTCGCCGTAGATGCCGTCGGTGGTGGTGAACCACAGGCCAGCGCCGCTGTTGAACACGCCCAGCGCCAGCAGCACGAAGAAGGCCGGGCTCTTGAACACTTGGCCGAGGTCGAGGCGGGTGCGGGCGAGGAGCTGGGCGCGAACGGCGTTCTGCCGGCGCTGGCCGCCTGCGTCCTTCAAGACGGGCCCGCTGCGCGGCCCCCCCCCAGGATGATGAGGGGATGAGGCTTGCACCAGGCCGTCGTCATGCCGAGAAGCGCCGGATGAGCGTCTCGAAGCCCCCGCCGCCTTGACCTCGGTCGCCGCTTCCGCCGCATCGCTCCGCTCGGCCTCGCGCCGGCGCACCTTCCCGGCCGGCGCCTCGAAGCGGAACAGAGCGTAGGCGGCGGCCAGGGCGGCGGCGCCTACGCCGGTCCAGATCAGCCGGTTCCACAGCAGGCCGCCGGCGAGGGGTACGAGCTGGGTGTTGCGTTCGGTGGCGGTCCAATAGCGGGTGGCGTTGCCGAAGGCCGCCAGGCCGAAGGGCTCCGCATAGGCCATCACCGTGCGAAACTGCGGCTTGGCCGCCAGGGCGACGGCGACCAGATAGA
This sequence comes from uncultured Caulobacteraceae bacterium, assembly GCA_964243445.1. Classification (GTDB taxonomy): domain Bacteria; phylum Pseudomonadota; class Alphaproteobacteria; order Caulobacterales; family Caulobacteraceae; genus CAHJWH01. Next base: position 12,128 of record CAXTEX010000043.1, on the reverse strand, counting down.
CGATCATGAAGGCGACCACGCCCACATAGGTCGCCATCATCGAACGGGTCGCGGCGGCCAGGGCGAAGAAGGCGGCCGAGATCAGGAACAGCGTCGGCAGCACCAGGGCGACATAGGCGTAGGCGTAGGCGTCCAGCCGCAGCGGCCCGACCTTCTCCACATCCACCCAGGGCATGGCCGAGCCGACGATCATGGCCAACGGAATGAACAGGAAGCAGATGGCCACCGCCGCGAAGGCGCCCAGGAACCGGCCGTACAGATAGTCGGCCTTGCGCAGCCGCGTCGCGCGCAGGATCGGGCCGAAGCCTGTGTCGTCGTCCCTCACCACCACATTGGCCACAAACGCCGTGGCGACGAACATGAAGAAGATGCAGAAGATCAGGCAGGTGGTGGTGATGGCGCTCGGCGAATTGACGTGGACGTTGGCGGTCGAGCCGATCTGGATGGTGTCGCTGGCCACCGACCCGAAGGTCATCAGGAAGAACAGCAGCCCCGCCACCCAGAACACCGGGTTCTTCAGCTGATAGCGGAGCTCGAAGCCGGCGATGGCGAGAAACATCGGCTCAGGCCGCCTGCTTGGGCGCGACGCGTCGCGCAGCGTGCAGGCTGGAGAAATAGACGTCCTCCAACCCGCCGCGATGGGGCGCGAAGCCCGCGCCCGGGTCGACGGGACTGAGCACGTGCACGACCGTGCGCCCGCCCGCCAGCCGGGTGGAGATCAGCTCATGGCGCTCTCGAACGGCAGGGATGTCGGCCTTGTCCACCGCCTTGGACCAGACGCGGCCCTCCAGTTCGGCGACCAGGGCCTGGGGCTGTCCCTGTCGCACGATGCGGCCGTCGGCGATGATGGCCATGGCCTGGCAGAGGTCCGACACGTCCTCCACGATGTGGGTGGACAGCAGCACCACCACGTTCTCGCCGATCTCGGCCAGGAGGTTCAGGAAGCGGTTGCGCTCCTCTGGATCCAGGCCCGCCGTAGGCTCGTCCACGATGATCAGGCCGGGGCCGCCGATCAGGGCCTGGGCGATGCCGAAGCGCTGGCGCATGCCGCCGGAGAAGCCCGCCAGCGCCTTCTTGCGCACGCCATAGAGGTTCACCTGCTCCAGCAGCCGCTCGACCTCCGCGCGGCGGGCTTTCGGTTCGGCGATCCCCTTCAGCACCGCCATATGGTCCAGCATGTCGTAGGCCGAGACGCGGGGATAGACGCCGAAGTCCTGGGGCAGATAGCCCAGGGTTGCGCGCAGCCGCTCAGGGGTCCTGATCACGTCGATATCGTCGAAACGGATGTGGCCGGAGCTCGGCGTCTGCAGCGTGGCGATGCAGCGCATGAGGGTCGACTTGCCCGCCCCGTTGGGGCCGAGCAGGCCGAACATTCCGCGCGGCGCGCTCAGCGTCACCGCGTCCAGCGCGCGCACGCCGTTCGGATAGACGTGGGTCAGGTCGTCGATCTGGAGCATGGGCGAAGGGTCCTCAGGCCGCGACGCTGCATGGGCCGGCGGGTGGGCGCAAGTGAACAGCCCGTAACGTCGCCGGCTCTGGATCGGCCGGGATGAAGCCGCTAGGTCTGCGCGTCCGGCCGGCCCGGCCGCCGACGACGAGGACGCCGCCATGGGCGAGGCGCACCGGCCCGACATCCCCGACCTGCTGAGCCGCAACCGCGCCTGGGCGGACGGCAAGACCGCGACCGACCCAGGCTTCTTCCGCCGCCTGGTCGCCCAGCAAACGCCGCCCTACTTCTGGATCGGCTGCTCCGACAGCCGGGTCCCGGCCAACGAGATCGTGGGCCTCGATCCGGGCGAGATGTTCGTGCATCGAAACGTCGCCAATCTCGCGCCCGCGCACGACGCCAACTTCCTCTCCACCCTGCAGTATGCGGTGCAGGTGCTGAAGGTGCGTCATGTCCTGGTGGTCGGCCACTACGGCTGCGGCGGGGTGCGCGCGGCGCTGGAGAACCTGCATCTCGGGCTGATCGATCACTGGCTGTCGCCGATCCGCGAGCTGGCGCGGGCGCATGCGGCGGAACTGGCGGCGCTGGCGGACGACACGGCCCGGCTCTCCCGCCTGTGCGAGCTGAACGTGGCGCGTCAGGTCCGAAACGTGGCCGTCAACCCCTTCGTGGTGGAGGCCTGGGAGGGCGGCGCGGCGCTCAGCGTGCACGGCTGGTGCTATTCGCTGGCCGACGGGCTGATCAGCGACCTGGGCGTGACGGTGGATGCGCCGGAGGCGTAATCACCCTCCCCGTGCGGAGACCTGAAATGTCCAGGGCGTCTCCTGTCGCCGCCATGGCCAGCAGGTCCTGCAGGTCGGCCAGGGCCAAGGCGACGCAGCCCTGCGTCGGCGCATAATCGCGGCTGGCGACATGCAGGAAGATGGCGGAGCCACGGCCCGGCGCAGGCGGATCGTCGTTGTGGCCGAGCACGCAGACGAGATCGTAGAGCCGGTCGTCCCGCCACATCCGCTCACAGCTCGCCGGGTAGGGTCGCTTGACCGGCCGGTTGTAGGCGGGATCCGGCGGAGCGTCGCACCAGCCGTCATCCGGCGCGATCGGGGCGCTCGGCAAGGCGGTGACCGGGACGCCCACCGCGTCGGCGCGGTACAGCACCCGCCGCAGCCGCCACAGTCCGAACGGCGTCGCGCCGTCGCCCTCGCGCTTTACCGCCGCCGCGACCACCCCACCCCGGCCGAGTGCGCAGCGGACCTCGCGCCCGCCGAACTGGACCCAACCGTCGCTGTAGGCGGTGAAGATCAAGGCGTCCTCCCAGGCCGCCCGCTTTGCGCATTGCGGGCCGGTGGGCCATATGCAGCCTCATGGCCCAGCGGAAAACCATCCTGATCGTCGACGACGACGAGGACCTGCGCGGCGCCCTCGCAGAGCAGATCGACGCGGAGGATGAGTTCCGCAGCGTGCAGGCGGCCACCGCCCGCGCAGGGATCGCGGCCGCCGCCGAGCACAGGCCCGACCTGATCCTGATGGACGTCGACCTGCCCGACCTCGACGGGCGCCAGGCCTGCGCGGAGCTGCGCCGCGACGGCGTCGCCTCGCCCATCATCATGCTGACCGCCGCCGCCTCGGACGAGGACGCCGTGCAGGGGCTGGACGCGGGGGCGGACGACTATGTCATCAAGCCCTTCCGCTATTCGGTGCTGCTCGCCCGCATCCGCGCCCAGCTGAGGAGCCACGAGCAGTCCGAGCACGCCGTGTTCCACATCGGCCCCTACAGCTTCCATCCCGCCCAGAAGCTGCTGACCGACGAGCGCGCCCGCAAGATCCGGCTGACGGAGAAGGAGACCAACATCCTCAAGTACCTCTACCGCGCCGGCGACAAGCCCGTGCCGCGAGAGGAGCTGCTGACCCAGGTGTGGGGCTACAACGCCGAAGTCACCACCCATACGCTGGAGACCCACATCTACCGCCTGCGCCAGAAGATCGAGCCGGAGCCCGGCTCCGCGCGGCTGCTGCTGACCGATGTGGGCGGCTACCGACTGGCGATGACATAGAGCGGGACGGCCTTACTCCGGCGGCTCGTGCATCAGGTCCGGTGCGGGGAAGTCCAGGGCGTCCTCCACGTCGGCCAGGGCGGTCTCGGGCACGACCTTGCCCGCCACGCTCACCCCCGCCCGCGCCACGCTGCCCAGATCGCCGCTGACCAGCGGATGCCACCAGGCCAGCCCCCGCCCCTCGTGCAGCCGGCGATAGGCGCACGACGTGGGCATCCAGGTCAGCGCCTCGATCGCCGAGGGCGTCAGCTTGATGCAGTCAGGGACATAGCGTCTGCGGCGCGGATAGTTGGTGCAGGCGCAGGTGTCGGTGTCGAGCAGGCGGCAGCTGATGCGGGTGGGGATGACCTCTCCGGTCTCCTCGTCCTCGAAGCGGACCAGACAGCAGCGCCCGCAGCCGTCGCACAGGCTCTCCCATTCCGCAGCCGTCATCTGCGTCAGGGTCTTGGTCTCCCAGAACGGCCGGTCTGTCATCACGCCTCTTCGCCTCAACCGCAATGTAGGGGTTTGAGGCTAGGATCGCTTCGTCGCCTCCCGGATCGGACCTCATCCTGACCTCGCCGCCGCCCATTCGTGTGGACCTTGATCGCCGTCGTCCGCTCGGCCGGTTGGCGCGGGCGCTGATCGCGCTGCTGGCCGGCGCCCTGCTGCTGGCGGGCGTCTGCGGCGTGTGGATCTGGAAACTGGCCTTCCAGGACCTGCCGACCATCCCAGACCGGGCGGCGCTCTGGTCGCTGAACCGGCCGCCCGGGATCACCTTCCAGGACGAGGAGGGAAGGGTCATCGCCATCCGCGGCTCCCGCAACGGCCAGGCGGTGGCCCTGTCGCAGCTGCCGGCCTACCTGCCGAACGCCTTCCTCGCCGCCGAGGACCGGCGCTTCTACAGCCATCACGGCGTGGACCTGACCGGCATGGCGCGCGCGCTGCGGGCCGACCTGGACGCCCGCCACGTGGTGCAGGGCGGCTCGACCATCACCCAGCAGGTGGTGCGCAACATCTTCCTCAGCCCCGACCAGACGCTCAAGCGCAAGGTGCAGGAGGCCGTCCTGGCCTGGCGCATCGAGCGGGTGATGTCCAAGACCGACATCTTGGAGCTCTATCTCAACCGCATCTATTTCGGCGCCGGCGCCTATGGGGTGGACGCCGCCGCGCGGGTGTATTTCGGCAAGCCGGCGGCGCGCCTCAGCCTTTCGGAGGCCGCGGTGCTGGCCGCCCTGCCCAAGGCGCCCTCGCGGCTCGATCCGGCCAACGACCTGGACGAGGCGCTGGACCGCTCCAAGCTGATCCTGGGCGAGATGCGCCAGGACGGCTGGATCACCGCGGCGGCGCAGGCAAACGCGGTCGCCCGCCCGCCCGTGCTCGCGCCCGAGAAGCCGGTGGAGGGCGACTTCGGCTATGTGCTGGACCTCGCCGCCTCCCGCGCCCGCGACCTGGCCCAGAACCGGGCGCCGGATCTGGTGGTGCGGCTGACGGTGGACCCGCGCCTGCAGTCCGTCGCCGCCCAGGTGGTCCGCGACGGCGTGGCCGAGGGGCGCAGGCTCGGGGCGACCCAGGGCGCCCTGGTCGCCCTGGCGCCGGACGGGGCCATCCGGGCCCTGGTCGGCGGGCGCGACCACCGGGCCAGCGCCTTCGATCGCGCCACCCAGGCGCTCCGCCAGCCGGGCTCCGCCTTCAAGCCCTTCGTCTACGCCGCGGCGCTGGAGGCGGGGGTCAAGCCGTCCGACATGCGGGTGGATGCGCCGGTGCGCTACGGCGGCTGGTCGCCGGCCAACTACGGCGGCGGCTATTCGGGCTCGGTGACCGTGGCCGACGCCCTGGCCCGCTCGATCAACACGGTCGCGGTGCGGCTGGCCCATCAGGTCGGCGCGTCCAAGGTCGCCGAGCTGGCGGAGCGTTTCGGGCTGAGCATGATCCCCGCCAAACCGGACCTGTCGGTGGCGTTGGGCGCCTATGAGGTCGACCTGCTCGACCTCACCTCCGCCTATCAGGTGTTCCAGCAGGACGGCCGGCGGGTGGAGCCCTATCTGATCAGCGTGATCACCAACGCCCATGGCGACGTGCTCTACCGCCATCCCGACGCGCCGCCGCCCCAGGTGTTCGACCCGCAGAAGAACCGGCTGATGGTGTCGATGATGCAGGGCGTGATCGCCCACGGCACCGGCAGGAAGGCCGACATCGGCCGCCCCGCCGCGGGCAAGACCGGCACCAGCCAGAACTGGCGCGACGCCTGGTTCGTCGGTTTCACGCCCGACTGGATCACCGGCGTCTGGGTCGGCGACGATCGCGGTCGGCCCATGGCCAAGGTCGCCGGCGGGGAGCTGCCGGCGGAGCTCTGGCGGCGGTTCATGCTGGCGGCGGAGCAGGGCGCGCCGATGGCGAGCTTCCCCGCGCCGGAGCCAGAGGCCAAGAGCCTGCCCGTGCAGACGCAGGCCCAGGCCGCACCGCCGGCCCGCATCGACGAGACCGACGAACCGGATGCGCCGACCGAAGACGCCGCCGCTCAGGACGACCGCCAAGACCCGTCCGACGACGGCCGCACCCCGCCGCCGCCCGACAATCGGCGCAGCTTCTATTCCGGTCTGGCCGAGGATTTCGGACGCGACGCCGGCGAACCGGGTCCGCCCTCGGAGCAGCCGCAACCCTGAGCCCCGCGGACCTCGACCAGTCTGGGGGCCTGTCAGCCCGTCGCAGCGAACAGTTCAGCCGCCGTCCGGCCCCGCGTGAGCGGCCAGCGCTTCACGGAGCGCCGCTATGAGCAGGGCGCGCAGCCGGTCCGGCGCCAGGACCTGCACATCGGCGCCCCAGGTGAACAGGTGCAGGGCCAGTTCGCGCATGCCGCTGGCGCGAAAGCTCACCCGCACCGACCCGTCGGGCTCCCCCTCCAGCACCTGGCCGACATGGAAGCGCCAACGCCGCGCGGAGTCCGCCGCCCGGGGCGACACGCGCAGCACCACGTCCTCCATATCGTCCTGGTAGATGCCGAAACTCTGGTCCGCATAGGCCTGCAGCGAGAAGCCCTCCGGCCGGCTCGCAGGGCGAGACGACGGCGCGATCTGCTCGATCCGGTCGAGCCGCCAGTTGCGTGGGCCACCCTCCGCTTCGGCGGCGATGAGATAGTTGCTGCGCGCGAACAGCAGGCCATACGGCGTGACCTCGCGCACCCGCCCGGGGGAGGAGCCGCCGGCGTAACGGAAGCGAAGACCCATGCCGGCTTTCAGGGCTTCCCGGATGGCGCCCAGCACCGCCTCGTCCTCGAACGGGCGCGGCCCGGCCTGCACCGCTATGGCCTCGGCCTGGAGAAGCGCCTCCAGGTCGGGGGCGAGACGGCGGCGGACGGGGGCTCGCAGCGCCGACAGCATCTTGGCCTCGAGCGCGCGGAGCGCCCCGGCGCGCACCTGGGCGCCTTGGGCCTGCAGTTCGCTGGCGGCAGAGGCCAGGGCGGCGAGCTCGTCGGCGGTCGGCGCCTGCATGAAGCCGTCCAGCCCTGCGGGGATGCGGAAGCGCTTGGTGGGCGGATCGGGCACCGCCTCCATCTGCGGGAAGAGGTCCTGCAACCGGTCGCGCATGCGCTCGGCGGTGCGCCGGTCCACCTCGGCATGGCGGGCCATCTCGTCCAGCGTCAGGCCTTCCGCAGAGCCGGCGAGGGCGCGGGCGAGCTCCAGCAGCAGACGGGCCTTGTCGTGGCGCATGATCACTCACGTCCGCATCTGTCGTAGCAACCATACAAAAGCGGAACGTGGGCGCAGGCAAGCCTCCACGACGACGGAGGACATCCCCATGGCCCAGTTGAAGACCCTAACCTCCCGCCCTGTCCGGCCTTTCGCCGCCGCGAAGGGGGCGCTCAGCCTGTTCTCCGCGCCTGCACCCCTGGCGCCGCCTTCCCAGAGCGTGGTGGCCGCCGTGCTGCAGTTCGCCGATGTGCGCGAGGAGCATGACGACGGCTTGGTCACCCTGCGCTTCAGCTCCGCCCGCCTGGCGCGAGGGGATATGGCGCTGATCCTGGGGGAGGAGGTCGGGCGCGCCGCCGACGTGAGCATCGTGTGGGACGAGCGCGAGGGCGAGATGGTGCGGGTGATCGACCTCGCTCCGCTCCGCTCCGGGCGCGAGACGCTGGAGCAGGCGAACCGCTACGCCGCTGCGCGCCAGCGTCGCGTGCGGGCGTACACCCAGGACCAGAGGGCCGCCGCCGCCTGAACCACGGACGGAGGCTCGGCGCGGCGTCGGCCGCCGGTCAGGCGTCTTCAAGACAAAAAAAGAGCCCGGCCGAAGCCGGGCTCCCTAAGCTGTACTGTGAGACCGCTTACTGCTGCGGAGCCGAAGGCGGCGGGGGCGGCGGGGCCGACCCATCGCTCGGCGGCGGCGGCGGAGCCGAAGCGTCGGCCGGAGCCGGCGCGGCGGCGGGAGCCGACGGCACGATGTTGATGGTCGTGCGACGGTTCAGAGGCTCCTTCACCCCATCCGGCGTCGGCACGGCCAGATCGGTCTTGCCGACCCAGCTGACGTTCAGCGCACCCTGCTGCACGCCCAGACCCACCAGGGCGTCGGCCACGGCCTTCGCACGGCGCTCCGAGAGGCGCAGGTTGTAACGCACCGAACCGGAGGTGTCGGTGTGGCCGACCACGGTCACCTGAGCGGCGCCGCCAGCCTGAGCGTACTGGGCCGCCTGTTGCACCACCGCCTGCGCGTCGCTCGTGAGGACCGACTTGTCGAAGGGGAAGTAGACGACGAACTCGCGCGGCTGCGGAGCCTCGGGCGGAGGCGCGGGAGGCGCTTCCGGAGGAGCCGGGGGCGGAGGCGGCGCCTGCGGCGGGGGCGGGGGCGGCGGGGGAGCCGGCTCCGGTCCGAGCGCATAGCGGACGCCGAGGGTCAGGGTCTGGTCGCGATAATGACCCTCGAAGGTGCCGGGCTGGATGGCGCCCGATCCCGTGCTTGCGAAGCGCAGGTCCGACGTCTCGAGCCAGGTGTACTTCAGGTCGACGTTCAGCCGATGGGTGGCGTGGTAGCTCAGGCCGGCGAAGGCTTGGTAGGCGAAGGCCACGTCGTTGTCGTTGACGGAGAGGGTCTGGACGCCCGGCTGGCCGGCCGGGACGTTGGCGAACTGGCCGTACTGGCCGACCTCGGCGCGCGCCACGCCGACGCCGCCGCCGATGAAGGGATGGATGATCAGCTGGGGCAGGAAGTCATAGATGCCGTTGGCGAAGACGGTGCCGACGTTGAAGTGGCCGTGGGGCGACTCGCAGACACTGGTGCTGCCGATGGCGCAGATGCCGACGGGCGCGGCGCGATCGGTGGAGCCCAGGAACCGGCGGGTCTGAAGGTCGCGATAGCCCCCTTCGATTTCCACCCGGTAGTTCGGCGTGAACTGGTAACCGATGCGGCCCAGGGCCGCCCAACCGCCGTTGTGCACTTCCGACAGGCGATAGCCGAAGGGCGTGCCCGTCACGTCCGTGTTGGACGAGTGGGTGCTGATGCTGTTGTCGTACAGCTGGTGCCAACCGCCGTCGACGCCGACGTAGAAGCCGTTCGGGGCCGGCGGCGTCACGGGAGCGAGATTGATAAAGTCGAAAGGCTGCGCCTGAACCGCAGACCCAGCGGCGAGAACCGCGACCAGGGCGGCTCCAGCCAAAAGCGTTGTCTTCATATGCAGAGCCCTCTGTTGCCCTTAGCGACGGTCGAGACCCTCGACCAGATGAACCTATAGCAAGACCTGCGCGACGACACAGTGTCGCAGACGTCACACAGACAAGGTTTCGAGTAGGATATACGAGACCAGCCCTAACGAATGTTTGGTTCGTCTAGATTTCCGCGCATGCGGACATCGACACCATAACGCCGCCGTAAAAGCGACGTGATGGCGTCACGCCCACATGGCCGACGTTATGCTTCCCTCGCCCCAACCCCTACGGCGCCAGAAGTGCGGCGTCATCTGCATCGTTCCAGTCTTGGACGTGGCGCTCCAAGTATGCGGCATTCTGGCCACATATGGGACGGATGCAAGGCTAAAGTTCGCGCACCTCGCCTGGCTGACGCGACCGGCCCTTGAGCCAGAGAACGCCGCCGAGATCGGAGATCGAAGCGTAAAGCCGTCCAAGGTTGGAGTATTTCGAGCGGCCGGTGATGCGCGGGCGGTGCCCCACGTCCTCGAACGCGATCTGGAAACCCTCCCTCAGCATCAAGGCTGGAATGAACCGGTGCATGTGGTCGAAATACGGCAGCCGCAGGTAGGCGCTTCGACGCAGGCATTTAAGGCCGCAACCGGTGTCGTCCGCACCGTCGCCCAGCATGCGGCTGCGCAGGCTGTTGGCGAACCAGGACCCCCAGCGCTTGGCGGCGCTGTCGCGGCGGCGGGCGCGGCGTCCGCCCACGAGGCCCAGCCCCGATCCGCCCTGGCCCAGGCGCGCCACCAGCCGGGGCGCATCGGCGGGATCGTTCTGACCATCGCCGTCCAGGGTGACGATGATCTCGCCCCGGGCGGCGAGCACGCCGTTGCGGATGGCGCGGCTCTGGCCGGCGTTGGCGGCGTGACGCAGGACGCGAAGCTGAGGAAGACTGGAGCGCAACGCCTGCAACCGATCCGCCGTGGTGTCGCGGCTGGCGTCGTCGACGAAGATGATCTCGTGGTCGACGCCTGAGAAGGCCGCAGCGATCTCCTGGGCCAGGTCGGCGACCGCGCCTTCCTCGTCGAAGACGGGCACGACGACGGAGATCAGCTCAGCCGTCGCGGCGAGGGAACAGGTCTGGAGGTCCACACCCGCTCATAGCGGCATTCGCGCGGGCAGGCGAAGGCGTGCGACGAGGGAGGACGCGCGAGGATGGTCCTGTGGCGCCTGCGCCGCGGCGCAGGCGCGTATCAGCCGCCGGAGCTTCTACGGCGTCCCCGGAACAGGGGCCGCAGCACCGACACGGCCATGATCGCCGGCGCCAGGACATAGGCCAGCAGCAGCCGGCGCGGGTTGTCCGCCCGCTTCCTGAAGTAGCGCACCAGGCCCAGCCCCTTGAAGAACTCCACCTTCAGCGGCGAGGTGTGGCTGGTGGAGCCCAGGTGCACCACCCGGGCGGAGGGCGCGAACATCACGCTTCCGCCGCTCCGCCGCATGCGCCAGCAGAGGTCCACGTCCTCCACATGCAGGAAATAGCCTTCGTCGAAGCCGCCCAGGGCGGAGAAGTCCTCGTGCGTCAGGGCGAAGCAGGCGCCGGAGATGGTGGGCACGGCCAGCAGCTGGCCCGGCTCGGGGTCGTGCTCATGGTGGATCTCGAACCGCTCCAGGAAGCGGGCCGCCATGGACAGGCGGGTGAGGCTGAGCAGCGAGGTGACCGGGGTGACCTCGCCCCGGCGCGCGCCGCGCTGTTCGGCCCCGTCGGGATTTAGGATGCGCGCGCCGACCAGGCGGGGGGCCGGGGTGGCGTCGACGGCCTCGACCAGGTGCGTCACGCAGCCCGCCTGCAAAAAGGCGTCGGGGTTCAGCACGATCAGCACGCGGCCGTGGGCGAGGTCGGCGCCCATGTTGCAGCCGCGGGCGAAGCCGACGTTGCCGTGGCCGCGCAGGATGCGCACCCGCTCGTCGCGAGCCCCCGCGGCGTCCTGCACGGCCTGTTCGGCCGGCGTCGAGCCGTTGTCGATGATGATGAACTCGTCCACCAGCGGCTCGGCGAGCACATGGCCTATGCTGGCCGCCAGCGACTCGCCGGTGCGGAACACCACCATGATCACGGTGACCTCCGCCTGCAGCGGATGGGCCAGGACGCGCGCCCGGGTGACCAGTCCGCCGTTCAGCGGTCGGACGTAGGTGTTCATGCGTCCTCCAGGATGGGCCGCGGCGTCGACGCGAGCTGTTCCGGCGCGGGCGCCAGGTCGGGGGGCAGGGCTTCTCCGGCCAGCTTCGCCGTCGCGTCCTGCAGCGTCAGTATGGTCTGCCCGCCGGAGCCCAGGCGGCGCAGGGCGAGCTGGCCGGTTTCGGCCTCCTTGCGCCCGACGACAGCGATGACGGGGACCTTGGCCAGGCTGTGCTCCCGCACCTTGTAGTTGATCTTCTCGTTACGCGCGTCGACCTCCACCCGCAACCCGGCGGCCCTGAGCCGCATCGCCGCTTCTTCGGCATAGGCGTTGGCGTCCGAGGTGATGGTGGCGACCACCACCTGCACCGGCGCCAGCCACAGGGGGAAGGCGCCGCCGTAGTTCTCGATCAGGATGCCGATGAAGCGCTCGAAGGAGCCGAGGATGGCGCGATGCAGCATGACCGGCCGCTGCTTGGACCCGTCCTCGGCCACGTATTCGGCGCCCAGCCGCTCCGGCAGGTTGTAGTCGAGCTGCAGGGTGCCGCAGGTCCAGGTCCGACCGATGGCGTCCTTGACGATGAAGTCGAGCTTGGGGGCGTAAAAGGCGCCGTCGCCCTCGGCGATCACCGGCTCCACCCCGGCCTTGCGGGAGGCCGACAGCAGCACGCCCTCGGCCTTGTCCCAGAAGTCGTCCGAGCCAACCCGCATCGGCGGCCGGGTCGCCAGGGCGACGTGGTGGGTGTCCAGGCCCAGGTCGCCGTGGATCAGGCGCGTGAGGCGGATGAACCGCTCCGTCTCCTCCTCGATCTGGTCCTCGCGGCAGAAGATGTGGGCGTCGTCCTGGGTGAAGCCGC
>CAXTEX010000042.1:0-17836 GCA_964243445.1 uncultured Caulobacteraceae bacterium | reverse complement strand
ATCGAGCAGACCATCCGCGAGACCCTGCCCGAGGGCTTCCAGCGCGCGGAGTATCTGATGGAGCACGGCATGGTCGACCGCGTCGTGGAGCGGCGGGAGCTGCCGGCGATGCTGGGCTCGATCCTGTCGACGCTGATGCTGGGGCGTTCGCGCCGGGCGGCCTGACGCCCTTTCCTGTCCGACGCCCTTTCCTGTCCGACGGCTCAGTCCTGTCCGACGCCTCAGTCCTGGCCGACGCCATAGATGCGGCCGCCGCGGACGCCCTGCACCACCACCACGCTGGACAGGCCGTCGACGGCGGGCTTGGGCACGGCGTAGGTGCGGCCCCCGCCCGTATAGCCGCCCAGCCGGGTCAGTTCGCGCACCACATAGCGCTGCATGACGAGCTTGCCCTTGTTCTCGCCGGCCTTGACCCGCACCGCCTGGGCCTGGGGGTCGTAGCGCATCAGCCAGACGTCCGCGCGCGCCGCGTCGGCGCGGCCCGCCGTCACCCGCACCCGGGCGCCGTCGCGCATCCAGCGCACCTGCGGGCCGTCGGCCAGGTCGCGCGCGCCGTCGTGGATCAGGGCGTCGACGGCGTCCTTGTCGAGGCTGGAGCCGCCCGCCTCCTTGCGGCCGTCCACGATCATCTCGGGCGTGTAGATCTCGCGCACCTTGAGCCGGTCGGCGTAGGCGCGCTGGCGCTTGGTGAAGCCGGGTTCGGCGGCGGTGTCGGCCCAGCCGAGATAGTCCCAGTAGTCGACCGGCAGCGTCAGGGCGATCACGCCCTTGCGCGCGCCGAGGTCCGACAGCAGCTGATCGGCCTCCGGACAGCCGGCGCAGCCTTGGGCGGTGTAGAGCTCCACCACCACGGGCGTCCGCTTCGGCGCGGAAGAGGCGGTCGTCGCCGAGGCGCCGCAGAGAAGGGCCTGGACGGCGACCACGGTAAGGAAGAGCGGCCTGCGCATCGCCTGCCGTCTAGCTCGAAACGGAACGGTTGCGCCTCACCTTCGCGTGAAGCCCCGCCGGGCTCTTCCCGGGGTTCAGGGCTGTGCGGCCGCGGTCTTCACGGTCCCGCCGGCCAGCTGGAGGTGAAGCTGGGCGGCGCTGCGCTCGGCCCCCGACTGGGCGTCGCCCGCGAGCTTGGCCTTCAGGCTGTCGGCGGCGGACTTGGCTTCCGTGTCGCCGGAGCCGGCGGCGACCAGATACCACTTGTAAGCCTCCGCATCGCTCTGGGGCACGCCGAAGCCCCTCTCATAGAGCTGGGCGAGATTGTACTGGCCGTTCACCACCCCGTGCTCGGCGGAGCGGCGGAACCAGGCGGCCGCGCCGGTCGCGTCCTTGGGACCGCCATCGCCCGCGTACATGTAGGAGGCGAGGTTGTACATGGCGGAGGGATCGCCGCTTTCGGCCGCCTTGGTGGTCCATAGGCGCGCCTCGCCGATGTCCTTCTTCAGTCCCGCATCGCCGGCCTCATAGAGGCGCGCGAGATAGAACTGGGCCGCAGGCAGGCCCTGTTCAGCCGCCGCCCTGACGTCCTTGACAGCGCCGAGGTCGCCGCCGTCGATCCGGCTGACGGCGCTGGCGTAGAGGGCCTGGGCCGAGGTCTTGGGAGCGGCCGTCGCCGCGGCCGCCGGAGTCGGCTTGTCGGCCGCCGGCTTGGGATCGGCGGGCGGCGTGTCGTGCGTCGGGGTAGCGTGGACGGGGGCGGCGATCGCCTCCGCCAGGGTGGCCGGAGCGGGAAGGGCCTGCAGCGGCGCGGCGGTCGGCGGCGGCTCCAGCACGGCTATGGGCGCGGCGCTGCCGTGGTTCGCGCCTCCGAGAAGATAGGCCCCCGCTCCCATGGCGCTGATGGCGCCGGCGGTGACCGAGGCCAGCACGATGGTGCGCAGGGTGGGCGCCGTCTCCTTCTTGCGCCGTCCGGGGAAGCTGATGCCGAAAGGCTTGGAGCTCGCCCCGACCGGTTCCAGCGGCGGGGCCGGCACCGAGCCCAGGGGCCCTGCACCCGACGGCCCGCCGCCTGAAGACCCTGGGTCACCGCGACCGCCGGCGGCGTTGCGGCGGGCGGCCTCCCGAGCCGCTTCGAGCATGGTGCGGGTGGAGGTCTGATCGGGCCGGGTCGAAGGCGCCGGCGGCGGTGCGAAGTCGCTGACCGAGAAGCCGAGGAAGGGCGCGTCCTCGCTCGTCGGCGGGGCTGCGGGCTCCTCGAACGTCGCAGGGCCGAACACCGAGGTCCGGGCGGCCGGCGCCTCGGCGGCGACTTCGGTCCTGGTGGAGTCGATCCTTGCAGGCTCGGTTCGGGCGGGTTCGCTTCTACCGGGTTCGGGCGGCGGAGCGCTCCAGGAAGCGGGGGCGAAGTCGTCGTCCGGATTGAAGGGCGACTCGCCGATGGAGAACGGGTCGCGGCGGGCGAAGGGGTCCTCCTCCGGCGGCGCAGGCTCCACCAGGGCGGCGATCGGCTCCGCCTCGGCCGGAGCAGGCGGCGGGTCGAAGGGGTCGGCGTTGGACGGCAGGGCGACCGCGACCTGCGCGGGGGCGTCCTCGATGGCCTGGGGAAGGGGATCGGCGAGGCTGCGGTTGTCGGCAAGCCTCTGGTCGAGCCGCTCCCGCGCCTCGGCCAGCAGCTTGATGGTGCGCTCCTCGCTGGCGCGGATGCGCTCGGACAGGTCGCTGGCGCTGGCCGCGGAGCGTTCGTCGATACGCACGCCGATCTTGGCGACCTTGTCGCTCACCTCGTCGATGGCCTCGGCCGAGCGGCGGTCGGAGGAGGAAATGCGTTCGGTCAGCCGTTCGGCGATGCGGGCGATCTCGCCGCCCAGCTTCTCCAGCGCTTCGGCCTGGGCGGTGTCGGCGCCGCGCAGGCGGTTCTCCATGGCGTCGGCCAGGCGCGAGACCTCCCCGCTCATGGTCTCGACCGCCGCCGTGCTGCGGCTCTCCACCGCGCTGATCCGCTCGCCGGCCTGTTGCGAGGCGTCGGCCAGCTTGGTCTCGCTCGCGGCGACCCGGTCGCCCAAGCTGTGGGCCACGCGCAGCACCTCGCGCCCGATGCGGTCGATGGCCTGGGCCGAGCGCTTCTCCGCCTGCTCCACATGGCCGCCGAGGTCGCGCAGCGTGGCCTCCATCTTGTCGAAACGGCCGTCCGCGGCGGCGCGGATGCGCTGGGCGAGCTCGGTGCGCGACGCCTCCACCCGCTGGGACAGCTCGTGGGCCAGCGACTGGAAGCGCCGCTCCATGTCGGCGCTGTTGTGGCCGACGCCGCGCGCCTCGCTGGAGCGCAGGCGAGCGTCCAGCCCGGCGAAGGAGGACTGCAGCGACTGCACAGCGGCGGTAGCGCGGGTTTCGGTCAGATCCAGTCGCTCGGCCATGCGGGTCAGCACGGTCTCGACCTTCTCGGCGTCGGCGTAGGCGGCCGGCGCGGCCTCCAGCACCGTCTCCAGCCGTTCCAGCCGGTGGGCCACGCCCTGGGAAGCGTTGGCGGCGTCGCGGACCTCCTTGCGCGCCTCCTCGGCGCGGGCGGCCTCCTCGTCCATGCGCAGCGCCATGCGGCCAAGCGCCGCCTCCAGCGCCTTCAGCCCTTCGGAGCGAGGCCCCTCGTGGTCCTCCAGCCGACGCAGCCGTTCGGCGACGCGAGCCTGGGCGGCGCGGATTTCTTCGACCGAGCCGTCCAGCCGGCTGGGGCCGCCGTGCTCGCGCTCGATCTCGTCCAGTCGCGACAGAACGCCCATGACCGACTGGTCCATGCCGCTGATGGCCAGGACAGAACGGTGCTCCGCGGCCTCCACCCGGGTGGCGAGGGTCTCCAGAGCCCGGCTCAACCGGTCGGTCTCGCCCTGCTCGGGGCTGCGCGGGGCGGCGACGACGCCGCGGCGCACCTGCGCCTCGCGGTAAAGGTCGTCCAGCGGACGGCGCGGCTCGGCCGGAGCGGCGGGCGCCGCCTCCGGCTCGCCGCCTTCGATGATCATCTGGTTCAGCCAGTCGCCGAGCGTCAGGCCCGAACGGCGCGCCAGGTCCTTGGCGATCTCGCGCGCCTTGGGGTCTATGCCCTTCACGCTCCAGGGCCCGGCCGCCGTCATGGGGGTGACATCTCCCGCGTCCGCAGAATCAGCCTCTGCGGTGCCTGACGCTAGCGGCCCATGGGTGGGGTGTAAACGAGGCATCAGCGCTACATCTTGACGAGAGCCCGGCGTCCTGCACGGTCGGATGTCCAGCCTATCCCACTAGCATGCGGCATGCTTAATCGCGCCTTAAGAAGGGCGGATAGGAGGCGGCGTGGCCCAGCGTGCGCAGGGGTGGATGAGGCGGGCGGGCGGTCTGGGCGCCCCGATCCTGCTCGCGGCCGCGCTGCTGGTCGCGTGGCAGGCGGCCTGCCTGATCTGGGCGATCCCGGCCTATCTGCTGCCCACCCCGCTGCAGGTCGCCGTAGCGCTGGTCCAGGACGCGCCGGAGCTGGCGGCCTCGGCCGCCGCGACGCTGGCCATGTCGCTGCTGGCGTTGCTGGCGGCGGCCGCCTTCGCCTGGCCCCTGGCCCTGCTCACCGGCCTCAGCCGACGGGCGGAGCGGGCGGTCCGGCCGCTGGCGGTCACGCTGCAGGTGACGCCGGTGGTCGCGATCGCACCCCTGGTGACCATCTGGGCTGGGCTGGATCATGCCGGGCGCGCCATCGTGGCGCTGGCGGCGGTCGTGGCCTTCTTCCCGCTGTTCTCGGGCCTGTCGACCGGACTGCGCTCGGCGGACCCGGACCTTGAGCGCCTGTTCGACCTCTACGGCGCCACGCGGCTGCAGAGGCTGCGTCGACTGCAGATTCCGGCCGCCGCGCCCTATCTGCTGGAAGGGGTGAAGGTCTCCATCGGACTGGCCATCATCGGGGCGGTCGTGGCCGAGTTCGTCGCCGGCTCGGGCGAGGCGCAGGGGCTGGCCTGGCGGGTGCTGGAGGCCGAACACGAGCTGAAGACCGCCGAGATGTTCGCCGCCCTGGCGGTGCTGGCGGCCCTGGGCGCGGGTCTGCACGGCTTGGCCGACGTGGCGGAGCGGCGGCTGCTACGCGCCTGGCGCGGCGCCGGTTAGGCCGGGGTTAAGGTCCGACCGCCTAGGGTCCGGCTTCGATCAGTGCGAAAGGCCTCCATGTCCCGCGCGTCCGTCACCGCCGGGCTGGCGCTCGGCCCCGCCATCCTGGCTGCCGCGCTGTGCGCGCCCTCCCAGGGCCTCGCCCAGGCCGCGCCCGACCGGTACGGCGCTCCGCCCGCCGCTCGCGGGGACGCGCCGCCTTCCGCCTACGCCGCCTCGCCGGCGCCGCCCTCCGGCGGCCTGCGGGGTCGGATGCTGAGCTGGCCCGGCAAGAGCGCCGTCGCCTATCAACCGCCGGCCTACGCGCCCCAAGCCGTCGCGCGCTACGCGCCGCCACAGGCCTATGAGGGTCGAGGCGACCGGACGGGTGCGTCCTACGGCGCTGCATCGCCTTACCGCCGTTACGCCGGCATAGCGCCCGCCGCCTACGCACAGCCGACCGGGCCCACGGCGCCGGCAGCCTATGCGCCCGGGCCTGCGCCCGTTTCGCCGGCCTACGGCCTGCGTCCGCAAGCCGAGCCCGCCCCGCGCTACGCCCGATCCCCGGCTCCAGGCGCGAGCCAGGACAGCTGGCGGCCCGTCTTCGCCGGCGGTCCATCCTCGTCCGCGCCGCAGCTGGCGGGCGCCCCCGCCGCCCAGCCGCCGCTCCGCTCCAGCTATGCCGCCGCGCCCGCGTCTTTCGCGCCTCCTTCTTCGTCTGCGGTCGGGGCGAGCCGTTTCGCCGGCCTGCCGCCGCCGCGGGGCTCGGCGGCCCAGCGCTACGGCTACGCCGGCGGCGGCGACAGCCACGCGGTGCGCTTCTATTCGGTCCATCGTCCCTTCGGCCTGCAGCCCGACCCCGCGCCGATCCCGCCGCAGTTCTTCACCAACACGGCCGACCTGGCCGCGCCGCCGGAGCCCCTCCCGACCGAACGCACGGGCTTGACGACGAGCGGCTCCAGCCACAGCGTCCGCGCCGCCCCCGACACCAGCGCCAACTGAGGCGCGCCATGTCCGCCTCTCCGCTGCAGGACCTGATCTCGCTGGCGCAGGAACCGTCCAGCGGTCGCCGGCGCGAACTCCTGCGGCGGGTGACCGACATCTTCCTGGCCGGTCCCGGCCGCTCGCCTGCGGAGGCGCAGGCCTTCGACGGGGTGTTCTGCAGCCTGGCCGACGACATGGAGATCGATGTCCGCGCCGATCTGGCCGCGCGCTTCGCCCACGCCCCGGCCGCTCCCAGGGCGCTGGCCGCCAAGCTGGCGCGCGACTGCATCGAGGTGGCGCTGCCGATCCTGTCCAACGCCAACCTGCTGACCGAGGCCGACCTGCTGGACGTGGCGCGCACCCGCGGCCAAGGCCACTTGCGCGCCGTGTCGGCCCGCCCGGTGGTGAGCGAGGCGGTCTCCGAGGTGATCGTGGAGCGCAGCGACGACGAGACCCTGGCCGTGCTGGTGAGGAACGACGGCGCCGCCCTGTCCCGCCGCGCGGTCGAGACGGTGGTGGAGCGGGCGGCGTCCAGCCCGACGCTGCAGGAGGCCGTGGTGGAGCGCGAGAGCCTGCCGCTCGACCTGCTCAACGAGATGTATCTGGTGGTGGAGGCGCGCCTGCGCGAACGCATCCGCACCCGCAACGCCGCCGCCGATCCGGCCACGTTGGAGGCGGCGCTGAAGCTCGCCCGCACCCGCCTGGCCGCCCGCATCACGTCCCCGCCCGCGGACTTCGACGAGGCCGAGGTGGAGGCGGAGCGCATGGCCGCCCGCGCCCGGCTGAACGCGCCCCTGCTGCTGGGCTATCTCCGCTCCGGCCAGCGCATCCATTTCGCCGCCGGGCTGGCGCGGCTGGCCGAGGTGGATACCGCGACGGTGCTGGCCGTGGTCGAGCGCAGCGACTTCGACGCCATGGCCATCGTGTGCAAGGCCGCGGACCTGGACAAGTCCATGTTCCTGACCTTTGCGGTCATCACCTACGGCGGCCGCGACGCCATGGGCCGGGCGTCCGCCTACGGCAAGCTCTACACCGATCTGCCCCGCGACACCGCCCAGCGCACCCTGCGCTTCTGGCGCATCCGGTGCGAGAGCGAAGACGTCGCCGCCGCCTGAACCCGCCGTCCCGCGTCAGCGGGTCGGGCCTCGCACGCGCTCCAGCGCCGCGAGCGCCACCCGCGCCAGGCTGGCCTGGCCGCGCTCGGTGAACACCTCCAGCGCCTCGGTGAGGGCGAAGGCGGCGTCCGACAGCTCGCCCTGTGAGCCCGTGAGCTCGGCCCGGGCCTGGTAGATGCGCGCCAGCGCCACCTGCACCACCGCCCAGCCCAGCGGGTCCTGGGAGGCCGGGCGCGCGGCCAGGTCGGCGCGGAAGACGCCCTCGGCCTCGGCCAGCGCGCCCATGTCGCCGCTGCGCTCGGCCGAACGGGCGAGGCCGTCGGCCCGGTCATAGGCGATGATGCACCGCAAGGGCGTCTCCGCCGCCCCCATCTCCGTCAGG
Source organism: uncultured Caulobacteraceae bacterium (assembly GCA_964243445.1). Lineage (GTDB taxonomy): Bacteria > Pseudomonadota > Alphaproteobacteria > Caulobacterales > Caulobacteraceae > CAHJWH01. The sequence continues at coordinate 10,333 of CAXTEX010000042.1, read as the reverse complement.
GCCCGCTCGAACGCCGTCTGCGCCGAGCCATAGGCCCTGCGGTCTCCCGACGTCTCCGCCAGGCCCTGCAGAGCCAAGCCCAGGCCATGGGCGGCGCGGGCGCGGTCCATGGGGCTGTGGCCGCTGGGCACGGCGTCATAGGCGGCGCCCAGCGCCACGGCGGCGTCCTTCATCAGGCGCGCCTCGCCCGTGGTCTCGCCGAGCGCCCGGAGCGCTGAGCCCTGCAGCGTCTGCGCCCGCATCCACGACAGCGGCAGGCGCACCGCGTCCAGTCGGCTGGCCAGGACCGACATGTCGCGCCCGACCCGGTCCAACAGGCCCACGTCCTTGCGCGCGGCGCCCACGCCCAGCATCAGTTCGGCCTTTTCGCACAGGGCGGCCGCCCATTCCGGCTCGCCGGCGCCGGTGGCGCGCACCCGCGCCTCCAGGGCGCAGGCGGCCTCGTCGAACAGGGCGGCGACGCCCGCCACCGCGTCCCGCTCCTGGGCGGCCATGGCCCGGGCGCTGGCCAGCCGCGCGCGGATCAGCCCCGGACCGCCGAGCCGCCCGGGCGTGCAGCCGAGCGCGGTCTCCGCATCGGCCAGGGCCGTCTCCGCCCGCCCGTCCGCCTCGTCTTCGCCGAACAGTTCGCAGGCGGCGAGCGCGCACAGCGCCGTCTGCAGCCGCGCCGCAGCATACAGCCTGGGCTCGCTCCGCCCGTCGCGCGCCGCCAGGGCCGCGGCCTCCACTGCATTGGCCAGCCGCCGCGGATCGCCCGTGCGGCGCGCCAGTTCGCGCTCCAGCACGGCGTGGTCCAGGGCGGCGACCGCACGCAGCTCATGGACCGGCTCGCGGCTGAGCGCGCCGGCCGGCAGCAGGTCGGCCAGGGCCGTCAGGCTCAGGAGCTCCAGCCGGCCGGGCTCGGCCAGCAGCGCGCCGCGCCGCCGCTCCCGTCCCCGCCCGCCGACGATGCGACTCAGCGCCATGGCCCACTCCAAGTCCCAACCCGGCACGTCCGGGCTGAGGTCGTACGTCGAGGAGCAAGGCCGGGGCCGCCAGCTCAGCTCAACTCAGGCAAGACCCACGGGAAGGCTTACCCCCGCTCCTTGGCCTTTTGGAACATCACCTTGGGATAGCGTTCGGCCACATAGCCGATCTCCCAGGCGGACTTGGCCAGGAAGACCGGCTGCTCGTCGATATCCGGCGCCATGGCCGGGCGGTGCTTGGAGGCGAAGTCGTCCACGTCCGCCTTGGCGCCCGCCAGCCAGCGCGCCTCGCCATAGGGGCTGGGCTCGAAGATCACCTCCAGCCCGTACTCGTTGCCCAGCCGGTCGGCCATCACCTCGAACTGCAACTGGCCCACCGCGCCCACGATGAAGTCCGCCCCGAACTCCGGCCGGAACAGCTGGGTCACGCCCTCCTCCGCCAGGCCTTCCAGCGCCTTCTTCAGGTGCTTGGCCTTCAGCGGGTCCTTCACCCGCACCCGGCGCAGGATCTCCGGGGCAAAGTTGGGCAAGCCGGCGTAGCGGACCGCGCCCGTCTCCGACAGGCTGTCGCCCACCCGCAGCACGCCGTGGTTGGGGATGCCGAGCACGTCGCCGGCATAGGCCTCCTCCGCCAGCTCGCGCTCGGCGGCGAGGAAGAGGATGGGGTTGTGCACGCTCATCTGGCGGCCGGTGTTCTGCACCTTCAGCTTCATGGAGCGGGTGAACTTGCCCGAACACAGCTTCACGAAGGCGATGCGGTCCCTATGGTTCGGGTCCATGTTCGCCTGGATCTTGAAGACGAAGCCCGAGACCTCCGGGTCGCTCGGATGCACCTCGATCGGCTGACCGCCGCGCTCGGCCGCCCGATCCTGCGGCGGCGGTGCGAAGGCGGTGAGGGCCGCCAGCAGCTCCTCCACTCCGAAGTGGCGCAGCGCCGAGCCGAACAGCACCGGCGTCATGTGGCCTTCCAGGAAGGAGCGCGTGTCGAACGGCTTGGAGGCGCCCTGCACAAGCTCCGCGCCCTCCATCGCCTCCTCCAGCGCCTCCGGGTCGAGCACGCGCATGATGGAGTTGGACTTGAGCGCGATGGGCGCGCGGTCCTCCTCGCTGTCGGGGTTGCGGACGTAGGGGATGAAGCGGTCGTGGGCGAAGTCGATCACGCCCTTGAAGCGGTTGCCCGACCCGGCCGGCCAGTAGAGCGGCGCGGGGTCCAGCGCCAGCTTGGAGCCGATCTCGTCCAGCAGCGCGAAGGGGTCCAGCGCCTCGCGGTCCATCTTGTTGATGAAGGTGACGATGGGGATGTCGCGCAGGCGACAGACCTCGAACAGCTTCAGCGTCTGCGGCTCGATGCCCTTGGCGGCGTCCAGCACCATGACCGCGCAGTCCGCGGCGGTGAGGGTGCGGTAGGTGTCCTCGCTGAAATCCTCGTGGCCCGGCGTGTCCAGGAGGTTGAACAGCAGGTGCTCGTGCTCGAAGGTCATCACCGAGGCCGAGACCGAGATGCCCCGCTCCCGCTCGATCTTCATCCAGTCCGAGCGCGTCCGCCGCTGCTCCCCCCGCGCCCGCACTGCGCCGGCCTGGTGGATCGCGCCCCCGGCCAGCAGGATATGCTCGGTCAGCGTGGTCTTGCCGGCGTCGGGATGGGAGATGATGGCGAAGGTCCGCCGACGGGCGGCCTCCGCGGCGGGTGCGAGGGGGGGCATGGGACGAGCGACATAGGGCTCGAAGGCGGCGCTGTCACGTTTGCCGCTATTGCGGTCAAACGTATCACGCTTACGCCGGCTCCAGCCGTCAGCGCTCCAGCCAAACAGGCGAGCACGAGGGCGGCATTAAGAAAGAAGGCCCTGCGCTGGCAGGCTGCGGAGAGGCTCAAGATGGTCTCTTCGTAATGCACGGCGATCCAGAATTCGGCCGCGGGCTTGTCCAGCGCCATGAGGGTTTCGTCGCCCTCTCGCACCCACCACGACGGCCTATCGCCTGGAAACTTGCTCCGGCCGCTGAACAGTCCGACGAGAGCGGCGATCCCACCCGCCGCGAAAACACAAGATGCCGACGCCGCGAGCGCAACGGTGACAATCTCAGTCCTCGCACCCGATGTGATCGCGGTCGCCGACACCGCCGCGCCGGCGATCATAAGCGCGCTGACTTGCGACAGCCGTTGATGTAACGATGTCAGGCTAGCTCGCTCAGACTCCGCGCGCCGCTCGGCGTGTTGGAGGATCAGGGGCCTAACCTCGGCGCTCGCGATCCAGAACGCGTGGGCCCCTTTCGCCGGATCGATCCTGATGGCCAACGCTCCGCCTCGCCCGCCGCCGCCGCCGCAGCCCCCAATGCCGCCGAGGGCGACCTACGCCCACGACAGCAAGCCGCCGAAGCGCTGACGTCAGGGTGCCATGGCGGCGTCGAGCCCACAACCGCAGCCACCACCGCCGCCGCCCGCAACCGGCGGCCAGACACAAGTCCCCTTGCGCCCAAAGCCGCAGGCCTAAAGGGATTTTCGCTCCCGAGCAGGGCGGTCGAGCTGCCGCGGCCGTCAAGGTTCACGCTCCACGTGCATTGACCTGCAGCCCCCGCCGCGCCAATCAGGCTGGGCGAGGGCACGGTCGAAATCTTGGATGTCGAGCAGTTCATCGGCCGATGGTCGAACCGGGTCGGCGGGGCGGAGCGGGCCAACTACGCCCTCTTCCTGTCTGAGCTCTGCGATGTCTTGGGCGTGCCGCGGCCCGACCCCGCCAGCGCCGTCACCGACCACAACGACTATGTCTTCGAGCGTGCAGTGCAGCGGTCGGACGGGACGACGGGGCGCATCGACCTCTACCGTCGCGACGCCTTCGTGCTGGAGGCCAAGCAGAGCCGCCAGCCTGACGCGGCCGGGCGGCGCGGCGAAAAGTATGTGCAGACCACGCCCGAGCAGGGCCGCCTGGACCTGCCCACGGCCCCGGACCCCCTAGGCCGCCGCTCCGCCAAGCGCGGCTGGGACGTGCTGATGGTCAATGCGCGCCGCCAGGCGGAGGAGTACGCCCGCGACCTGCCCCAGCACCACGGCTGGCCGCCCTTCGTGCTGGTCTGCGACGTCGGCCACGCCATCGAGGTCTATGCCGACTTCCGCCGCATGGGGAAGTACGAGCAGTTCCCCGATCGCCAGGGCTTCCGCATCTATCTGGAGGACCTGCGCGACCCCGCCGTGCGCGAGCGGCTGCGCTGCATCTGGCTGGACCCGCACAGCCTGGACCCCACCCGCCGCGCGGCCAAGGCGACGCGCGAGATCGCCGGGCGCCTGGCCCAGGTGTCCAAGAGCCTGGAGAAGACCCACCCGCCGGAGGAGGTCGCGCACTTCCTGATGCGCTGTCTTTTCACCATGTTCGCCGAGGACGTGGACCTGCTGCCCGAGGCCTCGTTCCAGGGCCTGCTTGCCGACTGCGTGGACCACCCCGCAAGCTTCGCCCCGCTCCTGGTGGAGCTTTGGAAGGCCATGGATCAAGGGCTCTACGCCGTCTCGATCCGCGCCCAGGTCAAGCGCTTCAACGGCGCCCTGTTCAAGGACGCCCACGTCATCCCGCTCGGGCGCGAGGAGATCGGCGAGCTGCTGGCCGCCGCCAAGGCCAATTGGACCGAGGTCGAGCCCGCCATCTTCGGCGCCCTGCTGGAACAGGCGCTGGAGCCCGGCGAGCGGAAGAAGCTCGGCGCCCACTACACGCCCCGCGCCTATGTGGAACGGCTGGTCACCGCGACGATCATCGAGCCGCTGCGCGCCGACTGGTCCAACGTGCTGGCGGCGGTGGAGACGCGCCGGGCCGAGGGCGACGCCGACGACGCCGTCGCCCTGGTGCGCGCCTTCCACGACAGGCTGTGCGAGACCCGCGTGCTCGATCCCGCCTGCGGCACCGGCAACTTCCTCTACGTCTCACTGGACCTGATGAAGCGGCTGGAGGCCGAGGTGCTGCAGACGCTCGCCGACCTCGGCGGCCAGGAGGCGCTCAGCCTGGAGGGCCACACCGTCGATCCCCACCAGTTCCTGGGCCTGGAGCTGAACCCCCGCGCCGCCGCCATCGCCGAGCTGGTGCTGTGGATCGGCTACCTGCAACTTCACTTCAAGACCAAGGGCGGTCCGCCCGGCGAGCCGATCCTGCGCGCCTTCGGCAACATCAACTTCGGCCGGCCCGGCGGCTACGACGCGGTGTTGACCTGGGACGGCTATCCCGCCCCCAAGGTCGTACGCGAAGGCGGCGAGGCCCGCGAGACCTACCCCCGCGCCCGCCAGCCCAAGTGGCCGGAAGCGGAGTTCATCGTCGGCAACCCGCCGTTCGTGGCCGGGCAGGATTTCCGCAGAGATTTCGGCGGCCTCTATGCGGAGGCGCTCTGGGCGGGGCACCAGAAGATCAACCCATCGGCCGACCGTGTCATGTACTGGTGGGATCATGCCGCTGAGCTTCTAACCCAGCGGGGCACGAAGCTGCGCCGTTTCGGCTTCGTGACGACTAACTCCATCACTCAGGAGTTCAGCCGTCGTGTCATCAAGAAGCGTTTGGACGCCAAGACTCCGGTCAGCCTGATCTACGCTGTCCCTGACCACCCTTGGTATCGTGGAAAGGACACGGCCGCTGTGCGGATCGCTATGACGGTTGCAGCGAGGGGCCGCCATGAAGGCCTGCTTCGGGAGGTGCTGTCTGAGACCGCTCTCGACTCCGATGCGCCAGAAATCGCTTTCGTGAATCGTCTAGGTCGGATTCACGCGGACCTAACGACGGGGACGGACGTGACCGCCGCCACTTCCCTCCTGGCGAACAGGATGATCTGCCACGATGGCGTGAAGCTGCACGGCAAAGGCTTCATTGTCAGTCCAGCCCAAGCGGACCACCTCGGTCTCAGCAGGCGTCCAGGGCTGGAGCGTTATATTCGGCCTTATCGCAACGGCAGAGACGTCGCTGCAATGTCACGAGGGCTGCTTGTAATCGATCTATTTGATATATCGATTACAGAGGTCCGCAACCAATATCCGGAAGTATATTAGCACCTTCTTACAACGGTAAAGCCAGAGCGAGACAAGAACAATCGCGAGGTGTACCGAGCCAACTGGTGGATTTTCGGTGAACCCCGCGCCGAGCTAAGACCAGCGCTGAGCGGTCTCGACCGGTTTGTGGCGACAGTCGATACAGCGCGCCATCGCGTGTTCCAGCTCTTCCCTTCGGAATTTATCCTCGACGATAAGAGCGTCATCATTGCTGACCGAGACGGTTGGCTGCTCGCTGTTCTATCTTCCTTCGTTCATGTCCGCTGGTCGGTCCGCACAGGCGGCTGGCTCGGCGTAGGTAACGACTCGGTTTATGTGAAGTCGCGCGTCTTCGACCCGTATCCATTTCCGGTCCCCGACAACGCTCTCAAAGCCAAACTCCGCCAAGCCGGCGAGCGCCTCGACGCCTTCCGCAAGGCGCGGCAGGCCGAGCACCCTCGCCTGACCCTGACCCAGATGTACAACGTGCGCGAGGCGATCCGCGCGGGACGGGCGCTGACGCCTGAGGAGGCGCGGATCAAGGACGAGGGGCTCGTCTTGATCCTGAACGAGCTGCACGACGAGATCGACGCCCTGACGCTCCAGGCCTACGGCTGGCCGCAGGGCCTCACCGACGAGGAGATCGTCGCCCTTCTGGTGGCGCTGAACGCCGAGCGAGCTGCGGAGGAGCGGCGGGGCCAGGTGCGCTGGCTCCGCCCCGACTACCAGAAGGCCCACGCCGGCGCCGCCACGCTGGGCGGCGAACAGACGGAGGCGGACCTCGGACCGCTGGAGGTCAAGTCCGCGCCAGAGACCTTCCCCCGAGACCCTGTCGAGCAGTCGGCCGCCGTCGCCGCCGCCCTGGCCGACGCGCCCGGCCCGCTCAGCGCCACAGCCATCGCGGCTCGTTGGAAGTCGGACAAACGCACTCGGGCAAAGGTCGAGGTTATCCTGGCCGCCTTTGTCCGCACCGGCGCAGCGTCCAGCCCGGACGGCGGCTTGAGCTTCCGCGCCCGCCGCGCGGCCTGAGCCGACGGGTCCTCGTATCAGCCGCAACCTGGAGCGGCGGCGGCCTGGCTGAGGGCCGCGAGGTGCGGCCGATGTCAAAGAACTGAGCCGAAGTTACGCCGGCCGCCTGGCGAGCGCCATGCGGTCCGTTGCCACTTTGTTCCAGCCGCGCGTAGCAGGCCAGCCGCAATTAGCAGGATTGTCTCTCATGCCCGGGCGGGGAGGACGGCTGTAGGCCGGAAGGGGGCGGCCGGTGGAGCCGATCGGAATACACCGCATCGCTGCGGCTTCCGCGCTCACGCGCGGCCCCTCCGTCCGCTTCGCCGCCACCTCCCATCTCGCAATGGGGAGGATGAACGCCCGTCACCCCGCAGCGCGATCAGGCTCTTCGTCAGCCCCGCCGCCCGCTCGTCCACGTGGGCCGCGTCGGGAAACAGGAAGCGGAACTGGGATTTGTCGAGCAGGCGGGCGTGCTGGACAACGTGCATGGCTTCGCCCACGTCGGCGGCTTTCTGGGCGTACCAGCCGCGGCGGCGGCGCATCAGCATGCGCGCCCGCGCCTGCTCCGAGCGCCAGTGGAAGAACGGCTCGGAGAAGTGGGGTTCGATGGGGAAGTAGAAGTAGGGGGTCTGCACATAGTAGCGCGGGGCCAGGCGGCGGACCTCGGCGGCGAAGACCTCCATGCGCGTCCAGTCGCCTACGTGCTCGATAACGGAGTTGGAGTGGACCAGGTCGAGCTGGCCGGCGTCGAGCTCCGGCAGGCTGCAGGCGTCGCCGACGCGGGTCGAGAACATGGGGTCGGCCACGACCTGCTCGGCGGGGTTGACCAGCAGGATGCTGACCGCCTTGGACTGCAGGAAGCCGCGGTCGAACAGCCGCCAGTAGTCGGGCTCGCCGCCGAGATCCAGGATGCGGCAGCAGCCTTGCTCCGCATGGGCGGCGCTGATCAGCTCGACCACGCGCTTGGCGCGGGCGCGGCGGAAGCGGGTAGCGAGCGAGTTGGGGTTGTCGCGATCCTGCAGGGCGTGGATCAGGTCCATGGGCCGCGCGCTCCTCGACCGGCGCGGGGCTCGGCTGTCCGGGTTTCGGACAGTCGCCGCGGGGGTGTCAGGCCTGCTGCAAGCCGTCGGCCAGGGCGAAGAAGGCGGGCTTGGGCTGCAGCGCGTCGTTGAAGGGCAGGGGCCGGTCGCCGGCGTCGCCCCCGGCCTGGAAGCGCAGCCAGGACTTGGAGTCCGCCAGGCCCCAGGTGCAGAAGGCCAGCCGTTGGTGGGGCGCCAGCTCCAGGAAGGCGGCGAGCGTCTCGGCGTAGAGGCGCGCCTGGGCGTCCTCGCGGCGCTGCAGCGACATCAAGGGCGCGCCCGGCGCGTCCAGCGACACGTCCAGCTCCGAGACGCGGATGGGCAGGCCGAGGCTCGCCAGTTCCCGCATGGCCGGGCGGCACAGCGCCGGGTCCACGCCGATGTCCAGGTGGCACTGGGTCCCCAGCGCACCGATGGGGACGCCGCGCTTCAGCATGCGCTCGGCCAGGCGCAGGAAGGCCCAGCGCTTGGCGGGGGTGCGCTCCAGGTCGAACTCGTTGAGCACCAGCACCGCTTGCGGATCGGCGGCGCGGGCGTAGTCGAAGGCGCGCGCGATGTAGTCCTCGCCCCCCATGTTGCGGCTGTAGAGGCAGTCGCGAAGGCCTGAGCCGTCGGGAAGGATCGGCTCGTTGACCGTGTCCCAGCTCACGGCCTGGCCACGATAGTGGCCGCAGACCGCGGCGATGTAGGTCTGTACGGCCTGGTCGAAGGCGGCCGGCTGGCCGTCCAGCCGCTTCAGCGCCGACGGGTTCTCGCCGTACCAAACGAGCGCTGTGGCGTGGAAGGCCAGCCCGTTCCGGCCGGCGAAGCTGGCGATGCGGTCCGCGGCGGCGAAGTCCAGGCCGCCGTCGGGGCGCAGCACCTGTTCCATCTGCAGCTGCCAGCTCGGGATGATCTGGCTGCACTGGCGCACGACCAGGGCGAGATAGGCCGGGTCGCCCAGCTCGGCGGTGCTGAGGCAGGTCCCGATCGGGAAGGGCGCGCGCTCGCGCAGGCCTAGCGCTGCGCTCCCGCTGCGGCGATACGACGGCTGGGCGGCCGCACCGCCGTCGCGGCCGCAAGCCGAGAGCGCCAGGGCGCCCGCAAGCGCCGCCCGTCGGCTGAGCGTGCTTCTTGTCGGTCGGATGAGCATGGCTCCCGCTCCGCTCAGGCCGCCATCCGCCGCCAGACCTCTGCGTCGGCGACCCAGGGCGTCAGGGCGTCCTGCGATTGACTGACGTGCAGCCGGGCCAGCACCTCGCCGTCCAGCGTCTCCAGACGCGTGGAAACCCGGTCGGGCCCGCAGCCCGCTCGCGGGGCCGCGAACAGGGCGGCGTTCACCTGCGGCGCCTTGAACACGATCAGCGCCGCCAGACGGCGCGCCCGCTCGGGCGCGACGCGGTGCAGCAGGGGCTCTTCGCTGAACAGATCGCAGCCGAGCCGGATCACGAACGCCAGGCTGAGCGCCCGGAAGCGGCCGGCCTCCCCGGTCGGGACGAGCGCGCCCATGTCCAGGTCCAGGACGGCGTCGTTCATGAGGAAGATCATGCGTCGGTCCCCGGTCGGCAGGGGAGGACGATAGCGGATCGGGCTTTAGGGCCCGTGTGCGAGCAGGGTTAACGGGCCTCCACCGGCTCGGTGAGGAAGTGGCGACCCCGGGCGTCGTCGATCTCAACGATCCACAGGTCGGGGTCGAAGCGGAGCTGGCGCTCGGCGTAGGCGTCCAGCGCCGCCTCGTCGTCCGGCGGAACGGGACGCATCCACACCCGCTCGCCCTCGCCGCGCACGGCCTCGGCGTAGAGGTCGGCCCGGCCGGCGCGCCGGTCCAGCACCTTGACCAGCACCGCGCCGGCCCGCGCGTCGCCCCGGCGGATCACGGCGGGAAAGGCGCCGCCCTGCTCGGCGCGGCGGATCAGGGCGGAGACCCAGAGGTCGGTGGAGAGCAGCATCGCGGGGCAAGGTCCCACGCGCCGCCGCGCGGGTCCACCGCCGCGAGCCGGGACAGGCCGCGCCGTTAGCGCGCCCTTAACCCTGCGGTCGCGTGCATACGCCCATGCCGTCCCTGATCCGCTCCACCGCCCTGGCGGCGTTCCTGCTGAGCGTCGCGCCGGCGGCCCTCCTGCTGAGTCTAGCGCCGGGTACGGCCCTCCTGCTGAGTGTCGCGCCGGGTACGGCCCTCCTGCTGAGTCTAGCGCCGGGTACGGCGCGGGCGGCGAGCGCCGCGTCCGGCCTGCTCTACGAGCGCGCGCTGATGCAGGCCGCGGGCGCGCGGTGCGCCCTGTTCACGCCGGCGGTCGCCCGCACCCTGCAGG